>JALVQZ010000072.1:0-14045 GCA_027036355.1 Acidimicrobiia bacterium | reverse complement strand
CCCTCGTTGGTGACCACGTAGGTCCAGGTCACCGGGTCGCCCACGGCGATCGCGGGCCCGGTCGGCGTGTCGGCGTCCACGCCGTTGGTCGCCTTCTCGATGCCGATCGCCGGCGGAGCCACGACGTCGAACGCGACGCACAGCGCAACGAGGCTGTTGATCGTCGTCGAGGTGCCGATGAGGGACGAGTGGAGCGCCGTCAAGGACGTGGCCGCCTCGGGGAGGTAGAAGAGGCTGTCCACTTCGGAGACGACGAAGTCGAGGTTCTCCGGGATGTCGGGGCTCAGGGGCGAGGTGTACAGCACACCGCCATCGTTGGAGAGCTGGATCGCGTACTGCTCCTCGTCCTGGAACTGTCCGCCCTTGACGATGTGATCGTCGTACGACGCCAGCGTGACCGAGTAGTACCCGGCGGGGACCGGAGCCGCGAACGGGCCGGCCTTCCGCACCCCGGGAAGATCGCCGAGCTCGCCGGGGATGCCGTCGGGGACGCCGAGGTTGATGACGATGTCGCCGGTCTGCGGACAGTACAACGTCCCCAGGTAGTGCGATGCGTCCGTATCGGAGACCTCGGTGTCACCGAACAGGGCCGTGACGGTGGCATCGTTTCGGTACTGACCCTGGTTCCGGGAATCCCAGAACGCGACGCTGGACGCCTGGTAGGTCCAGGCTTCGCCGGGATCGAGCACACCGTTGCCGTCGTCACCCGACACGTACACGGGAGTCGGGTCCAACGATGGGATCGGCGCCTTGTCGACGACGACCACGTCGGTGAGCGGGACGTTGCCGGTGTTCGTCACCACGTAGGTCCACGTCACCGGATCCACGACCCGGACGCTCGGACCGGGAGCGACGTCGGCGTCGACGCCGTTGGTGGCCTTCTCGATGTCGATCGAGGGTGCCGCGACCACGGCGACCTGCCCTTGGCCCGAGCCATCGGTGGCCGCGTTGGCCACCGGGGTGATCCCGGTGACGGCGACGACGAGCAGCAATGCGAACGTGGCCGCAGCGACACGTCGTCCTCTCCGGATCGCTCCGTCTGCGACGCTGGTGAACATCCTTGCCTCCCCTCGCACCTCTCGGTGCGCTATCCCTGTGGAAGGCAGAGCCGGACCGGGATCCGAGGGGATCCCGCCGCCGTGCCTTCCTACCTCGGGGATGCTGCCCGGCATCCCCTCGGTGTTCGTCTCGCCACTTTCCGTAGCAAGGTGATTGTATCGCCACGATCCGGCGGCGGCCAGTCCCCCTGGGGGGATTCCACCCGCGCCCGAACGGGCTAGTTCACTCTAGCGGCAACGAGCCACCCGCACGGAACAGGACCACGGCCCGCTCAGAAGATCGCGGCGATGATCTCCGACGTGTAGCGGCTGAGCTGGGCGACGAGACCGGGGAAGATCCCGAGCAGTACGACACCGGCGATGGACAGGCCCAGCGCCAGCTTCAACGCCGGAGACGCCACCGACGGGGTGGCCGCCGACGAGATCCCTTCGGGGACCTCGTCGAAGAACGCCGACTTGACCGGCTTGGCGTAGTAGTAGATGGCCACGACCGAGTTGAGCACCGCGATCACGGCGATCGAGTACCCCCACAGGTTCCCCGACCCGATGGTCGCCTGGAACATCGCCAGTTTCGCGAACCACCCGGCGAGCGGAGGGATCCCGGCGAGGGAGAAGAAGAAGCCGGCCAGTAGCACCGCCAGGCCCGGTGAGTGGCGGTACAGGCCGGACCAGTCCGACAGCTCCGCGCTCTCGACCTTCGACAACCCGGCGATCACCACGCCGAAGGCACCCAGGTTCATGACGGCATATATGAGCAGGTAGGCGACCGCGGCGTAGAACGCCTGTGACATGGCGGCATCCGA
Source organism: Acidimicrobiia bacterium (assembly GCA_027036355.1). GTDB lineage: Bacteria > Actinomycetota > Acidimicrobiia > Spongiisociales > UBA5794 > JALSQW01. Next base: position 12,184 of record JALVQZ010000072.1, on the reverse strand, counting down.
CGCTCCCGCCATCGCCGCGAAAGGAGCGAGGATGAACCCGGCGTGAGCGATCGACGAGTACCCGAGGAGCCGGACGATGTTGGTCTGTTTGATGGCGACGACGTTGCCCACCACCATCGTGACGGCAGCCACGACCCACAGGATCGGCCCCCAGATGTCCCGCATGGCCGGGAAGGCGATGAACGCGATCGACAGCAGCCCGACGAACCCGGCGGTCTTCGAGCCCACGGCGAGCCAGGCGGTCACCGGCGTCGGCGACCCTTGGTACGTGTCGGGGGTCCAGTAGTGGAACGGGACCGCGGACACCTTGAACCCGAAGCCCACCAGGATGAACAACACACCGATCGTGAACAGCGGCAGGTCCGCGAACTCGACGCTTGCCACCGCCAACTGGTCGAACTGCTGGGTGCCGGTCAAGCCGTAGACGAGACTCACCCCGAACATCAGCAGCGCCAGGGCCAGGACGCCGGAGATGAAGAACTTGAGCGCGGCCTCGTTGGATCGCTCGTCGGCCTTGCGCCATCCGGCGAGGAGGAAACCCGGCCCTGAGACGAGTTCGAGGGCGACGACGATGGACACGAAGTCCCGGGCCGACGACATGACCACCGCTCCCAACGCGGCGCTCAGCAGCAGGAAGAAGTACTCGCCCTCGTAGTAGCGATCCGACTCGATGTAGTCGACCGACAGGAGGACCGCCACGAACGCGGTGCCGATGAACAGTCCCTTGAGGACGAGGGCGTACGGATCGACGACGTACGACCCGAGGAACATCGAGCGCGTCACCTCGGCACAGCCCAGCAGTGGTTCGCAGAACGCCAGGGTGAGGAGCGGAACGAACGCCGCGAACAGCCCGACGAGCGCGACGACGGCGACCCACACCTTCGATCGGACGACGAGATCCACCACGAGCACGGCGAGAACCGTGACCGCCAGGATCAGCTCGGGTGCGAGGGCGTGGTAGTCGATCACCGCGTCAGCCCCCGAACGCCCGGGCCACGAGCTGGGTGACGGCGTCGTTGGTGAAGCCCAGGACGATGCGGGGGTAGATGCCCACCGCGATCGTGGCGATCACGAGCGGCGCCCACGCCAACCACTCCCAGGCGTCCACGTCGTGGAAGTCGTGGCCGACCCACTCGTCGCTGGGCTCACCGAAGTTCACCGACCGCAGCATCCACAGCATGTACCCCGCCGTGAGCACGGTCCCGATCGCCCCGGCGATCATGAGGCCCCGGAACAAGGTGGGGTCGAGACCGGCGAGCGGGTTGAACGACGCCATCAGCGCCATGAACTCTCCCCAGAAGCCGGCGAGGGCCGGCAGGCCGAGGGAGGCCATGGCCGCGAACCCGAGAAGGACGCCCATGACGGGCATCAGCTTCATGTTCCCGCCCAGGCGACCCATGTCTCGGGTGTGGTAGCGGTGGGCCATCGAGCCGGCGAGGAAGAACAAGAGCCCCGTGATGAGACCGTGGGCGACCATGCCGATGATGGCGGCGTTGATCCCGATCGACGTCAGCGTCGCGATGCCGAGCATCACGAATCCCATGTGCCCGACCGACGAGTAGGCGATGAGGCGCTTCATGTCGGTCTGAGCGAGGCACGCCAGCGAACCGTAGATGATGCCGATGACGGCGAGGACCCCGATCAGCCAGGCCCAGTTCTTCGCTTCCTGGGGAAGGATCGGGATGCTGATGCGGATGAAGGCGTAGGTGCCGAGCTTCAGCAAGATGGCGGCCAGGATCACCGAGCCGATGGTTGGCGCGGCGGTGTGCGCGTCGGGCAACCATGTGTGCAGCGGCCACATGGGCACCTTCACGGCGAAGCCGAGGAACAACGCGAAGAAGACCCAGAAGGCGAACGAGCCGGCGAACCGGCCGGCCGATCCGAGCTGGGCCAGCTCGAGCATGTCGAAGGTCCGCTGATCGAGGAAGTCCCCGGAGCGGAAGTACAGGGCGAGGAACCCGAGGAGCATGAAGGCGGAACCGAACAGCGTGAAGACGAAGAACTTGAGCGACGCGTAGAGGCGCATCTCGATGTTCCAGTTGAAGAGCGGAACGTGGCGGATGCCGCGGTCACCCCAGATGCCGATCATGAAGTACATCGGCAGGAGCACCACCTCGAAGAAGACGAAGAACAGGACGAGGTCGAGGGCGACGAAGGTGCCGGTCATCCCCACGGCGATCACCATGATGAGCGCCAGCAGCATCTTCGGGTTGTGCGGTTCGGGCCAGTGGTTCCACGAGTAGAGCACCACGAGGACCGTGATGAACACCGACAGGACGACGAGCGGGAGGGAGATCCCGTCGACCCCGACGTGGTAGCGGGCGTTGATGGCCTCGATCCACGTCAGGTCGACGCCGAGCTGGATGTCGCCGGTACGGGAGAAGTCGAAACGGAACAGCAGGGCGAGGCCGGAGACGAACGCCGCTCCGGAGAAGACGAGGGCCGTCCACTTCAACGCCGTCTCCTGGGCGCGCGGGATCGCCAGCAGGACCACCGCCCCGACGAGCGGCAAGAAGACCGTCAGGGCGATACCCCATCCGTTGTCGAACCATTCCATCTCGTCGCTCCTCCCGTCAGAAGATGATGAACAACACGGCGAGCAGGACCACGCCGGCGAAACTGAGTGCTGCGTACTGCTGGACCTTGCCGGTGAAGAACAGGCGAAGGACGCTCCCCGACCCTCCGGTGGCTGCGGCTGCGCCGTTGAAGATGCCATCGACGCCACGGTTGTCGAACCACCGGACGAGCTTGGCCAGCCCGCGAGCCACCACGCCCGCGCCGTTCACGATCCCGTCGACGATCCACATGTCGACCCACAGGACGGCGCCCGCCAGCGGACCCATCGTGGGACGGACGATCCCGTCCATGTACAGGTCGTCGATGTAGTACTTGTGGCGGAGGAGCGGATACAGGACGGGGATCTCGAAACGGTCGCGTTCGGCCTGGGTGACCCGATCGGGGAAGAAGATGCGGTAGGCCAGGAACACGCCGAGCGCCAGCATCGCGGTGACGAGGCCGACGAGGCCCCAGTTGATCGACTGGGCGTGGACGTCACCCATCGGGAACCGGCGCGCGGCGAGCCAGGAGGTGAACGGGGTGGCGATCCCCGGCATGTTGAGGAGACCGGCGAGTGCGGCGAAGGCGGCGAGGCCGATGAGCGGATAGGTCATCACCCTGGACGACTCGTGGGGCTGGGCGTGGCCCTTGTACTCGCCGAAGAAGGTGAGGAACACGGCGCGACCCATGTAGAAGGCGGTGACGAACGAGCCGGCGACGGCGAGCGCGAAGACGAACCAGCCGGTGCCGCTTCCCTCGATCCCCACCTCGTAGAGGGAGGCGATGATCTCGTCCTTGGACCAGAAGCCGGCGAAGGGGAACAGGCCGATGAGGGCCAGGGTGCCGATGACGAAGGTCGCGTAGGTGTACGGCATCCGCTTGCGCAACCCGCCCATGTCGGACATGTTGTTGGAGTGGACGGCGTGGATGACCGACCCGGCACCCAGGAACAGCAGCGACTTGAAGAACGCGTGGGTGAACAGGTGGAACAGCCCCGCGGTGTAGGCACCCGCTCCCATGGCGGCCACCATGTACCCGAGCTGGCTGACCGTCGAATAGGCGAGCACCTTCTTGATGTCGTCCTGGACGAACGCCAGGAGCCCCATGAACAGCAACGTGATACCGCCGATGACCATGATGATCACCCGCACCTGCCCGCCGAACAGGCCGGCGGGATCGAGGTAGAACGGGAAGACCCTCCCGAGGAGGTAGACGCCGGCGGTGACCATCGTTGCGGCGTGCATGAGCGCCGACACGGGAGTGGGTCCGGCCATGGCGTCGGGCAGCCAGACGTGGAAGGGGAACTGGGCGCTCTTGCCCATCGCCCCGATGAAGAGCATCAGGCCGGCCCAGAACCCGAAGGTCGCGAGGGGTGAGGAGGCATCCTGGGCGGTCACGACGGCCAGCATGTCGGCGAAGCTGAACGAGCCGACCGACAGCGCCATGATGATGGCGCCGATGAACAGGGCCGCGTCGGCGACCTTGTTGGTCATGAACGCCTTGTTGCCGGCATCGACGTTGGCATAGTCCTCCCAGTAGTGCCCGATGAGCAGATAGGAGGCGAGCCCGACCATCTCCCAGCCCACGATGAGCTGGATGAGGTTCGGCGCCGACACCAACACGAGCATCCCACCGGCGAACAGGGTGAAGGCGGCGAAGAACCACGTGAACCGGATGTCGCCCTCCATGTAGCCCTTGGCGTACACGAAGACGAAGAAGCCGACGACGCCGACGAGGAAGTACATCATGATCGAAAGGCCATCGACGACCCATCCCCACTCGATGGCGAACGAGCCGATCCGCCCGACCTCCAGGGTGAACTCCGTCGCGATCGGGCTCGAGGCATTGGCGAGGAGGAGCGCCGTTCCGTAGGCGCCGATGAACCCCATCGTTCCGACGGCCAGCTCCCAGCCCTTGAACGGCAGCTTCTTGCCGAAGAACACGATGAGGAAGGGCACCACGAGGGGCACCACGACGATCAACCAGGCCCACTGGGCGAGGGCGCCGCCGTTGCCGACCTGGACGGCGGCCTCGTGGCCGCCCTCCCCTCCCTCCTCGGCGACGAAGGCGAGGATCGGAAGCAGCGTGGAAACGAATGCCGGCACCATCAGTACCTCATCAGGTCGAGCTCGTCGACGTCGGCGTCGTGGCGGTTGCGGAAGATCATCAGGATGATGGCGAGGCCGATGCCGACCTCGGCGGCGGCCACCGCGATGATGAACAGGGTGAAGATCTGGCCGGCGTAGAGCTGATCGGCCAGGTAGACGTCGAAGGCGACGAGGTTGATGTTCACCGCGGCGAGCATCACCTCGACCGAGGCGAGGACGAGCACGGCGTTGCGGCGGGTGATGACCCCGTACAGGCCGATCGAGAAGAGCGCCGTTCCCAGGATGACGAACTGGGCGATGGTCATGCGGGTTCCTCCGGATCGTCCTTGCGGGCGAGGGCGATGCCACCGACGAGGGCGGACAGCAGCACGAGGGAGACGACCTCGAAGGGGATCACGAACCGCTGGAAGATCACCTCGGCGAGCTGTCCGGTGCGGGTGGCGCCGACGTCGGGAGGGATGATGAGGCCGCCGAAGGCGTCGGCGACGGCCCAGGCGACGACGGTGAACAGCACGATGGACAGCAGGGCGGCGGGGATCTTCACCGTGGCCGGGTGGCTCAGCTCCTCGTGCGATCCGAGGGGTGCCCTGGTGATCATGATGCCGATGAGGAACAGGATGATGACCGCCCCGATGTAGACGAGCACGACGGTCCATCCGACGAACTCGGCGCCGAGCATGATGAACAGTGCGGCAGATCCGGCGAGGGTCACGACGAGGTAGAGGACGGCGCGGACGATGTTCGTCGAGGTGACGACCATCCAGGCGCCGACGAGCGTCGGGATCGCCAGCGCGAGGAACACGTAGTTGGCGACCTCGGTGAGCCACTGCTCGAAGGAGACGTGCATCAGGACTCCAGGGCGGGGGGCTCGGGGACGGTTCGGAGCCACTCGGTGAGCCGCTCCTTGGGATGCAGCATCTTGGAGATGGCGTACTCGCTGTACTCGTATTCCGGACTCCAGAAGAGCGCATCGAAGGGGCAGACCTCGACGCAGATCCCGCAGTACATGCAGAGCGCGAAGTCGATGTCGAACCGGTCGAGCTTGGCCCGGCTTCGGGGACGCCCTCCGGGTTTCGACGGGGGCACCTCTTCCTTGTGCCCCTCGATGTAGATGCACCAGTCGGGACATTCCCGAGCGCACAGCATGCAGACGGTGCAGGCGTCGGTGTCGAGGGAGATGACCCCCCTGGCTCGAGGGGCGGGAACCTCCTTGACCTCGGGGTAGAACACCGTCGGGGGCTTGCGGAACAGCGCCTTGAGGGTCGCCCACATGCCCTTCCAGATACCCGCGAACGGGAACGTGATGCTCTTGTCGTAGGCCATCAGAGGACCACCTTGAAGATGCCGGCGAGGACGATGTTGAGCAGGCCGAGGGGGATGAGCCAGCGCCAGGCGAGATCCTGGAGCTGGTCCTCCCGCAGGCGGGGCCATGTCCATCGGAACCAGATGAGGAGGAACACCAAGAAGGCGACCTTGGCCAGGAGCACGAAAGGCCCGACGGCGTTGAGGGCCGATTCGGGGACCCCGGGGATCCAGTAGCCCCCGAGGTACATGGTGGCGGCGATGGCGGAGATGGCCACCATCGAGGCGTACTCGCCGAGGAAGAACATCGTGAAGCGGATCCCCGAGTACTCGGTGAGGTAGCCCATCGTCAGCTCCGATTCGGCGATGGGCATGTCGAACGGGATCCGGGACAGTTCGGCCACCGCGGCGACCATGAAGATGACGAAGCCGATGATCTGGCCCTTGATGAGGAACGGCGCGGAGATCTCGATCCCGCCCACGGTGAACCAGGGCTGTGCCTGGGCGGCGACGATCCCGTTGAGTGACATCGTTCCGGCCTGAACGACGACGGCGACGACCGCCAGCAGCAGGGGCAGTTCGTAGGCGATGAGCTGGGCGGCGGCTCGTAGGCCACCCATGAGGGAGTACTTGTTGGCCGATGCCCATCCGGCCATGAGCACACCGAGGGTGCTGAGCGACGAGACGGCGAGCACGAAGAACACCCCGAGGTCGAGATCCCGGACCACCAGGTCGGGGCCGAACGGGATGACGACCCACACGGCCAGCGCGGACATGATCACGATGTAGGGGGCGAGCCGGAAGACCGTGTGGTCGGCCGCGGCGGGGACGAGGTCCTCCTTCTGCATGAACTTGAGGCCGTCGGCGGCCGGCTGGGCCCATCCCCACTTCCCGCCGGCGTAGTAGGGCCCGATGCGGCTCTGCATGTGGGCGGAGATCTTGAGCTCGGCGTAGATGGTCACCAAGGCGCCGACCAGCATGACCACGAGGATGACGACGATCTCGACCAGGAGGAGGAGCCAGAAGTTCATCGGTCGACGTCTCCCAGGACGAAGTCGAGGCTGCCCATGATGGCGACGAGGTCGGGGAGGAGCTGGCCTTCGAGGAGCCAGGGCAGGATGCTGAGGTTGGAGAAGGACGTGGAGCGAATCTTGAGCCGGTACGGCATCCGGCTGCCTTCGGAGACGATGTAGTAGCCGAACTCGCCCTTCGGGTTCTCGTGCCGTACGTAGACCTGGCCTTCGGGCACCTTGAGGATGCGCGGGACCTTCGCTTGGAGCGGACCGGCCGGGATCTTGTCGATGGCCTGGAGGACGATCCTGGCGGCCTCGCGGATCTCCTCGAGGCGGCACACGTACCGGTCGTAGCAGTCGCCGCCTTGGGCGGTGACCACGTCGAAGTCGACCTGGTCGTAGGGAAGGATCGGCTCGACCTTGCGGAGGTCGAAGTCGACGCCCGAGGCACGTAGGTTCGGGCCGGACAGTCCGAACTCGATCGCCTTGTCCGCCGGGATGATCCCGACGCCGACGGTGCGGGCCTTGATCAGCTCGTTGCCGGTGACGAGCTCGTCGAGCTCGTCGCAGACGTGGAGGACCTTGTCCATGGCCGCCCGGGTCTGGTCGAAGAACCCGGCGGGGAGATCCTGGGAGACCTTCTTGGTCTGGGAGCCGCCGCCGGCGGCGGGCTTGACCCCGCCGACGCGGTTGAAGTTCGGATGGAACCGCCCTCCGGTGACCGACTCGATGAGGTCGAGGACCCGTTCCCGTTCCCGCAGCGCCCACATGAGCGGCGTGGTGGCGCCGAGTTCGAGCGGGTAGCTGGACATGAACACGAGGTGCGACGAGATCCGGAACAGCTCGGTGAGGATGAGCCGGATCCATTGCGCCCGCTCGGGGGCTTCGATGCCGGTGAGGCGTTCGACGGCGACGATGAACGGCACCTCGCTGGCGAAGCCCGACACCCAGTCGATGCGGTTCACCAGCGCCGTCATCTGCGCGTAGGTGCGGACCTCGGCGAGCTTCTCGTAGCCGCGATGCATGTAGCCGATGACGGGCTCCACCTCGGTGATCTTCTCCCCGTCGACCTTGGCGACGAGTCGGAGCACGCCGTGGGTGGAGGGGTGCTGTGGCCCGATGTTGAGGGTCATGTCGGGCGTCTGGAGCTCGACGGAGACGGCGACCTCGGACCGGTGCATCAGCTCGGTCATCGTGGCGCTCCCGCTTCGGGGTTCTCGAGCGACGGCTTGTCTTCGACGTCGACGGTGCCGGGCCAGGGTTTGACCTCGCGGCTGAGCAGAGGGTAGGACTTGCGAAGCGGGTGCCCCTCGAACCCATCGGGCAGGTAGAGCTTGGCGAGGTACGGGTGGCCACGGAAGTCGATCCCGAACATCTCGTGGCATTCCCGCTCGTGCCAGGCGGCACCGGCGAAGACCGGGACGATCGAGTCGATGACCGGATCGTGCTTGGGGACCTCGGCGAGGAAATGCATGGCGTCCCCGCTGACGACCGACGAGAGCCGGCAGATCACCTCGAACCGTTCGGTCAGCGCATCGGGGTCGGCGACGCCGTCGCCGACCGCGGCGTCCTTCGCCCAGTCGATGCCCGACAGCCAGGAGAAGAAGGGCAGTCCTTCCTCGTCGCGGGCGCGACGCAGCGTCTCGACCCATGCGTCGCGTTCGACGTAGATCCTCGCGGTTCCGAACTCGGCGACCCAGCGGAGGGCGCCGAGCCGTTCCGCCATGGAGGACGTGTACTCCTCCAGCGGGTCGGTCATGGTGTCGGCGGGGGCGTCAGGCCGGTCGTCGGTCAACCTGGGTCCACTTCTCTTGCGGGTCTTCCTTCATGATCTGGTCTTGGAGGAGGATGATGCCTTCCAGGAGCGCCTCGGGGCGGGGAGGACAGCCGGGAACGTACACGTCGACGGGGATGATCTGGTCGACACCCTTCGTGACGGAGTAGGAGTCCCAGTAGGGGCCGCCGCAGTTGGAGCACGATCCCATGGAGATCACGTACTTGGGGTCGGGCATCTGGTCGTAGAGCCGTTTGACTGCGGGCGCCATCTTGTCGGTGAGGGTTCCGGCCACCACCATCAGGTCGGCCTGGCGGGGAGAGGCGGGGAGGGGGATGATCCCGAAGCGCATGAAGTCGTAGCGGGGACTGGAGACGGCCATGACCTCGATGGCGCAGCAGGCGAGGCCGAACTGGAAGTACCACAACGAGTACTTCCGCGCCCAGTTGAGCATCCAGGACAGCGGTTTCGGTGTCCCGAACTTCTCGATCACTCCCACCGCAGCACTCCCTTGCGCACGGCGTAGACGAGCCCGAGGACGAGGATGACGATGAACGCCACCATCTCCGACAGGATGAGGTAGCCGTTCCCCAGTTCGGCGAAGAAGTCCAGGCGGATCGCCCAGGGGAAGATGAAGACGGCTTCGACATCGAAGATGAGGAAGAGCAGAGCGAAGATGTAGTAGCGGATGTGGCTCTGGTTCCATCCGCCGCCGACCGGTTCGATGCCCGATTCGTAGGCGATGTCCTTGAATCCACCCGGTCGGCTGGGAGCCAACATGCGCGAGGCGAACACCGCCCCGCCGACGAGCCCGGCGCCCACGGCCATGAAGACGGCCACGGTGATGTAGTCACCGAAGTACTGGTTCAGCACGTTGGTTCCCTCGCGTCGATGAGCATCCCCGGCCGCCCGGGGCCACGGGCGGGGAGTCTAGGAGCTTCCCGCGCGCCGCCCAATTCACGGGACCGCCGGTTCGGCCGGCCGGTCCTCGTCGCTCCGGCGCCGGATCGGCCGGTAGCCTGTCGCCGTGTCCCGTCTCCTGGTACCGCCGGCCTACGGCGGCGGATCGCTGGTCGATGTCGTCACCGAGCTCGAAGGTCGTCTCACGGCGGCCGGCCGACCCGAACAGGGGCTTCGGCCCGAGCTGGCGGCGCTGATCCCGCCGGCGCGAACGTACGTGATCGTGCTGTTCGACGGGCTCGGCGCGATGCAGCTCGACCATCCCCGCGCCGCGGATCTGCGCCGGGATCTCCGGGCGACGGTCGATGCGATGTTCCCGACGACCACGACGGTGTCGCTGGCCTCGCTGGCCACGGGACTGCCGCCGTCGGGACACGGGCTCTTGGGCTATCAGCTGTGGCTCCCGGAGGTGGGCCAGGTCGTGAACACGATCAAATGGACCACCTTGTGGGGGGATCCGCTTCCGGTGACGACGGAGGGGTTCCTCCCGGCCCCGAACACGTGGGAGCGTCTGACGGCGGCTGGCCGGGAGCCGATCACGGTCCAGCCGGCCGGATTCGCCGGGACACCGCTGTCGACGGCGCTGTATCGGGGATGCCGGTTCGAGCCGGTCGACGGGATCGACGAAGCCGTCGAGGCGACGATCCAACTCGCAGGAGAGCCAGGGCGGCTGATCCTGACGTACCTTCCGCAGGTCGACTTCGCGGCGCATGTGCATGGCCAAGCATCGAGGGAGTACGGGGCGGCGATGGGAGCGGTGGCGATGGCTTGGTCCCGGCTTCGCAGGGCGGTGCCTCGTGGTGCGGCCCTCGTGGGCACGGCCGACCACGGTCACGTGGACATCCCGCAACACCGGCGCCACCGCCTGGCGAAGGACCTGCAGGCGGATCGGATCCTCTATGGGGACGCTCGGGTGACGTTCGTGCTGGGCGATCCGATCGACGACGACGAGATCCCGGCGACGTGGAAGCCCTTCGCCGACATGTCGTCGTGGTGGGGCCCGCCACCGTGGCATGAGGCCTTCGACGAACGCCGGCCGAGCGGCGCGTTGATCGCGGACCGGGGTCATGCCGTGTTGCATCGGTTCTCCGATGCCCGCCTGGTGGGTCACCATGGCGGGCTGACCGAAGCGGAGCGAACCGTTCCGCTGTTGATCGCCGGCGGGTAGGCCCGTCGACCGGTTCGGACGGGACCGTACCCCGAGCGGAGAACCGTTCCGCTAGCGACCCGAGGCGCGCACCGATCCGGTGAGCTTGGCGAGCTCGGCGTCGTAGACGATGCACGTGACGGTCCGGTCGTCGCGCTCTTCCCAGCTCTGCCGAGTGGGAGAGAGCCATGCGTAGTCGAGCGACGACTCGGCGTAGGTCGTTCCGACGTACTTCTCGAACGCGTCGAAGCAGGCGTCGTCGGCGAACGACGCGACGACGTCGTCGCCGGGATAGCCGCTCCCTCCGGTCATCTGCACGTTGGCGCTGACCTCGTTGTCGTGGGGCTCGTCGCACGAGACCGCGGCGACGGTGGTGACTTCATCGAACGAGGAGGGATCGTCGAAACAATCCCCCACCGCGAGGTCGAAGGCCGACTTGCCGCCACAGGCGGCGACGACGAGGCCGATCGCGACGATCAGCACGGCGAGGCGGTTCACGACATCATCTCCGTTCGTTGTTCGGTTCCCTGTCCATTCTCATCGGCCGCGTGACGGCGAAGTTGCGCGGTGAACTCCAGTCGAGCAGAGATCCTGCCGATCGACGTGTAACACTTCGGCGGCTGCCGCGACTGGAAGGGCACTATGGGGCACACCGGTAAGGACTCGATCGAAGCTCTCCGCGCACTGGCGCGGCGGCTTCGCGACGAGTCCGCTTCGGCGGTGCCCCCCTTCGTGCCCGACCCCGCCTACGACGGGATCCCCCAGGAAGCGGCTACCGCGATGGGTGCCCCTCACTTGATCGCAGTCCTTGTCGCTTTCGCGTTCATCCTGTTCGTGGGCGGGGCGGGTGCGGCCTACGCGGCCGATCGGGCCATCCCCGGAGACGTGCTGTACCCGGTGGACGTGTTCATCGAGGAGATGATCGATGCGGTCGGGATCCGGGTCGATCACACCGGGGAGCGTCTCGACGAGGCGAGCCGGTTGCTCGATGCGGGACGGACCGCCGACGCGGTGGCGCTCCTCCAGACCGGCCTCCGGGAAGCCAAGGACGAAGCGTGGACGGGGCCGGCGATGCAGGCGGTGGTCGTGGCGACCGCCGTCGCTGCGGATCCCGAGACGTCCGCCCAGGTCGATGCCGCGTTGGCCACGTTGATCGAGACCGCCAAGGCGGCCGATGCCGGTACCTTGGATGCGCCGGGCAAGGCCGTCGCGGAGGCGGCGCAGGGTCTGGCCGATGCGGCGGCCGAAGCCCACGGGACTCCCGACCGCGCCCCGGACCCCGGCGACGGGAACGGGAACCCGCCCACCGCCCCCGGCAACGGCA
>JALVQZ010000071.1 GCA_027036355.1 Acidimicrobiia bacterium | reverse complement strand
CGTTCTCTCGAGCCTGCAACGACTCCCAGGCGCCATCCCGGTAGCGCATGAGCCCGTCACCGTCGCCGACCCAGACGCTGCCGTCTTTTGCCGCGGCGAGGGCGACGATCCCGGCGGGACCGTCCACCGGCTGCCACGACGTCGTTCCGGCGATCCGGCGGACCAGCGGTGGCACGTCGTAGCCGCCGCGGGTGACCGACCAGACGGTCCCGTCGCCCGCGACGGCAACGAGCCTCCCAATGTCGTCCCGCTCCGTCCACGCCGAGCCGTCGAACCAGGCGAGGCGCGGCACGATCCCGAGGTCGAAGGTGTCGATCTCCCCGGCGGCGAAGACCTCGTCGCCGGCGAACGCGATGGATCCGACGTCCCAGTCGATCGGTGGACGGCTCCACGTCTCGCCGTCGAAGGTAGCAAGGCCCTCTGCGGTGCCGACCCACAGGGTGCCGTCGGGGGCGACCGCCACGGCTCCCACGTCCGACGACGGCAGCGGACTGTCGATGTCGAACGTGACCGGACGTGGACCGAGCCTGCGGACCTCGGCCCGGGCGCCGACGAGGATGTCGTCGTCGGTGGCGGCGACCGCCAGGACCGCGCCCTCGGTCGATACGACGTGTTCCCACATGGTACCGGTCAGCCGGAACGCACCATCGGTCGGAGTTCCGACCAGCAGCGTCCCGTCCTCGGCGAACGACGCCCACCTGGCAGCGGTCTCGCCCCACCAGAGCCCGGTCGGGGCGGTCGGCCCGGCCGTCCATGCGGTCCCGTCGAAGATGCCGCACGAACCGGTGAACGCCAGCGCCCACACGTCGCCGGTCGTCGGGTCGGTGAGGAGCCTGTCGCCCCATCCGAAGCGGGTGTACACGTCGGTGGAGGGCACCTCGATCCAGGTTCGGTCGTCGAGGCGCATGAAGGCGCTCCGGCCCGGTTCGTCCTCGTGGGCCTGCGTGGAGGCGTAGACGGTGCCGTCGCCGGCGACGGCGACCGAGACGACCTTGGGGGCGACCAGCCCGTCGTCTGTGGTGTAGCGGGTGACGGTGTCGTCGTCGATGGCGGCAACACCGCCGTCGCCTGCCGCCCAGAGGGTCCCGTCGGTGCCGGCGGTGAGGTCCCGTACCGACAGGTCGGGGACGTAGGTGGTGACGGCGACGCCGTCGTAGCGGGTGATCCCGCCGGTCGTTCCGAACCAGACGGTCCCGGCGTCGTCGACGACGAGGTCGGTGACGATGTTGGATCCGAGGCCCGACCGGGCGTCGAACCAGCGGCATCCTTCGTCGGCGTTCCACCGGACGGCTCCGAACTCGCCGCCGGCCCAGATCGTTCCGTCGTCGAGTTGGATGACCACCAGCACGTCGCCGGCGCCGGGGATCGACGACCAGCCGCCGGTGTCGCCGAACGGGTTGGCGGTGCACTCGGGGGTCGCCGGCGGCAGGGTCGCGGATGGCGGGATGGTCGTCGAGGTGGTGGGCGTGATCGTGGTCGACGTGGACGAGATGACGGTGATCGGTGGGGTGGTCGTCGAGGAACCCGTCGACGGGACGACGGTCGTCGACGTCGTGACGGTGCTGCATGCCACCGCCGTCACCGCCGTCACGACGATCGTCGCCCAGAGCGACGTCCTTTTCGAGGTTCGGGATCGTCGCGGGATCGGAACCAGAGCGGGCCGTCCCGTGGAGCGTGCGTAGGCCCTCATGGTCGCACCTCGTGCCTCGACCGGTGGTCGCGAGCCTTCGACTTCACGGTACGACGCGAGGTGGCCCGCCGGTAGGGCCGAACGGCGAAGGTCCGCTGCGGCCTACCCGAGCCGTTCGGCGAGTTCGGCGAGCTCCAACCAGCGGGTTTCGGCGGCGTCGAGGTCCCGGAGTACCGCGTCGAGCTCGGAGGACAGTTCGGCGATGCGCCGGTGGTCCGCTCCGGCGTCGGCGATCGCTTCGTTGAGCTCGTCCCGTCTGACCTCGAGGTTGGCGATCCGACCGGGGAGGAGGTCGAGTTGCCGCCGGTCGTTGTAGGTCAGCTTCGTCGGTCGGCGGGCGGGCTTCGGCGGGCGCTTCGGACGGTCGGCGGCGTCGGCGTTTCGGCGGCGTCGCGCGGCCCGGTAGGCGGTCCATCCGCCGGGATGGTGGCGCAGGGTGCCGTCGGGTTCGATGGACCAGAGGTCGGCGCAGACCCGGTCGAGGAAGTAGCGGTCGTGGCTGGCGACGACGAGCGCTCCGGGCCAGGCGTCGAGGTACTCCTCGAGGGCTTCGAGGGTGTCGAGATCGAGGTCGTTGGTCGGTTCGTCGAGGAGGAGCAGGTTGGGCGCCTCCATGAGGGTGAGGAGCAGCTCGAGTCGGCGGCGTTCGCCACCGGACAGGTCACCGACGGCAGCCTTCTGCACGTCGGGTGGGAACTGGAACCGTTCGAGGAGCTGCATCGCCGAGACGGTGATCCCCGAGGCGAGCCGCGTCGTCTCGGCTTGCTCCCTGACGGCATGGATGAGGCGGGTCGCCGGCGGGATGGGACGCGGATCCTGGCCGTAGCGGCCGATGTGGATGGTGCTGCCGATCGTCACCTTGCCCTCGTCGGGTTCGATATGGCCGGCGATGAGACGCAGCAGCGTGGTCTTGCCCGACCCGTTGGGTCCGACGATCCCGATGCGGGCGTCGGGTTGCAGCTTGTGGGTGACGCCCCGGAGGACCCACCGGTCGCCGTAGCGTTTCCCGACGTTGTGGAGATGGACGACCTTGGAGCCGATGCGCCGCGACGGAAGGTCGATGTCGAGCGGGTCGCGAGGTTCGCGCCGTTCGATGCTCATCAGCTCGTCGACGCGTTTGATGCGGGCTCGCGACTTGGAGGTGCGGGCCTTCGGGCTGCGGCGGAGCCATTCGAGTTCGGTGCGCAGACGTTGCCGGCGTCGGTGCTCGACGGCGGCTTCGTGCTCCTCCCGCGTCGTCCGGGTCTCCAGGTACCGCTGGTAGCTGCCGTGGTGGATGTGCAGCCCGAGGGCGTGAACCTCCACGACCCGGTTCACGACCCGGTCGAGGAGGTAGCGGTCGTGGGTGACCAGGAGCAACGCCTCGGCGCGGCCGGCGAGATGATCCTCGAGCCAGTCGATGCTGTCGACGTCCAGATGGTTGGTGGGTTCGTCGAGGATGAGGATGTCGCCGTCGGTGGACAGCGCCACGGCGAGGGCGAGGCGTTTGCGCTGGCCTCCCGACAGGGATCCGACGCGAACCGACGGGTCGACGAGGCCGAGCCGGTCGGCCATGGCGATCGCCTCCCGGTCGTCACCGACGACGTCGGCGACGGTCGCTTCGGAGGGGAACTCGGGGTTCTGGTCGAGGACGGCGATCCGGAGTCCCTTGGCGCGCACGATACGTCCGTCGTCGGGTTCCTCGATACCGGCGACGATGCGCAGGAGCGTCGACTTGCCCGACCCGTTCCGGCCGATCACGCCGATCCGGTCGCCCCGCGAGATCCCCAGCGACACCCCGTCGAAGACCGGCGTCTCCGGGTAGCTCTTGGTGATCGACTCGAGACTGAGGAGGTGCACCCCGCGAGTATCGCGGAGTGCGGCGCGTTTCAGCTCTCCGGGTGGACCGCCTCCACCGCGGGTGACGGCTCGGCCATCTCGGCCATGCCGCTCGTGTCGACCATCGTTCCGGCCATGGCCTCGACCGGCGGCGTCGGCGTTCGGTTCAGCAGCAGGCGGGTGACGTCGGGCCGCGAATAGTGGCCCACGGGATCGGCGGCCGACTTCGCAACGGAGATCATCGACAGGTCGAGGTCGGCGTAGACGATGCCCTCTTGGTCCTCGGGGATCGGTTCACCCAGCGGACTGCCATCGGGGCCGAAGATGCGAGCGAACCCTCCGCCCTCCAGGAGGAGCTGTGCCTTGTCCGGCGTGTCGCAGAACAGCTCGAGGCCGGTGGGTCCCACGATGGCGCACGGCGCGACGACGAACACCTGGCCTTCGGCGGCGTACATCTGGCTGGCGGCCATGTTGAGCTCGGGTCCGAGGGCATAGGCCGCTCCCCGGTACACCGAGAAGCTCGGCCAGGACGCCACGTGGACCTGCTCACCCATCGAGTACATGGCGTACTTCGTCAGCGGCTGCAGGTGCTCCCAGCAGCACAGGGCGCCCAGCTTGCCGAGCTCGAGGTCGTGGACCTGGAGGTCGGATCCGTCGCCCTCGCCGAAGACGGTCCGCTCGACGTGGGTGGGCTTCAACTTGCGACGGGCCGCCACGAGATCGCCGGTGTCGTCGATGATGGCTTGACCCATGTAGAGCGAGCCGCCTGCCCGTTCGGAGTAGCCGACGACGACATGGATCTCGTTGGCGGCGGCGGCTTCGCGGATGGCCGACATGTGGGACCCGTCCCGCGTGGGGGAGTTGGCGTGGTAGAGGGCCACGAACTGCATCCCCCAGGCCGGTGAACCGAGCCAGATCCACCACGGGTATCCCGGGATGAACGTCTCGGGGAAGGCAACGAGGTCGGCGTCGTTGCGGGCGGCCTCCTCGATGAGGGCGACCACCTTGTCGGTCGTGGCGTCGGCGTCGAGCCAGACCGGTTCGGCCTGGACCGCCGCGGCTCGGACGACCCCTGCGGATGGTGCATCGGACATGGACGGCTCCTCTGGTCGACTGCCCTCGACGCTACGGGTGAGCAGATCGGAGGTCTTGTCCCTGAGTGCACCGGTACCCGCGTCTGGGTGCACGTCAGGCGTTGGGATCCCGTCGGTAGTCCCGGGGCGTCGTTCCGTAGGCGCGTTTGAAGCAGCGGCTGAAATGGGCGGAGTCGCGGAACCCGTTGCGCATGGCGATCTCGGTGATGGAGCGATGTCGATGGAGGGGATCGCGCAGGTCACGTCGGCAGCGCTCGAGGCGGGCGGCGAGGATGCGCCTGCCCACCGTCAGGTCATCGCCTTCGAACAGCTTGTGGACGGTGCGTACCGAGATGCCGAGGCCCTCGGCGATGGTGGTGATCGAGAGGTCGTGCTCGGTGAGGTGGTCGGAGATGTAGGTCAAGACCCGACGGCGTCGATAGGAGCGCAGCGAGTCGGGTTCGGGAAGGGCATCCATCGCCGAGGCGATGGCGGTTGCGAGCAGGTCGAGGGTGTGGTTCGCGATCCGCGGGGCGGCGTCGGGTGCGACGTCGGCGCCGGTCGCGCCGAGCGAGCGTAGGAAGTCGGCCACCACGATCCCGGCGCCCTTTCCGCGGAGGGACCGGGCCGTGACGTGGGGGAGGTCGACCCCACGTTCGACGAGGCTGGCCCGCGGGAACTGGTAGACGAGCTGGCCGAAACTCGCCCGGAAGTCGAGCGTGTAGGGCCGAGTGGCGTCGTAGAGGGCGAAATCGCCGGGCCGGAGGAGCACGCTGCGCCCGTCCTGGGAGATGAGTCCCACCCCGGCGGTCTGAAGGGAGACGAGGCAGAGGTCCTCTCGAGCCTTCGAGATCTGGCGTGGGGAGCGCTCGACGTGCTGGGCATCGGCGACGACATCGGAGAGCTCGACGCTGCCGATCGCCGACGACACGATGGTGCCGTCGAAGGGGGCGTCGTCGACCGGTTCTGCGTCGAGCTGGACGAAGACGTCGCAGATGGCTTCCCGCCAGTAGGCGAACCGCTCCTCCGGCGCCACCTCGTCGGTGGTCATGACCGTGGTGACAGGCATGCTCCTCGCCCTCCAACCGTTCCCGGTTCGAGGGTATCAGACGCCTTCGCCGTCCGCCGGTGCGCCGTCAGCCGGCGTTCGCCTCGCCTTCGGTTCCGGCACCGGCAGCCTCGGCAGTCGTCTCGGCTTCTGCCGGGGGATGGGTCACCTTCTCGGGTGGGCTCACCTGCTCGACGATCGGGCGGGCCTTCTCGATCGCCTCGACGACGGCCTCTTGGATCTTGGCCAGCGCCTCGTCCGACAGCTTGCCCGACAGCTTCCGTTCCAGGTCCGCCCGGATCTCGGCTTCGGACATGCCCGCGTAGCGCTTCGATTCGCCCATGAGCTTGACGACGAGCGCGGCGACACCGGCGGCGAGGGTGACGACGAACACGAGAGTGAAGAACCGGCGCATGTGTGCTCCTTGTGGGGGTCGATGCCAAGGATACGGCCCGCGGCGAGATGCCGGCGTTCGGTCACCGGGCGACTTCCCGCCCCGCCATGGAGGCACGAGCTCGGCCTGCGACGGCGGCGGCGAGGACGGCGACCGCGCCGAGGACGAGCCACTGGGCGGCGTCGGCTACGACCAGGACGGTGCCGGTCAGGTTGATGGAGAAGTGGAGCAGGACCGCCGACAAGATCGAGCGGCGGGTGTTGAGGTAGAGCCAGGTGAACAGGACCGACAGGACGGTGGTGGAGGCCATGAACCGCCAGAACGTCGCGGTGCCGAGCCCGAGTCCATGCTGGTAGGTGCCGGCCATCACGAACAACGGCAGGTGCCAGAGCCCCCACACGGCGCCCAGCAGCAGGCTCGCCGGAACCATCGCGAGGCGGTCGAGGAGGCCGTCGAGGGCGACGCCGCGCCAACCCAGCTCCTCGGGCAACGGGCCGAACACGAAGGTCGACACCGCGAGGGCGGCGAGACCGGCCGGCCGGGCCACGGCTCCCGCGATCTCGTCGGCGACGCCGACCCCTCCCAACAGCGAACCCGCCGTGACCACCAACGTTGGGTAGAGACCGAGCGCGACGACGTACCAGCGTCCGCCGATCCGGCGTGGGTCGACGACCCGGCGCAGGTAGTCGCGGCGACGAACGGGATCGGGGTCGGCGACGACGAGCAGCACCGCGGCGACGGCCGGGCCGGCGCCTCCGGCGTACAGCGCCAGGGCCCACGGTGAGTTGGTGACGTCCCGGCCCGACAGCGCGGCCGGGATCCAGAAGAGCCAGGACACCCCGAACGCCACCGCGAAGAACACCCACGGCGATCGGACGGTGGAGGGTCGGATCCGCACGCTGCCTCCCTGGGGTCCTTCGACACGATCGACGCGCCGGGACGCCACGAGGGGAAGGGTCTTTGGACCCTTGCTGACGGCCGTGCCGCGGCGAGACGGTGAGTGGTGCGAAGCGGTTCGAGAGGTGGTGGATCATGCGTCGTCTGCTCACGATCCTGGCGGTCTTCATGCTCGTGTCGGGGGCGCTGATCGGGATCCCCGCGACGGCGGAGGCGACGTATCCCGGAGCGATCGGCCGGATCGCGTTCCTGTCGGACCGCGACCAGTCCAGCGGCGAGCTGTACGTGCGTGACTTCTCGGGCGGGAC
This sequence comes from Acidimicrobiia bacterium, assembly GCA_027036355.1. Lineage (GTDB taxonomy): Bacteria > Actinomycetota > Acidimicrobiia > Spongiisociales > UBA5794 > JALSQW01. Next base: position 10,696 of record JALVQZ010000071.1, on the reverse strand, counting down.
GTGGACCAGGCTCACCTTCGACACGCACAAGGAGTACGACCCGGCCTGGTCCCCGGTCGGACCCGTGGTGGCCTATTCGTCCCTGGCCGCCGGCGACGGCGACATCTTCATCCTGGGCGTCGACGGCGGCGGCACCATCAACCTGACCAACGACCCCTATCGCAACAGGGGCCCGGCCTGGTCGCCCGACGGCCTGAAGATCGCCTACAGCTCGGACCACTCGGGGTTGTCGTTGGGCAATCACATCTGGGTCGTGAACGTCGACGGGACCGGGAAGACGGACCTCACCCCCGGGCTCTTCGCGGGCAGCCACATCGAGCCTGCGTGGTCGCCGGACGGCACGAAGATCGCCTACTCGGGTGGCTCCAGCGATCGTGACATCGTGGTGATGAACGCCGACGGCTCGGATCCCACGCCGCTGGCGGCGGCCCCCGGCGACGACCGTCACCCGACCTGGTCGCCGGACGGGAGCAAGATCGCGTTCACGTCGAACCGGACGACCGGCGATCCGAACGTGTACGACCTGTACGTCATGGACGCCGACGGCTCCAACGTGCAGCGGCTGACCGACCTCCACACCTGGATCGAAGAGCCGGCCTGGTCGCCCGACGGGGCCTACATCATGTTCACCCTCAACGCGGGTGGGAACCGCGGCCTGTGGATGGTGGACGCGGACGGCTCGAACCTGCGGATCCACACCGACGACTCGGGCTGGGACAACTCGCCGACGTGGGAGTCGGTGAACCGTCCGCCGACGGCGGTGAACGATGCGTACGTCGTGGAACCCGGCACCACGTTGGTGGCGAGCTCGGTGCTGGCCAACGACACGGATCCCGACGGGGACACGCTGGTCGCGCAGCTCTCGTCGGGTCCGAGCCACGCGGCGAGCTTCTCCTTTGCGCCGGATGGGACCTTCACGTACGTGCACGACGGTTCGTCGACGACGACCGACTCGTTCCGGTACCTGGTCAGGGACTCGCGTGGCAGCCTGTCGAACAAGGCACTGGTCGTCATCACGGTCGGATGGGCCGACGACGTGGGCCTGGTCGATCCCGAGACCGGCATCTGGTACCTCCGCAACCATGCCGGCCAGGTGACGTCGTTCTACTACGGGAACCCGGGAGACGTGCCGTTCATGGGCGACTGGGACGGCGACGGGATCGACACCCCGGGGCTGTACCGGCAATCGGACGGGTACGTGTACCTGCGCAACTCGAACACCCAAGGACCCGCCGACATCACCTTCTTCTTCGGGAACCCCGACGATGTGCCGCTGGCGGGTGACTTCGACGGGTGCGTGTGCGACTCGGTGTCGATCTACCGGCCGTCGGAGCAGCGGTTCTACATCGTCAACACGTTGGGGCAGAACGGCGGTGGGCTCGGTCCTGCCGATTTCGACTTCCTGTTCGGGAACCCCGGCGACAAGCCGGTGGTGGGTGACTGGGATGGTGATGGCGCTGACGAGGTCGGGCTGCATCGGGAGTCGACGGGGTTCTTCTACTACCGCAACACGCTCGACACGGGGGTGGCGGACGGGCAGTTCTACTTCGGGGATCCGGGGGATCGGTTCGTCGCCGGCGACTGGGGGGTGCTCGACGGCCGGGACACCCCGGCGGTCTACCGGGGGTCGGATCGGACGTTCTACTTCCGGCACACCTTGACCGAGGGGGTCGCCGACTCCCAGTTCGTCTGGTCGGGCGCGGGTGCGGACTGGCTCCCGGTGGCGGGCGTGTTCGGCCTCAACTGAGCCCTTCGAACGTACCCCTGGTCGTCGGGGGTCGCGGCGCGTAGGGTGGATGGCGATGAGGGGGAGATCCGCCGGTATGTGGCTCGCCATCGCCATGGTGGCGGGCTCGTGTACGGCCGGTGGGTCGACTCCCGCCACCGCTCCTCCGACGACGCTGCGATCCGAGACCGTCCCGACGACCGGTGGGGTCCCGTCGTCGACCGTGTCGACGTCGTCGTCCACGTCGACGACCCTGGATCGTTTGGCCGAGGTGCAGGCGATCTTCGAGGACCTGGAACGTCGCCGCCTCCAGGCCCTCTACGACGGCGACCGGGAGGCGTTCGCCGACCTGTTCGCCAACGACGCGTACTTGGAGATCTCGATGGGGGCGTTTGACGACTTCACCTTGGATTCGCCACCCGAGGTTTCAGTACGGGTGCTGCGGCTGCTTGTGGATCGTGACGACTGCCTGGTGTTTGAGCACGCGGTGACTATCGATGGACTGTCGAGTGGTCTCCAGACCGACGTGCTGGAACGTCGAACAGACCGGACTTGGGGTTACTCGTATTCAGGGAAGGGGTGGCTGTGCGACGGGCCGCATCCGTTGGGTTGATTCTTCTTGCGATGCTGGTTGCGCCAGCCACCGCTGCAGACGCGCAGTCTCATGAGACGTGCGTCCGCAACCCTGTAAGGGGTACCTACGAATGTCACGTGTCGGGTGAGGAACCGGGGGTTCCGGGGGATCGTCCGCCGCGGAACCCGATCCGGTACCTGTACACGACGACGGTCGGGGGCGTCGATTGTCACTACTGGTCGCAGCGCCCTGGAGGGATCGACACGTGGGATGCGGCCAACGATCCGTTGACGATCGCCATCACGACGGGGTTGCCCGAATGCGTCTGGCCGGATCCCGAGGCCAGGGCGTGGGAGGTGTTCCGCAGCTTCCCGCTGGCGGTGCCGGTACCTGAGCTGGAACCGCCGGGGGTGGGGATCGTGAAGCTCCCGACGTTCCTGTCGGTGGCGGCGGTGCCGGCGCCGATCACGTCCACCGAGGCGCTGCCCGACGGGCGGTTGTTGGAGGTCGAGGCCGAGGTGGTTGCGGTGGAGGTGGATTGGGGCGACGGGGCGCTCGACTCGTATCGACCCGACGAGGCGCGCCCGTATCCGGAAGGTGCGGTCACCCATGCCTACGTGTACCGGACGTGTCCGGCCGCCGAGCGGGAGACCACGAACGGCGGACCGTGCCATCCCAGTCTCGAGGCGTATCCGGTGGTGGTGTCGTTCCTGTGGGAGGGCCGCTGGCGGACCGACCCTGCGGGCCCGTTCCAGCCGCTGGACACGGTCGTTCGCACCGTCACCGTGACCTATCCCGTCGACGAGGTCCAGGGCGTCCTCGTCGACCCTTGAGGTCGCCGGAGCGCCATCCGATCGTGGCATGCGGAGATAGGCTGTGATGGTGACGAAGCGCTTGATCGATATCGACGACGAGGCCCTGGCCGAGGCGCGACGGGTCCTGGGGACACCCACGATGAAGGCCACGGTCAACGAGGCGCTGCGCGAGGTCGTGGCCCTCGATCGCCGCCGCCGGTTCGTCGCCCGGCTCGCTGCCGGCGAAGGTATCGATCTCGACCTCGTGACCGATGCCTGGCGCTGACCCCGTCCCGTTCCCTGAACGACCCTCGGGCACGTATCCCTGAGGTTCTTTCGGGCCGTCGATAGCATCGGCGCCGTGGGACGCCATCGGATCTGGATGCTGCTGGCGGTCGCCCTGGTGGCGGCGTGCTCTGGTAACGGTCCCGCACCGGCGGGGCCGTCGACCACGACCCCGGTACCGCCCGCGGCGATCGTCACCACCACGACCACGACGGCCGTTGCCACGACCACCACGCAGCCTTCGGTGGACCGGTGGCAGATCGAGGTCGTCGCATGGGAGGACGACTTCGACGGAGTCGAGGATGCCCTCGCCTCCCTCCTCGGCGTCGGCGCCGTCGTGGAGGGCACCGTCGTCTCCCTCGGCGACGCCGACGGTCGCTGGTGCTGTGAGAACCCTCCCATCGAGGTGGCTGACGTCGAGGTCGTCGCGGGTGACCTCGCCGCCGCCGACGGCCGATTCAACGGGATCTCTTTCCAGCACCTCGTTGGGAGCGTCGCGCCGGGAGATCGGATCACCTTGCTGATGAAGAACGGTGTCGCAGCGCTCGTGTTCACCGACGACGGCTCCCTCGTCCATCCCGTTCCTCCGTCCTTCGCCGCGGCGATCGAGGCCGCCGCTCACCGGTACGCGGCGGCCTTCGGCTGGGACCCCGAGGAGCTGCGTCGGGAGCGTTCGGTCCTGGAGGTGTTCGGCGCCATCTGGGAGCACTACCACGACGACTGGTGGGGCAGCCCGGAGCAACGAGCCGCGATCGTCCTCTCCGGTTTCGAGGGGCGGCCCGTGACCTGCTCGGCGGCGGACCTCGGTGCGCTCCTCGCCTCGTGGCCACCCTATCCGCCGGCCAGTCGCGACCTGCCGCCGGCGGTCGCGGCGACGCGGGAGGCGCTCGTCGACGCGGCGACGAGCTGCGACTACGGCCGCATCATCGAGCTCGCCGGATACCGCGCCCCGACCGAGGAGGATCCCGTCGACGAGGACGCCTTCTGGTGGAACGCGATGCGCGACCGTGACGTGTTCGTCGAGGGCGACCTGACGGTCGGGTACCTCCGTCAGCTGGTCCTCGCCCTCACCGAGACGAGCGTCGGCACCCGGGTCGGGAACGTCCTCGACCCGGAGACGGGCGAGCATGTGGAGACGACCATGTACGTGTGGCCTGCTGCCTTCGCCCTCGAGCTGGTGGACGAGACCGGGGAGCAGCGGCCATTCGCCGAGCTCATCGGCGACGACGAGGAGCTCGCCCGGATCGCCGTGGTCAACGGAACGACCGTAGAGCAGCTCGTCGCCGCGGTCGAGGAGTTCGGCGCGTACGCCTGGTTCCGGACGGGCATCGCCGAGGACGGCCGATGGCTGTTCGCCCTGTCGGGAGACTGAGCGGCAGGATCACACCTCGATCGTCAGCAGGTCCTCTCCGGCGACGACCTCGCCCGGGAAGACCCTGCCCGCCGCATCGAGCATGCGCTCGAGACGGTCCGGGGTCTTCTGCCGGATGTGGGTCAGGACGAGCCGCCGAGCGTTGGCGTCCGTCGCAACGGCCGCCGCCTGCTCGGCGCCGGCGAGGACGTGGTCGACGAGGAGGCGATCCGCCTCCGAACGGACCTCCTCGGGTGCCAGGTAGGAGCACATGACGAGCACGTCGACCCCGGCCGCCAGCATCCCGAGGTCCTTCCCCGCGACGGCGTCGCCCGAGATCGTCGCCGCCCGGCCGCCGGCCTCGATCCGGTAACCGATGGCGATCCACTCGTCCGGGGAGAGGTCCAGGGCGGTCTGGCCGTGCTCCACCTCGCCCGAGGTGATCGTGGCGTCACCGATGCTCCAGGTGCCGGTCACGACGTCGCGGACGCGGAGGATGGCTCGGGGATGGTCGATGCGGTTCCCGAGGATCGCCTCTTCGGCGATCCGGTAGGCGATGTCGTGGGCGTAGACCCGGTCCGTCAGGGCCTCGACGATCTCGACCGTTCCCGGCGGTCCGACGACGGGGAGGGGTCTGGTGCGGCCTTCGTTCCACGCGGCCATGAGCAGATCGCCGAGCCCGCCGATGTGGTCGAAGTGATGGTGGGTGACGAGCACCGCGTCGAGGTCGCCGGGCCGGAGGCCCACCCGAGCGAGCTGGGTGGCGACGCCGCGGCCGGCGTCGACGAGGAGATCGACCCCGCCGGCCTGGACGAGCGTCGCCGGCCCCTGCCGGTCGGGATCGGGCCGTGGCCCGCCGGTGCCGAGCAACGTGATCCGCATCGGAGCGACGGTAGTCGCACGGGTCGCCCCGTCATCGGTCTATCTGCTGTTCGCTCCTAGCCTCGACTCGCGATGGGTGCCATGCTCGGGAGGCTCGCGGTGGGTATCGCCCTGGGGCTCGTCGCCGCGGCCTGCACGCCGAGCTCGTCGCCGACGACGGTCGCGCCCTCGACGTCGACGGTCGGCACACCGGCGACGACCACCGAGACGCGGCCGGTCGTCGCCGAGCCGGACGAGCTCGTCGTGTTCCCCGAGCCGGTGGGACCGGGTGAGCGGATCGAGCTGTGCGCAGGGACGACCGGGAGCGACGCGTCGGCGCTCGTCATCTCAACGGCCGGGGCCGACGCCACCGTCTCGGTCCGCATCTCACAGCAAGGGACCGCTGCCACCTGCTGGGCAGGCACGGTGCCCGAGAACCTGGTCCGCAGCGACGGTGGTCAGCCCGCCGAGGTCCCGCTCACGCCCGGCACCTACGACGTGGCCGTGGTCACCGACGGCGTCGTCGCCGCCGCCGGTCGTCTCGACGTGGCGGAACCGGCGGGGCAGCGGGAACCGGCACCGTGGATCAGTGATCCCGTGCTCGTCGGCCTGCCTGCTCCCGTGGCGCTGTCGAACGCGCACGCCGCCGGCGGGGACGTCATCCTCCACGGTGGCCTGCGCGGCGTCGTCGACGTGGCGGTGCCGTCGCGGATCGAGGCTCCGCTGGGAGGCGCATCGGTGCATCTGTGGGTCGACGCCGACACCGAGCCGGCCGAACTCCCTTACGACCTCGTGTCGGTCGCCGGCGCCACCTGGCTGACCCGGGACCCTCGGTTCCCGGAGGGCCATCGCCCTCTCCTCGATCTCGCCTCGGGATCCCCGGAGGCACCGGCGATGTCCCTGGCCGAGCAGATGGCGTGGCCCCTGATGGGCGACGAGCCGATCGTCTACCTGCGGACCGAGTCGTCGGAGGGAACGACGGGCCTGTGGGCCTACGACCCGGACAGCGGCTACGTATGGACCTTGACGATCTTCCCCGCCGACGGTCCGGCAACCGGCGAGTGGGAGTCCGAGCCGCGCCACGGTGGACCCCTCGTGGGGTTGTCCGCCTCCGACGGGGTGCGGGCCATCCGGCTGGGCGTCGACCCGATCCTCCCGCCTGGCGACGAGGGCTACCCGGCGGAGCTGCCGTCCGTCGAGGTGGACGAGAACGACCTCCGGCGGGTCATCGAGGAGATGCTCGCCCTCTGGGAGACGTACCCCGGAGGCGTCGAGGCGGCCCTATCGCCCGACGAGATCCACCGCACGTTCCTCCGTGATGCCATCCGCAACGCCGACACCCGCCTGTACGGGCCGTTCGTCGTCATCGACTACACCGGTGAGGTGCCGCCCGGGTCCGACCAGCAGCCGGTGGTGGCGCCAGGGCGAGGTGAGGCGCGGGTCACGTTCGGCGCGGCGGCCGACATGGCTCGTCGCCTCGATCCCGAGGCCACCGTCGATCTCGGAGGACCGCAGGCGGTGTTCGTCGACGACCGGGGCGTGTGGTGGTTCTGCCTCGACACCGGCTTCCGCCTCCCGGCCGACATCGCCCCCGACTTCGCCAGGGAACTCGCCGCCGAGGTGTGCCGGCTTCCCTTGTTCGCAAGGCCCCTCGGCTGAAGTTCCCATGCCCGGAGGGCACGCGGGATGCGATCTCAGGTCGCGCGTTGACCTGAGGTCGGATCCCCTCCGTACCCGCCGGGCCTCGTCTCCGGTCGGGCGACCCTGGGACAGGCAGCGGGGATCGTTCCTGTCGGGGGGGCCGTCCACGAAGGCGAGCGCGCCCCGCCGCTGGCTGCGTGACGCGGGATCGAAGGCGATTCCTAGCCGAGCGACTCGTGGACGTGGACGGTGAGGTCGCCGAGCATGTTCGTGTACGAGCCGTACTCGTTGTCGTACCAGCCGAACACCTTGGCGTGGGTCACCGGAAGCTCGACGATCGGGTCGAGGCCGTCGAGGAGGTGGGCGTCGAGGCCGGGGAGCGACGACAGGTCCAGGTCGACGAAGCCGGTGCGGGTGTGGGTCTCGGGGCCTTCGATCACGACCGCCGCCCGCCCGCCGCGGACGTCGGCGGGCACGTTCTGTTCGTCGGAGAAGACGAGCATCCCCTCCTGCGGCCCGGCGGCGGCGTCGGCGTAGATCCGGTTGAGTCGCTCCCGGTCGATCGACGGCCTGCCGTCACGGTCGATGGTCTCTTGGAACGTGATGTTGAGGATCGCCAGGGACTCGGTGGGGGTCGGCACCCGCACCGAGTCGCCCATGAACCCGACCGTCGCCAGTTCGGGCATCACCAGCTCCAACGCGGCGGTGGCGTTCGTGGACGTGAGGATGATCGAGTTGAGCGCCGAGCGGGTCTTGCGCAGGTCCGTGGCGCCCGCCTTCGGCAAGGTGTCGAGCACCGACTGGGAGTTCGTCGCCGCATGGATCGTCGACATCGCGGCCGTCATGATGTTCGACGCATGCAGGGCGTCGAGGAGCGGCTTGAGCATGTGGGCGACGGCCGTCGTCGTGCACGACGCGGCGGAGACGAGGTGATGGCGAGCCGGGTCGAACGCCTCGTGGTTGATGCCGTAGATGAGGGTCACCGCATCGTCGGGCATCGCCGCGGAGCGGTCCTTGATCTTGAACGCCGCCGAGTTGATGACCTTCTCGACCCCGGCCGCGAGATGCCCTCGCAGGGCCCCCTTGGCATGATCGGGCGGGGCCGTCGGGTCGTTGAACACGCCGGTCGCGTCGACGACGACCCTCACCCCGTGAGGTTTCCAGTCGATCTCGGCCGGGTTGCGGGCCTCCTGCAGGACCGTCACCGGCGTGCCGGCGACGTCGAGGATGCCGCGGTCGTGATCGACGATCGTGACGCACCGTTGGGCGTTGACGCCGAACAGGAACCGGTGCATCGGGCCGTACGTCGAGTCCTTCTCGATCGCCGCGCAGACCGCCTCCAAACCCCGGCCGACCTCCCGGCCGACGTTGACGACGATCGATGGGAAGTGTCGCCTTGCCGCGTGATGCCACAAGGTCAGTTTGCCGATCCGGCCGAGGCCGTTGATGCCGAGGGCGTCGTCGTTCACGTCGCGTGCTCCTTCACCACACCGCTTCTCCTACGGGGATCATCGTCACCGGATGCCTGCCCGCGTAGACGGATCCGTCGCTGCCGTTGATGGACAGGAACTCCCCCGTGGCCACGTGGCGTCCGTCGACGACGATGCTACCGGCTTCCTCCTTCACCACCAGGCCGCGGCAACCGACGACACACGGCTTGCCGAGCCGGGCGGCAACGACGGCCGCATGCGAGGTGGCGCCACCGACCGCGGTGAGCAGGCCGTCGGCTTGGAACAGCAGGTGGATGTCGTCGGGCACGGTGTCGGGGCGCACCAGCAGGACCGGATCGTCGGGGTGGCGACGGCGCAGGTCCGCGATGGTGTCGACGTCGTAGGCGACCCGCCCCGAGAAGGCGCCGCCGCCGACCCCGATGCCGGTGGCGACGAGGGCCCGGTCCAGGTCGGGAGTCGGCACGAAGGTGGCGACCTCGGACGGATGCTCGTCGATGGCTTCCCTGGCTTGGAGGATGAACAGGTCCTCCGGAGCGGGGCTCTCGAAGGTGAACTCGACCTCCTGGTGGGGCAGGTCGGTTTCGGACACCAGCGTGCGGCACCACCGTTCGAGGGTCGTGTAGATGTCGGGGAACTCGGTGGCGAGGGACCGTTCGGCGACGGTGCCGGGGCGTTGATCGGGGGTGACCGGGAACGTCTCGACGAGTCCACTGACCACGTCGTCGCCTTGGCCCTGGATGATGAAGTCGCCGTACAGCTCGAACCGGTCGCCGGTCCGGTGGGGGTTGCGGGTGAGGACGACACCGGTGCCGGAACGGTCGTCGAGGTTGCCATAGACCATCGTCTCGACGATGACGGCGGTACCCCATCCGTCGGCGATCTGCAGCTCTCCGCGGTACACGCGGGCCTTGTCGGATCGCCACGACGCCAGCACCCGTTCGACGGCGTGGACGAGCTGATCGAACGGTGCCAGGTCGACGGGCACGCCGTGGGCGACGAGAAGGTCGCGGTACCCGAACGCCAGGTCGCGCATGTCCTCGGCCGCCAGGAGCGCCTTCTTCGGGACGCCCCGGCGGGCTTTGGCCGCGGCCATGAGCTGGTCGAAGTCGTCCCGGTCGATGCCGTGGCTCATGCCCCACGCCTGGAGGTAGCGCCGGTAGGCGTCCCACGCCGCCCACGGGCTGCGACGGGCGCGGGCGAAGCCGTCGGCGAGGGTCGGGTCGATGCCGACGTTGAGGAACGTGTCGAGCATCCCTGGCATCGAGATGGGGGCGCCGCCGCGGACGGCGAGGAGGAGGGGTCGTTCCGGGTCGCCGAGGCGCGAGCCGGTGCGGCGTTCGAGGTCGTGGAGGGCGTCGCGGATCCGATCGACGATCACGTCGGGAAGGTGCGGGTCGTCGGGGTCGATGCTACGGAACAGGTCGGTGGTGAGGATGAACCCGGGTGGGACGGGGATCCCGGCCCTGGCCATGCGGGCGAGCATGTAGCCCTTGTTGCCGAGCCGAACGATGCCGCCGCTGCAGGCGGCGTCGGCGATGGGGACGAGGCATCGGTCGGGGTCGAGCGGGACGAGTTCCATCGGGCCTCCGCGGGCGCCTTCGCGGGCGGTGATGGTGCGAAGGACCCGTCCGGTGAGCGCGTCGATGCGTTGCAGGGCGAGACCTTCGCCGATCAGGTCGCGGAGGAACGCCTCGGTGGCGCGGATGACGGTCTCGTCGACGGTCCGGCCGTGGGTGGGGAGCTCGCCACGGGCGATGAGCCGCCGGGCGATCGTGTCGAACACCGAGTCGAACGGGGCGATGACCTGGGTGCGGACGACCGAACGCACCGATCGGGAGACGAACCGGAAGATGTCGACGTACTCGGCGAGCGAGACGCTCGGCATGGCGAGGGCCTCTTCGAACATCGACAGCGCCAGGGCGAGCCCTTGGGGTTCGTAGCCTTCGACGAGGAGGGCCCGTTCGAGGAGGCGGAGCAGTTCGGCGATCAGGGGCGGGTCGAGCTCGCCGAGTA
>JALVQZ010000070.1 GCA_027036355.1 Acidimicrobiia bacterium | reverse complement strand
GTCCCGACGGCGCAGGGACCTCGCCGGTCGCCTCCGCCGGGACGTCGCCGCCGACGAACGCCACCCACTCATCGATCTCCGCCTCCGGCTCCGTGTCGGGCTCCGGCTCGGCCCCGGCGGGTTCCACCGCCTCCGGCTCGGGTTCCCCCTCGGACTCGAGCGAGAGGTCGACAGGCTCCACCGCCTCCGGCTCGGGCTCCGGCTCGGGCTCGGGCTCGGGCTCGGGCTCCGGCTCCCCCTGCGCCGGCTCGGACTCGGCTTCGGACGGGGACTCGTCGGCCGACACCACGGGGAGCTCCGCCGTCTCGTCGCCCTCGAGCCAGTCGTCGAAATCAAGCGTGTCGCCGGGACCGTCGCCTTCCATGGGGATGGACGCTACCTGGTCGACGTCCGCTTCGGGCGTCTCTCGGTCGTCGTCGTCCGACGCCGGCGCCTCGTCGGCACGCAGATCGTCGTAGAGATGGTCCACCGAGGAGCCGGACTCGCCGGGATCGGCGTCGCCCCGGCGGCGACCCAGGAGCCTGCGCAGGAAGCCCGCTCGGCCCTCCCCCGGTTCCGGCTCCGGAACCGTGAACAGATCGTCTTCCTCCTCGCCCGGACCGTGCCAGTCGGGATGCCACGGATCACCCGGATGGGTATGGTCCCCCGTCACGTCGCTCACCGCGGCCGTCCTCGCCCGAGTGGTCTCATACCTCGAGGAGCTCCGCTTCCTTCTTCTCGAGCAGCTCGTCGATCTTCTCGATGTGGCGGTCCGTCAGCGTCTGCAGCTCCTTCTCCGCCCGCCGGATGTCGTCCTCGGAGACGTCCTCTGCCTCGATCGCCTCCTTCGTATGCCGCCGGACGTTGCGAACGGCGACACGACCCTCCTCGGCCAGGTGCCGGACCATGCGGATCAGTTCCTTGCGGCGCTCCTCGGTCAGCGAAGGGAACGCGAGGCGGATGACCGTGCCGTCGTTCGACGGGTTGAGGCCGAGCTGCGCTTCCTGGATGGCGCGCTCGATGGCCGGGATGGCCGACTTGTCGTACGGCTGGACGACCAGCAGACGCGCCTCGGGCACGGTGAACCCGGCGAGCTGTTGGAGCGGCGTCTTGGTCCCGTAGTAGTCGACCGTGATCCGCTGCAAGAGGCCGGGGTTCGCCCGGCCCGTCCTGACCCCGGAGAACTCCTGGGCGGTGTGCGCCACCGCCTGATCCATCTTGTGGTCTGCCTCGATCAGCAGCTCGTCGATCACGGGCTCTCCTCCCGGTCAGTGCACCAGCGTCCCGACATCCTCTCCTCGGATCGCGGCGGCGATCGTGCCGGGGATCATCATGTTGAAGACGCGGATCGGCAACGCGTTGTCCATGCACATCGTAATGGCGGTGGAGTCCATCACGTTGAGGCGCTGTGAGAGCACGTCCATGTAGGTGATGTCGTGGAGGAGCGAGGCGTCCGGATGCTCTTCCGGATCGGCGTCGTAGACCCCGTCCACCCGCGTCGCCTTGAGGACCACGTCGGCGCCGATCTCCGCGGCGCGGAGGGCCGCGGTCGTGTCGGTGGTGAAGAACGGGTTGCCCGTCCCCCCGGCGAACACGACGATCCTGCCCTTCTCGAGATGCCGGATCGCCCGCAGCCGGAGGTACGGCTCGGCGACCTGCTGGATGTTGATGGCGGTCTGGACCCGGCACGGCGACCCCGCCCGTTCCAGCGCGTCCCGCAGCGCCATCGCGTTGAGCACGGTGGCGAGCATCCCCATGTAGTCGGCGGCGGCTCGGTCCATCCCCTTGGCGGTGGAGCTCATGCCCCGGAAGATGTTCCCTCCGCCGACGACGATGCCGATCTCGTGCCCTTCCCGATGGACGCCGGCGATCTCGGCGGCCACCCGTTCGACCGTCTTGGGATCGATGCCGTAGTTGAGTTCCGGGTCGGCGAAGGCCTCTCCCGAGAGCTTGAGCACGACCCGGCGGATACCCATCTACCCGTCTGCCTCCCCGACCTGGAGCCGAGCGAAGCGGGCGACCGAGATGTTCTCTCCCATCTTGGCGGCGAGGGCTCCGACCATCTCGCCGATCGTACCTTCGAACTTCTCGGAGCGGACGAAGGTCTGGTCGTACAGGACGTTGTCCTGGTAGAACGACCCGATCCGCCCTTCGACGATCTTGTCGATGATGTGGTCCGGTTTGCCCTCGTTGCGTGCCTGGGCGGCGATGAGCTCCCGCTCCTTGTCCACCACCTCGGCGGGGACGTCCTCGCGGGTGACCCAGCGAGGCCGAGCGGCCGCGATGTGCATGGCGATGTCATCGGCCATCTCGAGGAACTCGTCCGACTTGGCGACGAAGTCCGTCTCGGAGGCGAGCTCGACGAGCACCCCGATCACCGGACGCCCCGCCTGCGAGTGCAGGTAGTGGCCGATGGCGCCTTCGCCTTGCCGGCGACCGCTGCGCTTCTTGACGTCGGCGAGGCCCTTCTCGCGCAGGATCTCCTTGGCCCGTTCCATGTCGCCGCCCGCCTCTTCGAGGGCGCGTTTGGCGTCCATCATGCCGGCACCGGAGGCCTGACGCAGGGCTTGAACGTCCTTGGCGGTGAAGTCGCTCATGCGGTCTCCTTCTCGTCACCCGCACCGACCGTCGCGGGCTCGGGTTCACGATCCTTCCGGCCTGCCTGGCCGATCTCCTTGCCTTCGATCGCGGCGTCGGCGATGGCCCCCGCCAGCAGATGGGCAGCGCGGATCGCATCGTCGTTGCCGGGGATCACCACATCGATCGGATCGGGGTCGCAGTTCGTGTCCACCACGGCGATGATCGGGATGTCGAGGCGGTTCGCCTCCCGCACGGCGATGTGCTCGGTGTTGACGTCGATGATGAACACGGCGTCGGGCGGTCGTTGCATGTTGCGGACGCCGCCGAGGACCGCTTCGAGCTTGACGAACTCCCGTCGCAGGCGCAGCCGCTCCTTCTTGGGCAGCGATTCCATCTCCCCGGTCTGTTCCATGCGCTCGAGCTCGCGCATGTACATGATGCGCTTGTGGATCGTCTGGAAGTTCGTCAGCATGCCACCGAGCCAGCGGTGGTTGACGTAGGGCATCTCGGCGCGCTCGGCGGCCTCCTGGATGGCGGCCTGGGCCTGCTTCTTGGTGCCGACGAACATGACGGCGCCCCCCGCCGCGGTGATGTCCTTGACCTGCTTGTGGGCTCGTTGGATCTGCTCCAGGGTCTGGCGCAGATCGATGATGTGGATCCCGTTGCGTTCGCCGAAGATGTAGGGTCGCATCTTCGGGTTCCATCGTTGCGTCTGGTGGCCGAAGTGAACTCCGGCCTCCAGGAGCTGCCGCATCGTCACCTGGGACATGGCGGTTCCTCCTCGTTGTGTTCCGGGTTGGTGCGTCCGCCCACGTGATGGTCTCCCCTCACGACCGCGCTGACGGTCGACCCGACGGGGTCACGATGGACGTGCGGATTGCTGGGCGAGTGTACCGACGCCCGAACCGTAGGGCGAAACCCTTCCGTTCAGGTCTTGCGGTAGGGGGGCTCGATCAACCGGTTCCGCATGCTCATCACCGCCTTGGTGTGGATCTGGCACACGCGGGACTCGGTGACGTTGAGGATGGTGCCGATCTCGGCGAGCGTGAGCCCCTCGTAGTAGTAGAGCGTCACGACGAGCCGTTCCCGTTCGGGGAGCCGGTTGATGGAGTCCGCCAGCACGTAGCGGGTCTCCTCCTTCTCGAAGGAACCGCTCGGGTCGAGGGCCTTCGGGTCGGCGAGGAGGTCACGGACCGCCCCCGAGTCACGCTCGGTCGGGTTCAGCAGCTCGTCGAGAGCGACGAAGCCGAGACTGGAGATCTCCCCGAGTTGGTCGCGGAGCGTCTCGAGGGGGATGTCCATGTGCTCGGCGAGCTCCTCCTCGGTCGGGGTGCGTTGCAGCCCGTGTTCGAGCTCGGCCATGGAGCGTTGGATCTCACGAGCCCGGGCCCGAACGGACCGAGGCACCCAGTCGAGCGCACGGAGCTCGTCGAGGATGGCGCCCTTGATGCGGTTGACCGCGTAGGTCTCGAACTTGTAGCCCCGCTCCGGTTCGAACTTGTCGATGGCGTCGATGAGACCGAAGGTGCCGTACGAGGTCAGATCGGCGGGATCGACGTTGCGGGGCAGGCCCGCCCGGAGACGACCGGCGACGAACTTCACCAGCGGCGAGTAGTGGAGGATGAGGCCTTCCCGGGCCTTGAGATCACCCGTGGCCTTGAACCGGCTCCACAGCTCCGCGAGCTCCTGGTCGCCCTGTTCATGCACGTGGGTGGCTCCGCTCATAGGTCGCTTTCAGGTGCTCTCGACTGACGGCAGTGTAGATCTGCGTGGTTCCCAGGTCGGCATGGCCGAGGAGATCCTGGACGCTGCGCAGATCCGCTCCCCCTTCGAGGAGATGCGTGGCGAAGGAATGGCGGAGGGCGTGCGGGAACGTTCCGAGACGGGCGGCCACGATCCTGCGCATGCCCCGGGTCCCGAGGGGTCCACCGCGTACCCCCAGCCACAGGGCGTCACCGGATCGGTCGGTCAGGAGCCGCGGACGGGCGATGCGCAGGTAGCGGGCGACCGCCTCGTGAACGGGACGGCCGATGGGGACCGCCCGCTGTTTGACGCCCTTGCCGGTGACCGTCAGGAACGAGCCGCGGACGTCGTCCACGCGCAGGGACGCCGCCTCCGAGACCCGGAGGCCGGTGCCGTAGAGCAGTTCGAGGATCGCTCGGTCCCGCACCGACACCGGATCGGATCCGTCGATGGCGTCCAGCGCCCGGCCGAGGGCCCTGGCGGGGATCGCCTTGGGCAGGGTACGGGGGCGCTTCGGTTGGGTGACGGCGCCGGCGGGATCCCCGTCGAGGAGGCCACGTCGTTTCGCGTCCCGGAAGAAGCTCCGGACGGCCGACGCCTTGCGGGCGACGCTGCGCCGGGCGTACCCGCGGGTGTCGAGGTGGGCGAGGAAGCGCCGGATGACTCGGCGATCGATGGACCTCGCCTCGGCGATGCCGAGCCGCGCGCAGAACTCCACGAACTGGGTCAGGTCGCGGCGGTACGCGGCCACGGTGTGGGGCGACAGGCCTCGTTCGGTCTCGAGACGTTCGACGTAGTCGGAGACGGCCGCGGCGAGCGGCCCCGTGTGGCCCATGGCGGTCATGGTCGCCGCGGGACGCGGTCCCGTCAACGACCGCCCGACCACCGAGGACAGTCAACACCCGCCGATCGCTCGACAGGCGAGCCACAAGGCGCCGGCCGCGAACCCGGCGGCCGAGGCCACGGCGACGAACAGGAAGAGCAAACCGACGATACGGAGTCCCCGTATCGATCGCAGGAACCCGGGCAGCGCGGCGAGGACCTCCGGGTCCGTCCCCTGATGATCGTCACCCATGGGTGGCAGTCTGGCCGTCGGCGGGTCGCAACGCACGCGGAACCCTGTCCGGATCCGCTCGAGGCGGTCCGACGACCAGCGACAGCTCCTCGATCAGGTCGTCGGGGCCGAGGACGGGCTGGGCCCCGTCGCGGATGAGCCGGTTGCATCCCTCCGACGACGCTCGATCGACATCGCCGGGGACGGCGAACACGGGAACGCCGTGATCGAGCGCATGGGCGACGGTGATCCCCGATCCGCCGCGCACGGGCGCTTCGACCACGACCACCACCTGGGACAGGCCCGAGATGATGCGGTTGCGGGGCGGGAACCGCCATGGTTCGGGACGGGTCCCGAGCGGGTACTCGCTCACGACCGTCCCGCCGAGGTCGACGAGCCTCCGTTTGAGGGGCACGTGCGCGGCCGGGTAGGCCACATCGATGCCGCAGCCCAGCACGGCGATCCCCCGCCCTCGTGCCGCCACCGTTCCCCGATGGGCGGCCCCGTCGATGCCGCGGGCCAGTCCGCTGACGAGGACCCAGCCGGCTTCGGCGATCGCTCGGCCGTAGGCGAACGCCAGGTCCCGACCGTACGCCGTGCATCGGCGAGTACCGATCACCGCCACGGTCGGTCCCCGAGGGACCGTGCCGCGAACGAACAGTCCGGCCGGAGCGTCCGGCCGGTCGCGGAGGCGCCCGAGGGCGTGGTCGGCAGGGAACCGCCCGTCGAGGACGACGAACTCCGCCCCGGCGGCCGCGAGCTCGTCGCGGCGAACCGCCGCATCGACCGCCAGGGCGGCCCGGGTCTCGTCCGGTACCTCCCCGCCGCCGGCCAAGAGCCTCCGGAGGACCCGTTCGGGGGGCGCGGCGTCCAACATCGCCCGCAGACGCTCGGGTGGGAGGGCGGCGCTGGCGAGACGCAACAGCGCGTCGGCGCTCACGCGCGCAACCTCAGCGCCTCGACGACGTGGTCGGGCACCACGTCGTCGAGGCGCTGAGGTTG
>JALVQZ010000069.1 GCA_027036355.1 Acidimicrobiia bacterium | reverse complement strand
CTGCGGGGACGGCCACCCAATGCTGGGTCGAATACCAACCCGGCGCCGTATCCGGCCGGATCGAGCTCGTCGACACCGTCTTCGCCGACACCGGCGACAACCTCGTCGTCCGTCCCTGGATCCGCCTCGACGAGTTCTCCCGCGACCCGATCGCCGAACTCGCCGGTCGCCCGCAACGTGCCGCCTGGGTCGCCGCCGGTCTGCTGCTCGCCGCCTTGGTGTGGCTGGCCACCTGGTTCCGCCGCGCCCACATCGGCCTCTACCGGGCCGTCGGCACCGGTCCCGCCGCCCTCCTCGTCCTCGGCGCCGTCGAAGCCGCCCTGCCGCTGCTGATCGGCGGGATCGCCGGCGCCCTGTGGGCCGTCGCCGCCTGGGCCGCCGCCACCGGCCACACCCCGGACCCCGACCAGACCCTCATCGCCGCCCGCACCGCCGCTTCCACCCTCCTGGTCGCCCTCACCGCCGCCCCGCTCCTGTGGCCCATCACCGCCCGCCAATCCATCGCCCAACAACTCAAAGACCGCTGAGCCGACCCGAAGCGGTGACTGACCCGCCACGCATCGCAGCATCTCGCCGACCACGAGTCCGTCTGGTCCGCGCCTGGTCCGCGCGTGGTCCGCGCGTGGTCCGCGCGTGGTCCGCGAAACGCCGAGAAACGTTGCAAGCCGATGAAAGGCGATGATCGCCGAAAACCGTTGCGTCACAAGGGAAATCGGCCGAAAGCATAGGAAGCGCCTGGCCGCCTGAGATCCCCCGATCTTCCCTTACAAGGAAGAGGTCGGCGGTTCGAGTCCGTCAACGCCCACCTGCCGGACATCCCTATATGGGCAACGGTTCTCGGTTCTCGACCGGCAAGCACGAGTTCGTTCGGTCCGGCGCCGGTCCCGCGTATGGATGGTTCGCCGGCCGATCCAGACGGCCGAGGGCGGCCTGTTGGCGCCTTTGAGGCGGCTCGGAACAGATCGTTCCAGGTGAGCTGACGGCTGAGGACGGTCGGCGGGTGCGTGCGGCATCCGCCGGGGGCGATGGGCAGGGTGCTCGTTCATGCTCCCGGTGGGGCTCCGACATCCTGGCCGGCGGGGGCTCGCAGGATCTTGCGGCCGAGCCACCAGCCGCCGACGAGTGCCGGCGCGGCGTTCGCCATGCCCAAGAGGGCCGATTCGGCGAAGAGGAAGAGCGTCGCGAGCCCGGTGTTCTCGTCGAAGTTCTCCAGGGCGTACCACGCTCCCGGAGTACGGGCGAGGATGACGATCCCCCAGCCGACGCCGAGGGCCAGAACGGCCGGGACTCCCCACACCGGCGCGACGCGACGCCGGCCGAGGAGGAAGCCGACGACGAGTCCGGCGAGCAGTACGGTGGGGATCACGTCGCGATGCTAGGCACCGGCGTCCGGATCGCCCGAGTTGGTAGGAGGTGACGTCGCCGCGTGGGGTAGAACCGGTCGGCCTGGGATCGCATCCGACCGTCGCGATCCGTGAGGAGCCTCAACTGCGACCGGATCGGGGGCGGCTCAGTGGCCTCCGCCGGCGTGCTTGGTGACTTCGCGCTGTACGGACATGAGGTTCTTCAGCAGCCGCTCGTACAGGGGGAGACGGCTCGGGGCGCAGCACCCGATCTGGAGCCAGCCGATCTGGGAACCGGCGTTCTCCAAGGTGGCGATCACCGCGGGGGCCGCCGCCGGATCCTCACGCATCTCCGCCAGACGCGACCGGGCGGCGGCCAGCGTGTCGGCCAGGGCGACCATGCGGGGACTGCGGCCCGGCTCGCAGCACCGGGACTCCAGTTCCACGACGGCCTCGTCGCAGTCGTCGAGGAGGGCGAACACGGGGTCGAGCGATGTGGTCATGGGCCGCAAGCGTAGCCGCCCAACGACCGGAGAGCCACCCCGGGTGGGGTGGCTCTCCGGATCGGTTCGCGTGGAGCTCGTCAGGCCTTCATGGCTTCCTTCCACGCCTTCTTGAAGTGCTCGATCGCCTTGTCGTCCCGGCCGTCGTCGACGTAGCGCTCGGCCTTCTCCAGCTCCCGGATCGCCTTGCGGATCCGGCGCTCGTTGCCGCCTCGGGCGATCGCCTCGTCCACCGCGTCCGACGCGAGACGCCGATCGGCGTTCACGAGCAGGTCGATGATGCCCTGCAGGTCGGCGTCGACCTTGCGCAGCTCCTTGACGGCCTGGCGCTCACGGTCGAACACCTTCTTGCCCTCGTGATCGTCGAGGGTGTAGGCGTCCACCCAGTACTCGGGATCGAGGCTGTCGTCGATCCGTTCGATCGCCTTGGCGATCCGCTTCAGATCCTTGTCCTCGTCCTCCCGCTCATGGGCGAACAGGCCGTGGTGCTCGTCGTCGTCCCCGTCGTCGTCGAAGCCGGGGGGCAGCAACGCTCCGAGCATCATCGCCGCCTGGACCTTCAACCCGCGGGGGCTCGTGTCGATCCCGACCACCACCGGATCGTGGTCCGAACTCCGGAACGCATCCGGGTGGTAGAGCTCTCCCTGGTTGAAGTTGTTGTAGTCGAGGGCCCGGGGCTCATCGGCGTTGACGTGCCAGAAGGCCGCACCCGTCACCTGCTCGGCCATCGATGCGTTGGCCAAGCCGTGATCGAGGTACCCGGACTGGGAGAAGAAGTTGAACGAGTACGCCCCGTCCTCCCAGCCGGTCCCGACGAACTCGGCGATCAGGTCCGTGTAGCCGCCCGCCTTCAGGGCGTCGATCGGGTCCTCCATCGCATACGAGTTCAGGTCGCCGATGATGAGCACGTCCGGATCGTTGCTGTTCGTCGGGTCCGACGCCGTCCAATCGGCCAGCGCCTGGGCGGCTGCGGTCCTGGTCAGGTTGCAGTTCCCCTGCCCGTCGCCGACGTCGGGATCGCCGAGCGCGTCGCAGGGAGAGCCCTTCGACTTGAGGTGGTTCACGACCACCGTGAAGCGCCCACCCGTCGACTTGTCCACGAACGTCTGCGCCAGCGCCGGCCGGTTCTTGTCGTCGTTGAACCGGGGGTCCACCGACGAGTCGAGCACCGCGAAGGCCCCCACCGGCATCACCGATGCCGGCTGGTAGATGAGCGCCACCCGGATGGCGTCGTCGCCGATCGCGCCCGTGGCCACGTAGTCGTAGGTGCCGGCCCCGAGGGCGCCGTTCAAGCCGTCGACGAGATCCGCCGTCGGCACGTCACCGGGATGGTTCTCGATCTCCATCAACCCCACGACGTCGGCGTCGAGGCCACCGATCGCGGCGACGATCTTCGCCTTCTGCCGGGCGAACTCGTCGGCCGTGTCGGCGCCGCGGCATCCCTGATCGCCGTTCGGGCCGCAGATCGGCGCCCCGGTGTCGATCGTGGTGAAGTAGTTCAACACGTTGAACGACGCCACCGTCAGGTCGCTGCCGACGTCGGGCACGCCCGGACGCGGGTTCGTCTGATCGAAGGCGACGGTCGCCGTCGGATGGACCTCGTAGTTGCCGAAGCTGTAGCTCAGGACGCCGGTGAGGCCATCGACCGAATCGCCGGTCCGCAGCGTCCCGTCGAACACGAAGTACGGCGGCGGCACCGGGTTCTGACGGGTCGAACCGTCTTCGAGCTGGATCCGGCTGCGGTTGTTGAGGTCCTGGAGAGCCACCGCGGCGGCGCCAGGCTCGACGACGTTCGTCGGGTTGTCGAGGGGGCCGCCCACCGAGAGGTCCACCTCACCGAAACGTCCCTGGTTGTAGTTGCCGCTCACGTACAACGTCTGGCTGAACGTGACGGCCATGCCCTCCCAGCGTTCCCACTCGTCGGTCGACGACACGGGAAGGGTCGGTGCGGCCGCCGTCGGCAACGCCGAACCGGATGCACAGATCGTCAGGTCGGTCAGGTCGTTGAGCTCGGTCAGGTCGAAGAACTCGGTCACCGACCCGCGAACCCGGACCGTGTCGCCCACCGACACGTTGGTACCGAAGGATCCCTCGAACACGAAGATGCCCTCGGAGGTCGCCGGGTCGGCGTCGGCATCGGCGTCCTCTTCCTGCAGGAAGAACCCGCCGAGCTGGTTGGGTCCGTCGAAGTCGCCGACCACGACACCCTCGATCGTGCGGATCGACCCCACGTCGGGGCTGGAGGCCCCGGAGCCTTGGATGTCGTGGATCAACGTCGTGGGAACCCCGCACGAACCGAACGGATCGGTCGGCACGGTCACGACCTCGTTGGCGGCGCCGGGGGTGTTGACCGCCTCCCCGACGTCGGGATCGCCGACGAAACCGGGCAGCCCCCAACCGAAGAAGTCGTTGCGGACCCAGTCCGCGGCGGTGTCGGTGTCCGTGCCGTTGGGGATCCGGGAGGCGCCGCCGACGGTGAACGACGACCCGTCGTAGCCGCGGGTCAGCACCGTCTCGACGTAGTTCCGATCCGAGCTGCCGCCGTCGTGGACGCCGACGCCGTCGACGACCCGGCTCCACGGGGCGACGTCGATCACGCCGTCGTTGTCGGTATCGATGTCGTCACCGACCGCGCCGGTGAAACCCTCCACGAGGAGGATCGTGATCGTGCCGTTCTCCATGTCCTCGCCGTCGACGAAGTAGCCGGCGCCGTCGGTCGTCCCGACCGTTCCGGCGTAGTCGATGGTGCCGGCGCCGCCCGAGTCGCCTTCGATCTCGAGGAGCGTGAACGCCGAATAGTCGGTCCCCGGGGTCCCGAGGATCTCGGTGAACGCGGCCGTGTCCGCACCGGTGTGGTTGGCGACGAACTCGTTGACGAGCGGATCGGTGGGACCGCCGCCGCCACCGGCGAACGACTGGCCCGTGTTGACCGCACCGAAGGTGTTCGGCTGGGGCGCCGCCCACGAGAAGTCGCCGTAGCCCGTCCCGGTTCCGGTGAGCTGCAGCGAGTCGCCCACCGGGGTGCTGCCCGGCTCCGACACGCCGATGTCGGTGCTGGTCAACCCGCCGGCCGGGCCGTCGCCGGCGGTGAACGCACCCTCGTAGGAGAGGAACTGAGCCACCGCCCCGGTGTCGTCGACCAAGGCGAGGCCGTCGGGAGCGCCGTTCTGGATCCCGCTCTGGAAGAACGCCATCACGCCGAAGCCGCCGCCCAGGTCCGGGATCGTCCCGCTCAAGGCGACCGTGTTGTACGACGCGCCGCCGTTGCCGTTGTACAGCACGACGGTCCATCCCGACAGGTCGGTGCCGGCCGGGCCGGCCACCTCGAACCCTTCCCCGGTGTCGCCGCCGGTGTTGTCGTAGTGGATCTCGTTGATGAACACGTCGGTCCGTGCCACGGTCGCCCGCGCGGTGCTCGGTACCAGCACCAGGAGGGCGGCGACCATCGCCGCGACCACGAACGCGCTCGTCGCGCGTCTCGGAAGTGTCGTTGACACCATTCACCCCTTCGTCTGTGGCGACCGCTCCGGCCGCCTCCTGTGCGCGTCGGACGCGCCTGACTCTCCTCGGTTCAACCCTAGACGCTGCCGACACAGAGCGCGTCTGACTAGTCACATCGAGTGGCTTTGGGTCGCCCGACCCATGGCGACCTCACCTGCCCCACGGTACATTCGAGACGTTCACCACCACGGGGGCACCGATGTCGATGAGGACGATCATGCAGAAGACCTGGGCCAGGTTGCTGTCGGACGAACGGGGCGCCAGCCTCGTCGAGTACGCCTTGCTGGTCACGTTCGTCGCGATCGCCGCGTTCGCCGCGGTCGCGTTCTTCGGGAACGAACTGAACTCGAGCTACTCGGACATCACCACGTCGATGCCCTGACGTCGATGTCCTGAGACCGGATCGCGTCCGCCGGCGAACGCCGCGGGCTCACACCGGCGGCTGGCTGAGCAGATCGGACGCCGCGGTGACGTCCTCGGGCCGGACCAGCAGACGAGCGCCGCCGGTCGCCATGCCCAACGGCGGGAGCGCGCCGCCCGCGTCGTCCTCCAGGACGAGCGCATCGATCCCGTTGTCCTCGAGGAGCGCCCGGGCCGCTTCCGCTTCGAAGGCCGTAGCGAACCGCGCGATCTCGACCGGCGCGGCGTGGGTGTCGTCGACCATGGAGCCTCCTGGTGGTGTCGTGCCCCGATGGTAGAGCCGCCGCCCGACGAAACCTCAGGAGCCCAGACCCACCGGGCACGACACGCCCGTGCCGCCGATGCCGCAGTAGCCGTTCGGGTTCTTCGCCAGGTACTGCTGGTGGTACTCCTCGGCGTAGTAGAAGGGCCCCGCCGGCGCGATCTCGGTCGTGATCGGGCCGTACCCCGCGGCACGGAGCTGCTCCTCGTAGAGGACCTTCGAGCGCTCGGCGGCGTCACGTTGGGCCTCCGACGTCCAGTAGATCGCCGAGCGGTACTGGCTGCCGACGTCGTTGCCCTGTCGCATGCCCTGGGTCGGGTCGTGGTTCTCCCAGAACGTCGCCAGGAGCTGGTCGTAGGAGATCCGTTCGGGATCGAACACCACCAGCACGACCTCGGCGTGGCCGGTGCGACCCGAGCACGTGTCCTCGTACGTCGGGTTCGCCGTCGTCCCTCCGGCGTAGCCGACCGCCGTCGCCTCCACCCCGGGGAGCTCCCAGAAGATGCGCTCCGCACCCCAGAAGCAGCCCATCCCGAAGATCGCCCGTTCCGAGCCCTCCGGGAACGGCGGCACGATCGGGCGACCGTTCACGAAATGGACACCCGAGATCTCCATCGGACGGTCACGGTCCGGCAGGGTCCGTCCGCCGGCCTCCTGGTTCTTGCGTCGGTTCCACATGGTCCGCTCAACGCTACCGGCAGCCGTCGTGTTCCGGGCCGGCGAGCCAGCGGAGGATCTCGTCGGCGACCGTCTCCCAGCGGGCGCCGAGCATGAGGTCGTGGCCGGCGCCGTCGACCATCAGCGGCTCGGTCCCGTACGCCCGCGCCGTCGCCGTCACCTCGGCGGTCGTGAAGATCGCATCCTCGCTGCCGCCGATCACCAGCATCGGGGACCGGACCCTTCGGGTCCGGACCGGCACGAACATCCCCAGGTACGCCGTGTAGGACTCGTCCTGGAGCCGGTCGAGGTACCCGTCGGCGACGTCTCGGGGCATGTCGGGATCGAACAGCAGGCGAGCGGCTCGGGCGCGGTCGGCCACGATCGGCCACATCGACCACGTCGCGGCCGCCCTGGCGAGCGCCGTTGGATATCGCGCGCCGATCCGGATCGACGCCGCCGCCACCCCTCGATGGGGAACCGGAGCGAGGAGCACCCCTGGGCCGCCTCGCCGCCTGGCCAGATGGCGTTGCACGAGGTAGCCGCCCATGGAGTGGCCCACCAGCACGGTCGTGCGGGGGAGCGCGGCCAGCGCCCGCTGGATGTCGGTGAGGTAGTCGCCGATCGTCACCCTGCGCAGGTCCGGTCGGGGGCCGGGGGGTGCCCCGTCGCCGTGGAAACGCAGGTCGAGCGCGTAGGCGTCGTGGCCGGCGTCCGCGAACCGGTCGAGGAAGTGCTCCTCCCAACACCACGACCCATGCCAGGCCCCATGGACGAACAGGACCGGGCATCCTCCGGAAGGTCCGGCCTTGCGGGAAACGATCGTCGGGTCGGTCACGCCCCGATCGTATCGAACGAGAGGGGGCGACGCCGAGGCGCCGCCCCCTTCATCGTCGGGACGGTGGGGGTCATCCCTCGTGTTCGGCTCCGGTGCGGACGAAGGAGAACACGGCCCGACCACCGTCGGAGCTCTCGACGACGACGTTGAACGGTTCGTTGAACGGCGCCTCGGGGAACGTGACCTTGGCCTCCCACTTGCCGCGGTCGTTGGCGGTCTTCTGCGCCGACCCGTAGGGGGACTCGATCCACACGGTCGCTCCCGGGGTCGCCCGGCCGTAGAAGACGTCGTACGGCACCGGCTCGGAGCACGAGCCGTACGTCTGGTAGGCCTCGAAGTCGACCTCGGCGGCCGGCGGCTCCTCGCCCTTGCCGTCGCCCTCGTCGGCGGCCGGAGCGTCGTAGAACACCGTCACCGAACGCTCCGTCTCGTTCCCGGTCTCGTCGACGGCCAGGAACGACACCACGTTCTTGCCCGGGGCGAGGACCAGCTCGATGCGCCATCCGTCGCCGTTCACCTCGGCTCGGTACTTGCCGCGGTGGACCGTGGCGCCGGGTTCGACGGAACCTTCGAACACGACGACGGCGCGGTCGAACCGCATCTCGTTCTCCGGGTAGCCGATCGAGAACTCGGGACCCGTCGCGGCGGGCTCGTCGGCCTCATGGTCGTCGTCGCTCTGGTGCTCGGGTTCGTCGGCCTCGGGTTCGTCGGCTTCGGGCTCCTCGGCCTCGGCCTTGGTTCCGTCGGTTTCGGGTTCGTCGGCTTCGGCCTTGGCCTCGTCGGCGTCGAGACCCTCGTCGGTCTTCGGGACGTCCGACCGGTGCTCGGGCTCGTCGACCTCGGGCCCGCCGGTGCCGTCTCTCACGTGATCGTCGCCCGTGGGGACCGTCACCTCGGACCCTGCGTCGAACATGGCCACCGGCTCGCCGGACCCGGCCGAGAACGTCCCGACCTGCGCCAGGGCCACCCCGGCGATCAGGACGACGGTGAACGCCACCGTGAAGACCGTCAGCGATCGTCGTTTCATGTCTGCTCCCTCGTCGATGCCCCGGCATGCGGAGCGCTGGCCGCTTCGGTGGGTCACTCGCCCGAAGGGCCCGGAAGGTTTACCCCGTGTACGGTTCCCCCATGGAGGCCCAAACCATCTACGAGATCGTCGGCTACGTCGCCTCCCTCCTCGTCGTGGTCTCGCTCGCCATGAGCAGCCTCATCCGGCTGCGGATCGTCAACCTGGCCGGCGCTCTCCTGTTCGCCGTCTACGGGACCCTCATCTCGGCCTGGCCGATCGTGATCACCAACGGCGTCATCGCGGTCATCGACGTGTACTTCCTGTGGAAAGCCCTCCGCGACGAAGCCTCCTTCGGGCTGCTGGCGGTCCGGCCCGACTCGGCCTACCTCCGTCAGTTCCTCGACTTCTACGCCGGCGACATCCGCATGTTCCTCCCCGACTTCGATCCCGGCGACCTCCGCAACGACGACGTCGTCCGCCTCCTCCTGCGCAACGCGGTGCCCATCGGCGTGTTCGTCGGCAGGCCCGCCGACGACGGCACGCTCGAGGTCCTGGTCGACTACGTCATCCCCGAGTACCGCGACTTCAAGACGGGCCGGTTCCTCTACCGCAACCGGGCGGAACGGTTCCGCCAGGCCGGGTACCGGCAGCTCATCGCCCGAGGGGGTTCGCCCCGCCACGACGCCTACCTCGAGAAGATGGGGTTCCGGCGGCGCGGGGACCGCTACGTCCTGGCGACCGCGGCCTGATCGCCGGTGCTCCTCGCCACGGTCCGAACGGCCAGGACGACGAAGAACAACGCCACCGCCACGAACGACATCGTCGCCCCACCGGCGGTATCGAGATGGAAGCTGACCACGAGCCCGGTGACGACCGACAACATCCCCAATGCGGCCGCCACCCCCATCATCGCCGGGACCCGCCTCGTGACGAGCGCCGCCGTCGCCGGCGGAGCGACCAGCAGGCCGAACACGAGAAGCGCCCCCACCGTGCGGAACGACGTCACGATCGCCAACGTGATCAGGCCCAGCATGACCAGATGCGTCCAGCGCGGAGCGAGGCCGAGGACCTCGGCCTTGGCCTCGTTGAACGACAACGCCAGCAACGGCCGGTAGAGGACGACCACCAGGACCAGCACGACGATCCCGACCACACCGTTGAGGACCAGATCGCCGGTGGTCGTGCCCAACACGTCCCCGAACAAGATGGCGACGACGTCGACGGCGAACGACCCCGAACGGGAGATGATGATCACCCCGAGGGCCAGCATCCCGACGAACAGCAGACCGATGGCGGTGTCCTCGGTCAGCTTCGTCGTGCGATGGATCAACGAGATCGCGGCGATCATGACGACGGCAGCCGCTGCCGCACCCAACATCGGGTTCACGTCGAGGAGGAACGCCACCGCGATGCCCGGAACCACCCCATGGGCCAAGGCGTCACCCATGAAGGCCAGGCCCCTCATCACCACCCAGGTACCCACCAGCGACGTCGTGACGGCCACCAGCAGGCCTGCGACGAGCGCGCGTTGCATGAACTCGAGCTGGAACGGCTCCAGCAACCACTGCACGATCGGCCCGCTCCTTCCTTCCCGCCCGTAGAATGAGAACGAGTCTCAGTTCAGGAGTCTACCCGAGGAGGCGGGAACGATGACCGGCGGATCGACGGCCCCGACGGCCGATCCCGCGCCCGGCGAACACGTCCTCAGACGCGCCGCCGACGCAGGGCTGCGGCTGACCAGGGCACGGCGGGCCGTCGTCGCCGCCCTCGAGGCGTGCACCGGGCCCACCACTGCCGCCGACCTCGCCGAACGACTCACCGACGTCCCCATCTCGTCGCTGTACCGCAGCCTCGCCGTGCTCGTCGACGCCGGCGTCGTCGCCCGCGTCCACGAGACCGAAGGCACCGCCCGCTTCGAACTCGCCGAAGACATCACCGGACACCACCACCACCTCGTCTGCCGATCCTGTGGCACCGTCATCGACGTTCGGCCCACGTCCTCGGCCGACGACACGATCGCCGGGATCGTCGAGGCCGAAGCCGCTCGGCACGGGTTCACGGCCACCGGTCACCACGTCGACATCGAAGGAGTGTGCGCCGCATGCCGCACGCCGTAGCCGCTCTCGGGACGGGTGTCGCCGTCGCCTACGGGCGCCGGATCGCCATCGCCGCGTCGGACTTCACGATCCCCGCCGGCCGCTTGACCGCCGTCATCGGACCCAACGGGTCGGGAAAGTCGACGTTGCTCAACGTTCTCACCGGCCTCGTCCGCCCCGCCTCGGGAACCGTCGAGGTGCTCGGGACCGACCCCGTGTCGGCCCGCTCCCGCGTCGCCTACGTCCTCCAGACCAACGCCGTGAACGAGGCCGTGCCCATCACCGTCCGAGAGGTCGTGGCGATGGGCCGCTACGCGGAGCTCGGCCCGTTCCGCCCGTTCCGCGACGCCGACCGCCGCCTCGTCGCCAGCGCGATGGAGCGACTCGGCGTGACCGACCTCGCCGACCGCCACCTCGGCGAGCTGTCAGGCGGACAGCGCCAGCGCGTCTTCGTCGCCCAGGGCCTCGCCCAGAACGCCGAGTTGCTCCTCCTCGACGAACCCGTCACGGGACTCGACCTCGTCTCCCGCCAGCGCATCATCGACGTCGTTCGCGACGAGCTCGACGTCGGCCGGACCGTCGTGTACACCACCCACGATCTCGCCGACGCCGCCGAAGCCGACCACATCATCCTCATGGCATCCAAGGTCTTCGCCCAGGGGCCGCCCGACGTCGTGCTCGACCCCGACCTTCTCTCCACCGCCTTCGGCGTGGGCATCATCCACTTCGGCGACGGCCACCTCGCGCTCGACGACGCCCACCACGTGCCCGGCCGCCACGTCCACTTCGAACGCAAACGCTGACACACGCCCCGCAGGCACCCGGCGAGACGCGCCCCGTCCGCCGGGTACGATTGACGCCGTGCCCGACACCGTCAGAGACCTCGTTGCTGCCATCGACCGGATCGCCCCCTTCGCGAAGGCCGCCGAATGGGACCGTGTCGGGCTCCAGATCGGGGACCCCGCCACCGCCGCCGGACCCGTCGCCGTCGTCCACGAGGTGACCGGCGCCGTCGTCGCGGCGGCCGTCGAACGCGGCGTCGGCACGCTCGTCGCGTACCACCCGCTGCTGTTCGCTCCGCAGCGACGGTTCGTCGCCGGATCCGGACCCGGCGGTCGGTCCTACGCCCTGGCCCGGGCAGGGATCTCCGTGGTGGTCGTCCACACCGCGTTCGACGTCGTCGACGGAGGCACCGCCGACGCCCTCGCCGGAGCCCTGGGCCTCGAAGCGATCAGCCCGTTCGGCCCGGCATGGCCTCCCGAGCAGGTCAAGGTCGTCACCTACGTCCCGCCGGCCGCAGCCGACATCGTCGTGGCCGCGATGGCGCGCGCCGGCGCCGGCATCATCGGCAGGTACACCGGATGCTCCTTCCAGACCCCCGGTGTCGGCACGTTCCGACCCGAACCGGGGACGAACCCCACCGTCGGCACCGTCGGTGAGCAGACCGCCGTCGACGAGACCAGGATCGAGATGGTCGCCCCCGCCTCCGCCGCCGACGACGTCGTCGCCGCCCTGGTTGCCGTCCACCCCTACGAAGAGCCTGCCTTCGACGTGTTCCCGGTCGCTTCCGGGGCGGGCTTCGTCGGCCGCTCCGGCTCCCTCCCCGCGCCTCGGAGCCTGTCGGAGCTGTCGCGGTCCGTCGGGGCGGTGCTCGCCACCCGATGCCGGTTCGCCGGGGAACCCGACCGTCCCGTCACGACCGTCGCCGTCGTTCCCGGCTCGGGCAGGTCGTTCCTCCCCGCCGCGTCCGGGGTCGCCGACGTTCTCGTCACCGGCGACCTCTCGCACCACGCGGCCCGTGAGGCCCTCGACCGGGGGCTCGCCGTCATCGATGCAGGCCACGTCCCCACCGAACGACCGGGCCTCGAGAAGCTCTACGCTTCCGTGTCCGAGATCGCCGAGGTCGTCGATCTCGGAGCGACCGATCCGCACCCTTGGGAGGAACCTTGATGGAGGAGCTCGAGAGCCTCGCCGATCTGCTCGACCTGCAGGACGTGGACCTGCAGATCGATCGACTCCTCGATCGACGGGCCGGCCTCCCCGAGCTCGACGACTACAAGGCCGCCCACGCCGATGTCGAGCGTCTCACCAAGGAGGTCGATGCGGCCGTCGAACGGCTCAAAGGCATCGAACTCGACCTCGACAAGACCACCGGCGAACTCGAACTCACCGAACAGAAGGCGGCCTCCGAGGAGAACCGCCTCTACGCCGGCGGGATGTCGGCCAGGGACGCCGACTACCTCCGGCGCGAGGTCGAGATGCTCAGAACGAAGGTCTCGAACATGGAGGAACGCGTCCTCGAGCTCATGGAGGACAAGGAGCAAGCCGAACAAGCCCTCGCCGCGCTCCGCGCCGAGCTCGCCGACGCCACCGCCCGCAAGCAGGAGCTCGAAGGGATCATCGGGGAGACGTGGCGGAAGATCGACGCCGAGATCGGCCTCAAGGAGGCGCGCAAGGCCGAGATCGTCCCGCTCATCGACCCCGACCTCCTGGAGCTCTACGAGGACCTTCGGCGCACCCGAAAAGGAGCCGTCGTCGGGCCGCTCGAGAACGGGATCTGCGGCGTGTGCCATCTCAAGCTGTCTGCCGCCGAGGTCGCCGAGGTGCTCCGCGAGTCGCCGCCGCGGTGCATCCACTGTCGCGGCATCCTCGTCCCCTGAGCCGTGTTCTTCTGGCACGCCGGGGCCACCATCGCGCTCATCCGGTACGCGTTCCGCGACGAGCGGATGGACCTCCGGTTCCTCGTCCTCGGCGCCGTCCTGCCGGACCTGCTCGACACCCCGGTCGGGCTGGCGCTCTGGGACCGGTTCCACGCCGTCAGGCTCGCCGCCCACTCGCTCACGTTCGCCGCCCTGGTCATGCTGGCCGTCATGGTCGCCACCCGCCGCGGCCGACCCCGCAAGCGATGGATGCCGGTCGCCGTCGGTGTGCTGATGCACCTGTTCCTCGACGGCATGTGGCGGTTCCCGGCGACGCTGTGGTGGCCGTTCCTCGGCACCGCGTTCGCCTCTAGCGGGTTCGCCACGGTGGGGGAGTACCTCCGGTGGCTCCTCACGGACTGGCGCACCTGGCTCGGAGAGACCGTCGGGTTCGTCTACCTCGTCGTCCTCGCCCGGCGCTCCCACCTGGGAGAACCCGAGCGGCTACGCCGGTTCCTCCGAACGGGCGTCGTCGACGCCCCCATCGGCCCCTGAACGACGGCGGTCGTAGACGTGCTTGGCACGGAAGAACATCCGCAACGCCAACGCCAGCAGGAGGATGGAGAACAGCCGCCGGAGGACGGCGGCGTCGAGCTGCCGAGCCAGCGCGGCTCCTCCGACCGCACCGATGATCCCGGCGATCGCCAGAGGCACGGCGATCCGCCACACGACCCGCCCGCCCTTGTGGTGGGCCACCGTCGAGACGATGGCGGTGGGGAGGATGACGGCGAGGGACGTCCCCTGAGCCACGTGCTGGTCGAAGGCGAACAGGACCACCAGCGCCGGGACGAACACGACGCCGCCGCCGATCCCCAGGCTCGCCGCCAAGGCTCCCGTCAGGAACCCCAGCGCCACCAGCGCCACGAAGGTGCTCAGAGCCACAGGCGAACCCCCGCGATCAGCAACACCAGCGCGAACCCGCCGGCGAGGACGTGCTCGGGCACCTTCTCGATGAGGCGGCCACCGATCCATGCGCCGGCGCCCGAACCGACGAACAGGGCGAAGGCCGCGAACCAGTCGACCTTGCCGTCGGCGGCGAACAACACCAGCGCCGCCGCCGAGGATGCCACGATCGTCGCGACCGCGGTGCCCGACGCCTCGTACTGGGAGAGACGCAACCACAGCACCAGGCCCGGGACGATGATGACCCCGCCACCGATCCCGAACAGGCCGGCCAGGAACCCGGCGACGGCGCCGAGGACCGCTCCTTCGACGTACGCGCGCATCGTCGGAACATATACGAGCGCGGGACCGAACGCACATCGGGTTCGGGTCGCCCCTCACTAACCTCCCCGCCATGTCCCGACGCGTCTTCCCGCTCCTGATCGCCGTCGCGTTGCTCGCTTCCGCCTGCGGTGGCGACACGACCGCCACGACCACCGGGGTCCAGGTCCCCACCCAAGCGGTCGCCGACTGGCTCGACGCCGTCGAGGCGCTCGACCTTCCCACCCTGTCCACCATCGTCGTCGACGGATCGCTGGCCCTGGTCATGGGCATCGAGAACGACCTGCCGCTCGACCAGTTGGCGGCGCTCCTCGACGGGGGCGTCCCCGTCGACGTCGAAGAGGCGTACTGGCGGTCCTTCCGTGACGAGTTCGCCGCGTTCGCCGGTCGACCGATCTCCACCCTGACGGTCGGCGACGCCGACGAGTTCGAAGCCGAAGGCGTGACCTACGCCGCCGTGGAGGTCTTCGGGACCGGCGGAGCGACGTCGGTGGTGATCGTCCGCCGCGATCCGACGTCGGGCTGGGCGGTCGATCCGGTGGCCACGCTCGCCCCCGGGTTCATCGGGCCCCTCCGGCGGGAGTTCGAGAACCTCCCCGGCGGCACGGCCGGCGAATCCGTCACCGCCGCGTACCGCGCGTTCGTCTCCCCGTCGCTCTGGGCGGCGCTGGGTTCCGGAGCGTTCGACGACACGTTCGCCAGGGAGGCGCTGTCGTTGATCGAGGAGATCGACGCGTCAGGCGCGTAGGACGGCCCGACGGTGCTCCATCACGCAGATCCCAGGGACCGGAGACGGGGCAGTACCTCGGACCCGAGCATCCGGATCGTCTCCTCCTGATCCAACGACGTCGTCTGGATCGTCACCACGTCCGCCCCGACCTCGGTGATCAACGGCCGGTACACCTCGACGTAGTCGTCGGCGTCCTCGACCATGCTGTACCGGGACAAGATCTCGTCCCTCGGCATCTGGTCGGCGCGTTCGCGCAGGTCCATCGGGTCGACCGCCTCGAGGCGCCCCGGCGCCCGCAGACCACGCCATGCCAGCAGCGCCTGCCAGGCCTCGTCGGCGTCGGCGGCGCGGACGGACCAGCGGGTCCCGACGATCGTCGGCATCGGTCCGCCACCGACGGCCGCCGCCGCGGGATCGATCACCCGTTCCTTCGTCACCGACGGGTCCTTCACCGAGGTGATGATGCCCTGGGCCTTGGTGGCTGCCAGGGTGGAGGACTTCGGCCCGCCCGCCGCCATCCAGATCGGGACGGGACCCACCGGCGGGCTGTACAGCTTCGCCCGGTCCGTCCGGTAGTACTCGCCGTCGTAGCTCAGTTTCTCGCCGTCCAGGAGCCGGCGCATGATCTCGAGCGCCTCCCTCATGCGGGCCGCCCGCTCGGCGTACTTCGGGAACGGGTAGCCGAGCGGTCCCTCGTTCAGGTTCTCTCCGGTGCCGACGCCCAGGTTGAACCGACCCCCGGAGAGCCGATCCAGCGTGGCGGCCGCCTGGGCGACGACGCCAGGATGGAACCGGAACAGCGGCGTCGTCACCGCGGTGGCGAGCTCGACTCGCTCGGTGACCTGGGCCATGGCCCCGATCGTCGAGTACGCGAACCCTGCGGCGGACACATCATCGACCCACGGATGGAAATGCTCGGACACCATCACCATGTCGAAGCCGGCCTCCTCGGCCAAGGCGGCGTGGCGAACGAGGACCTCCGGCTGGAACTGCTCGTGGCCGCAGAAGTAGGCGAATCTCGTCATCGCAGAAGCTCTCCGGGTCGGGGCTCCGGAGGCTAGCCTCGCTGGGGGAGGCGACCGACCATACGGGAGGGAGACCCGATGTCGACCAACGTACGCAAGCTCATCGCCGAGGTGCTCGGCACCTACGCCCTGGTGCTCTTCGGAGGGATCGCCATCTTGACGGCCGCCAGGACCCAGGCAGCGACGGCCCTCCTGGTGATCGCCTTCGGCTTCGGTCTTGGGCTCATGGTGGGCCTCTACGCGTTCGGCGAGGTCTCCGGGGGGCACTTCAATCCGGCCGTGAGCCTCGCCATGGTCCTCGACGGCCGCATGAGCGTCGCCGACATGGCGCAGTATTGGGTGGCCCAGGTCGCCGGCGGCGTGCTCGCTGCGTTGACGCTCCTCGCGGCGTCGTCTCAGGCCGCCGTCGCCGGGACCGCCACCGTCCTCGCTCCGGATGTCGGCATCGGGGCGGGGTTCCTGCTCGAGGCCCTGTTCACGGCGCTGTTCGTCGCCGTGATCCTCAAGGCGACCACGAGCGACGGGTCGGCTCCGACCGCCTTCCTGGCCATCTCGCTGACGTTGCTGATCGTCCACGTGGCGCTCGTTCCGTTCACCGGGACCGGCGTCAACCCGGCCCGTTCGCTGGGTCCGGGCATCGTCGGGAACGTGTGGGCGGACCAGTGGATCTACTGGATCGCACCGCTCGTGGGCTCCGCCGTCGGGTGGGGGCTCTACAAGGCGGTCACCACCGAGGCCGCCTGAGCGGCGTTCACCGCCGCGGGATCGCTCAAGGGCGGGCCGGAACCGCCCGAAGACCTCCACGTGAGCCGCCGAACGGTGGAGAAGGACCCCATGGCCGCCCCAGACGATCGATCGACCCCGAAGATCCTCCTCGTCGAGGACAATCCGCTGCATGCCCGCCTCGTCATGACCATGCTGAGCGAAGCCTGGCCGGGGTTCGACACCTTGGCCCAGGCCAGGCGCCTGGACTCCGCCCTCGAACTCGTCGGCAGGTCGTCTCCCGACTGCATCCTGCTCGATCTCGTCCTCCCCGACGCCGACGGAGTCGAAGCCGTCGAAGCCATGGTCGCCGCCGAGCCCGACGTCCCCATCGTGGTGCTCAGCTCCCACGACGACGACGCCACGGCGCTGCGCGCCCTCGCCGAAGGCGCCCAGGACTACCTCGTCAAGGGCGTCGTCGACGCCAAGGGCCTCGCGCGGGCCATCCGGTACGCCATCGGACGGCATGCCAGCCGGTCCGTTCCGGCGCAGCGTCGGGTCGTTCCGTTCCCGAGCCCGTCCGAACCACCGGTCGCCGACCATGGCTCGCCCGCCGTCGGTTCGGCGTTGATCGATGGGCGCGGCACGATCCGGTACCTGGAAGAGGGCATCGCCGAGATGCTCGGCCGTCCGCTGCACGAGATCGTCGGGACCCCGATCGCCGCCCTCACCCATCCCGACGACGTGCCGATCTGGGACGACGCCCTCCGCGGCACCACGGCGGTGATCGACGGCTCCCGATCGATCATCGTCCGCGTCCGGCACGGCGCCGGCCACGACCAACGGGTGACGGTGCAGCTCGACGGCCTACGAGGCGGATCGGGAGAGATCGAGGCGTACATCGCCACCTACCATCCCCACATGGAGGAAGGCACCGTCGCCTCGGGCGGAACCTACGTCGTCATGTCCG
>JALVQZ010000068.1 GCA_027036355.1 Acidimicrobiia bacterium | reverse complement strand
GGAAGGGTCAACGGATCGGCGACACTGACGGCAGGCATCCAAGCTCCTCGTTGCAGGCTGCAACTATACCTGGCCCGGTGCCGAACCGCCCCCCAGCTCCGCCACCACCGCCTCGAACCCGGCGGCATCGAGCTCGCCCCGCTGCCGGCGCTCCACCGCGTCCATCAGCGCCTCGAGCCGCCCTCCCGAGCCGCCGCCGACATCTCCGAACCCCTCGATCGGCCGGTCGATCGAAGGTCGAGACGCGAGATAGACCAACGCCGCCACGCCAGGCACGAACACGAGTGCCGCCAGCCACCCCACCTTCGCTCCCGCCCCGAGGGATCGCCGCCGGAGCACGTCCATCACCGCCACCACCGACACCGCCACCGCGGGCAGCACCACGATCACCAGCACCACCGCCCGCGTCAGGTTCACCGCGCCGCCCTCCCCGCAGCCACGAGCGCCGCCTCCACCGCCCGAAC
Organism: Acidimicrobiia bacterium; assembly: GCA_027036355.1. Lineage (GTDB taxonomy): Bacteria > Actinomycetota > Acidimicrobiia > Spongiisociales > UBA5794 > JALSQW01. Next base: position 1,564 of record JALVQZ010000068.1, on the reverse strand, counting down.
GACGTCGTCCCGCAAGGCCGTCACGGTCTCGGCATCGAGCCCACCCCCGGACCGGCGAAGGGAACCGAACAGGCGCCCGAAGATCCCCAGACGTTCCCACACGGCGATCGCGACGCCGCCGTAGAACGGCGCCAGGACGAACATCACCGACCCGAACCGCCAACCCCACCGGGACGCCACCATCCATGCCCAGAACGTCCACGTCCCCACGAACGCCACCAGACCCACCAGGACCTTGACCGTCGCCAACGTCACCGGCGGCGCGGAGAACCGACCCACCAGCCGGGTCAACAGGTAGGGCACCGCGTTGAGCGCGACACCCGCCAAGGCGAACGGCGCCAGCAAGACCGTCACCACCAGCGATGCCGCGACCCGACGCGCCAGCTCCGACGGCGACGGCCGAACAGCCGACCCCTCCATCCCCGCCGCCTCCATCGCATCGAGGTAACGACCCACCGCGCCCAGCACCGCCACCCGCTCGGGCTGCGGCGCCTGACCGAGCAGGCCGGCCAGGCGCTCACGGGGCGCGTACCCGACCGTGCCGCCGGGAGACGAGGCCCCCAACGCCACCTCGGCCGCCGCCCCCAGCAGACGGGCTTCCTCCCACGTGGCGAAATCCGGCGCCACCGAACGGAGCCGGTCATCGATCACCTCGGTCAGCCGATGGACCGCGTCGCGGTCGGACGGGTCGGCGCCGTTCACCACCGCCGACACGTCGATCGGCGCCCCCACGATCACCGCGGCGCGGCTCCGGATCGCCGCCTTGTCCTCGTAGTGGATCCCCACCGGCACGATCACCGGATCCGGCACACCGGCCGCCATCGCCCCCATGGCGATCCGGGCCGCTCCCGTCTTGAGCCGCGTCATCGACGGATCGTCATGGGTCGTGCCCTCGGGGAACAGCGCGATCTGCTCACCGGCGGCCAGGGCCTCGTAGCAGGCGGCGAAGGTGTCCCGGTTGCCGCTCGTCGCTCCGTCCGACGCCCGATACACCGGGATCGCCCCACCCAGTTCCAGGAGCCGGCCCACCGGGCCGATGTCCCACAACGTCGCCTTGGCCAGGAAACGCGGAGGCTTCGCCAACAGACCGATCAGCAGCGCCGGATCGGCGAACCCGCCGAAATGGTTCGCCACCAGAATGGCCGGACGGTCCGACCACGACGGATCCGGATCGAGAACATCGACCGACCGGTACAGCACCCGCGCCATCACCCGCGCCAGGTTCTGCAGGACGGTGTCGAAGGTCGATGGAGCCATGGGCGACGCGATGATACGCGCCGGCGCGTCCCGTATGCTCCCGCCGCATGGATCGACTCCTCCTCGCCGCCGGCCGGATCGGCGAAAGCGACTGCGAAACCATCGGAGGCGGCCTCCTCGCCCAACCCGCCAACGCCATCTCCAGCCTCGCCTACGTCGCCGTCGCCGCATGGCTGGTGTGGTGGACACGCCGCCTCGCCGGACTGGAACGCGCCATGGCGTGGATCTACGCCGTCGTCCTCGCCCTCGTCGGGGTCGGCAGCGTCGCCTTCCACGGGCCCATGCCGCCATGGGCCAAACTCGCCCA
>JALVQZ010000067.1 GCA_027036355.1 Acidimicrobiia bacterium | reverse complement strand
GTTCCTCTTCGGCCTGTGGGCCTACCTCCTGCCGGCCGCCGTCGCGTTCGTGGGCCTGTCCCTGATCGGGGTGTTCCCGCGGCCGGATCACGGCCGCCTCGCCATCGGGGTCGGGGTGGTGTTCGTCTCGTCGCTGGCCATGTTCCATCTCATGACCGGTTCCCTGGCCATCGCCGGGAACCTCGACCGCCTCGCCAGTCACGGCGGCGCCGTGGGGAGTCTCATCGCGTTCCCCCTGCGGCGCCTCATCGGCTTCTGGGGCACGTTCGTGATCCTGTTCGCGTTCCTGGCGATGGGCACGTTGATCCTGACCCGGGCCACGATTCGCGACGTCGCCCACGAGATCGTCGCCGGCGTGCGGGGGTTCCGCACCTGGGTGGGGTTGCTGAGCGTGCCGGACGGCCGGCGGGCGGCGGCCCCGGCGGTGATCGTCCAGTCGCCGCCGGTGCCTCTCGAGCCGGTCGCGGCACCCGACGCCGTCCTCGAAGAGGAACCTGTCCCGAAGAAGCGGACCAGGAAGCGGCCGCCTCCGCCGCCGCGGCCGGCCACGGGCGACGGCTACGTGTTGCCGCCGCTGACGCTGCTGAAGACCTCCGAGTCGTCCGGCACGAACCGGCGGTCCCTCGAGCAGACCGCGGCCGATCTGGAGGAGGCCCTGCGTCAGCACGGCGTCGACGCACGCCTGACGCGGATCGTGCCCGGACCGACGGTGACCCGCTACGAGATCGAGCTCGCTCCGGGGGTGAAGGTGTCGCGGGTGACGAACCTGTCCCACGACATCGCGTACGCCCTCGCGTCGGCGGATGTCCGCATCATCGCCCCCATCCCGGGCCGAAGCGCCATCGGGATCGAGGTGCCGAACCGGAAGCGGCGCCTGGTCACCCTCGGCGACATCCTCACCGGCCCGGCGGCGAGCGAGGACCCCGATCCGATGCATGTCGGGTTGGGCATGGACGTGTCGGGAACGCCGCGGATGCTGCATCTCACCGAGCTCCCGCACGTGTTGATCGCCGGGGCCACCGGCGCCGGCAAGTCGTCGTGCATCAACGCGATCATCACGTCGCTGCTGATGCGGGCGACGCCCGAGGAGGTTCGCCTCATCCTCGTCGACCCGAAGCGGGTCGAGCTGGGCCAGTACAACGACGTGCCGCATCTGCTGACCCGGGTGATCACGAACCCGAAGAAGGCCGCCGACGCCCTCCAGTGGGCGGTCCAGGAGATGGATCGGCGGTACGACCTGCTGGCCGACGCCGGGGTCCGGGACATCGTGTCGTACCGGGAGAAGTACGACGCCGGGATGCTCGACGAGGAGCTGTTCGACCGGTTCCCCTACATCGTGGCGGTCGTCGACGAGCTGAACGACCTCATGATGGTGGCCGGTCGGGTGGTCGAGGAGTCGATCGTGAGGATCGCCCAGATGGCTCGAGCGGTCGGCATCCATCTGGTGCTCGCCACCCAGCGGCCGTCGGTGAACGTCATCACGGGGGTCATCAAGGCGAACGTCCCGTCGCGGCTGGCGTTCTCGGTGGCGTCGCAGACCGATTCCCGGGTGATCATCGACCAGGCCGGCGCGGAGAAGCTCGTGGGTCTCGGCGACATGCTGATCGTGACCGCCCGGGACCCGAAGCCCGAGCGGATCCAGGGGGCGTTCGTGTCCGAGGCCGAGGTGCACGCGGTCGTCGATTTCGTCCGTAGCCAGCGCGAGGCGCGGTACAAGGACGCCGAGGTGTTCGAGACGGCGGCCAAGCAGGCCGAGTCCGCCGAGGAGTTCGAGGGTGAGGATCCCGCCATCGTGCGGGAGGCCATCGAGCTGATCGTCCGCAGCCAGCTCGGGTCGACGTCGATGCTGCAGCGGAAGCTGCGGATCGGGTTCGCCAGGGCGGGCCGGGTGATGGACATCCTGGAACGCAAGGGCATCGTGGGTCCGTCGATCGGCTCGAAGGCCCGGGCGGTGCTCGTCACCGAGGACGAGCTGCCCCAGATCCTGGGGTGAGGACCGTCGTTCTCGTCGGCGACTCGATCCGCCTCCAGTACGAGGCCGCGGTCGCCGAGATGCTGGTGGGCCAGGCCAGGGTCGTCGGTCCGGAGGACAACTGCCGGTCGAGTCGGTTCCTCGTCGAGCGCTTCGACGAGATGGTGGTACCGCTCGTCGCCGGCGGCTGCCTGGTGCACCTCAACGCCGGCCTGCACGACCTGCGGCGCATGCTCGACGACGACGGGGAGGTGGAGGTGCCCCTGGCCGAGTACGCCGCCAACCTGCGGACGCTGGTGGCGTGCCTGGAGGCGCTCGACGCGGCGGTGATGCTGGCGACGACGACCCCGGTCGACGATGCCCGCAACCGGGCCGCCCGGGCCTCGACCCGCCGCCAGGCCGACGTGGATCGCTACAACGCGACGCTGCGGGCGGTGGCCGCCGAGCTCGGCGTCCCGGTGGATCCCCTCCACCGCCTCGACCCCGCGACGATCCTCGGCCCCGACGGGGTCCACCTGTCGGACGCGGGCGTGGCGACGGTGGCGGCGGCCGTCGCCGGCGCGGTGCGGCGGAGGCTCGACGGCGACCGCTGAGGGACGAGCCGTCAGCCCATGAGCAGGTCGCTGGAGCGGTCGCGGACGACCTTCCTGTCGGGGTGATCTTGCACGCGTCGCCGTCCGGAGTCAGCGGTCGGGCAGGAGGTCGTTGAAGGACTCCCGGTACGGCCCGCACGACTCCGACATCCCGCGGATGCTGCGGTCTCCGTGTCGTCGGATTCGTTCGCGCTGACGGGGCGGACGGTGACGGTGTCCGACGACAAGCAGTTGCCGACGTTGACGGTGATCACGGCACCACCCGCATTTGCTCGGGCAGCCGCGTCGAGGGTGGCCACCACCTGGCCGTCGGCGAGGCGGGCCGGGTCCTCGGCGAGGACGATGTGTGGGGGTCTGTGGACTGGCGGCTGCAGTCGGTGGACCACCTCCATCGCCTCGGTGGTCACCGCCTTGTCCCGTCCGGTTGCCGTCGACGCTTCGTGAGACACCGCGATGATCGCTGCCTCGGAGGGCTCCCAGTCCTCCGTCCACCACCACCTCGGACGCAACTCGTCACCCTCTCCGCCGGGATGGACATGACCGCTTGGGTGCTTGGCCGGCGGCCATGGCCGAGCGAGGAGGATGCGATCATGCTCTGGGATCGTGCGTCGACAGTGCGTTCGATACAGCGACCGAGGGGTATGGTGATACTCGGGTCGGTTGTGATCGCGACGTCTCTGCTCACGACAGCGACATACTCCGATGCGACGACGAGGTACTCGAAGACCGCGCAACTGTTCCACCTCTGCTCGGTGGCTCCCAGGAAGGCCGGCGACTCCTGGGACTCGGGCGCCGGAATGTACACGGCGTGGGCCTCGACGAAGATCTCCGGCACCTACACGAACCCGACGACGGGAGAGCAGACCACCTACTGTTCGGGTTCCAAGGCGAAGGTCATGATCACCAACTGGTTGGGGCAGGAGCAGTGGACGTCGTGGGCGGCGAGTAGCCGGTCGTATGTGATCAAGAGGTCCAGTTCGTTGAGCCCGTGCGTAGCTGGTGCCCACACGTACGATCGGCGTACCTACACCGGCAGTGGAGGTCTCGGATCGGTTTCATGGAACTGCTGATGCCTCACAGGGCCATGGCGGCGTTGCTGTGCGCCGTCGCGGTGGCGGGTTGTACGGTCGCTCCGTCGGAGGCCCCGTCGTCGACGCTGCCGGAGGGGCTTCCTCCGTTCCAGCGGGAGATCCTCTCCGATGGGGTGGTGACCTTCGCCGAGTACGAGCGGGCGGTGTTCCGGACCGTGCAGTGTCTACGTGAGCTCGGCTACGAGGTGGACGGTCCGGAGCTGGGGGCGAGGGGATTGTTCTACGACTATTGGGTGACGGTGGGACCCGAGGGGTCGGCGGCGACGAGCGAGGCGCAGGACCGATGCGACGAGGAGTACCTGAGGTCGGTGGCGTTCGCGTGGGCGAGGCAGAACGAGCTGACCGGGGCCGAGTTGGAGGCCGAGTTGGAGCGGCTGCGGGCCTGCCTGGGTGAGGCGGGGGTGGAGGTCGCCGCCGACGCCACCGTCGAGGACCTCATCGAACTCGTCGACGGCGTCGACGATGAGGCGTTCGGTTGCTATCTGGAGTCGCCGGTGTTCGCGCGCTGAACGAAGCTTCGGCCAGGCCGGGTCGTGGGTTGGTCGCTCGAGGCCCCGCGGCATGGGGGTCGTCGCCGGGGTCAGTCCATGAGCAGGTCGCTGTAGCGGTCGCGGACGACCTTCTTGTCGAACTTGCCGGTGCCGGTCTTGGGGATCTCGTCGACGAAGACGACCTCGTCGGGGAGCCACCACTTGGCGACCCGGTCGTGGAGGAAGGCCAGCAGCTCGTCGGCGGTCACCTCCGAGCCGGGGCGGCGAACGACGAAGGCGGCGGGGCGTTCCTGCCACTTGGGGTGCTTGAGGCCGACGACGGTCGCCTCGGCGACGTCGGGATGGGCCATCAGCGTGTTCTCCAGGTCGAGGGACGAGATCCATTCCCCGCCGGACTTGATGACGTCCTTGGCCCGGTCGGTGATCCGGATGTAGCCGTCGGGGGTGATCTTGCACACGTCGCCGGTCCGGAGCCAGCCGTCGACGAACGACTCGGGCGACCGCGGGTCGTTGTAGTACTCCGCGGCGATCCACGGTCCCCGGATGAGCAGCTCGCCGAACGCTTCACCGTCGTGGGGCAGCTCGTTGCCGTCCTCGTCGACGATCTTCACCTGGAGCCCGGGGACGACCCGCCCGGCGGTCTCCAAGATGTCGAGCTGCCGTTCCCAATCCCAGTCCTCCATGCCCGGTTTGAGCTGGGCGACCGACGCCACCGGGTTCGTCTCGGTCATGCCCCATCCTTGGACGACGAGGATGTCCCGTTCCCGCTTGTACCAGTCGATCATCGCCCGAGGGACCGCCGAGCCGCCGCACAGGAACGCCCGCATCGACGACAGGTCCGTGTCGGGGTGATCGATCAGGTACTGCTGGATGCCGAGCCACACCGTCGGGACCCCGGCCGAGAAGGTGACGCCTTCGTTCACGAACAGCTCGACGAGACCCTGCGGGGTGAGGTCCGGGCCCGGGTAGGTGATCTTGGCGCCCATCGGCACCGCCTGGAACGGATAGCCCCAGGCGGCGGCGTGGAACATCGGGACGACGGGCAGCACGTTGTCCGCCGCCGAGATCGGGAAGTTGGCCAGGTTCGAGATCGTGTGCAGGTAGGTGGAGCGTTGCGTGTAGGCGACGCCCTTCGGGTTGCCGGTGGTGCCAGAGGTGTAGCAGAACATCATCGGACTGCGCTCGTCGAGGCGAGGCCACGCGCCGTGCGGCTCGACGCCGTCGATGAGCTCCTCGTAGGCGATGGCGCCGGGGAGCTTCGCGTCCTCGGCGGAGTCGCCCATGATGATGAAGTTCTCGACGGTCGGGATCTTGTCGGCGACCGCATGCAGGAGCGGCGTCAGGTCGGGGTCGACGAAGATGGCCTTGTCGGAGCCGTGGTTGATGATGTACTCGAGCTGCTCGGCGAACAGGCGGATGTTCAGCGTGTGACAGATCCGGCCGGTGTTGGCCGTCGCCCAGTAGATCTCGTGGTGGCGGCGGTTGTTCCACGCCATCGTGCCGACGGCTTCGCCGGGTTCGATCCCGAGACGGGTCTGCAGCGCGGTGGCCAGGCGTCGGACGCGGTCGTCGGTCTCGGCGTACGTGGCGCGGGAGATCGAGCGGTCGGATTCACGCGAGACGATCTCCTGGTCCGGGTACTGGCGGACGCCGTGGTCGTACAGGGTGGACAGGAGCAGTGGGAAGTCGTCCTGCATGTGCATCGCGGTGTCTCCTCCGACGGTCGACGGTGTGGGTCTCCACGATACGCCGCGTCGCCGGCCCCTGCTCGGGGGAGGTCACGCGGCCGGACGGGGGTCGATGGCCGCGTCTGGACGGACCGGTCCGGTCGTCGTCGCTACCGTTCGCCCATGGACGATCTGGCGATCGACGCCGGTCACACGATCCCGGCAGGCGAGTTGAAGTGGCGGTTCGAGCCGTCGGGGAAACCCGGCGGCCAGCACGCGAACCGGTCGGCCACCCGGGCGGTCCTGTCCTTCGACGTGGCCGGCTCGGCGGCGTTCGACGAGGCCGAGCGGCGCCGGATCCTCGAACGGGTCGGTGGGGACGGGGTGATCGTCGTGGAGGCGGACCGGTCCCGTTCGCAGTGGCGGAACCGTCAGGAGGCCCGAGCCCGCCTGGCCGAGATCCTCCGTGAGGCGCTGGCGCCGCCTCCTCCGCCTCGCCGGCCCACCCGCCCGTCGGCCGCCGCTCGCCGTCGCCGCCTCGACGACAAGCGCCGCCGAGCCGCCCGCAAGCGCAACCG
>JALVQZ010000066.1 GCA_027036355.1 Acidimicrobiia bacterium | reverse complement strand
CACCACCACGACGACCACCACGGTGCCGACCTCCACCACGACGACCACGACCACGACCGCCGCCGTGCCCGAAGCCAGCCCCGAGGTGCCCGCCTACTTCCGCTTCGGCGACGACGGCCTCTCCGCAGTGGAACCCGGCGGCGCAGAGACACGACTCGTCGATCTGCCCGTGGAGTGGGCCGCCTCCGACCATCTCGGCGGGGTCGTCTTCCGGCACCCGTGGTACGTCGACCGGGTGTTCTTGGGTACGCAATGGATCCCGGCCGGCTCGACCGAACCGGTGGAGCTATCCCCGAACTCGGGGTTCACGGGAGTGATCGGAGACAGGCCGGTGTTCGCGTGGACGATCGACGGCCCCGCCGACGACGCCGGCCGCAACGTCGGGATCGGCTTCATCGATCTGGTCTCCGGCGAAGAGTGGACGATCGAGGGCGACTTCGGAACGGGGGGCGTGGACCGCTCCGACGACCCGTGTTGCCTCGGCGGCGACCTCGCCGTCGGCGTCACTCGACAGTACAGCGGGTCGTGCAGCACGGATCTGTTCATCCGGTTCTGGTCGCTCGAGGCTCGGGGTCCCGTCGACCTCGAGCACAACCCACAACCGGGTTCCTGCGAGCCGTGCACGTTGTCGGTACGGCTGTCACCCGACGGAACCAAGCTCGCGTGGTGGAGGACCATGGCCGCGAAATGGCCCTGCCCGGAACTCGACTGCCTCGACGACGAGGGATTCTGGAAGTCGATGGTCAACATCCCGACCGACCTGTCGGTCGTCGACCTCGCCGACGGACGGGTCCTGTGGGCCACCGAACTCGACAACCGGGAGCGTCTCGAGGACTTCGACGGCCGCTGGCTCGTCGTCGGCGACCGCGAACGATCCCTCGTCTACGACACCCGTGGAGGAACCGAACCGATCGTCGAGATCCCCGGACGCGTCATCCTCGACCAGCGGGGCGATCCGGTCGACCTCGTGAACCGGTCCGACTGAAGCCTCGCGCATCGTCCCATGGCGCTCGATCTCGCCACCGGCGAGCCGGTCTGGTCGGCGATGTCGGGCCGAAGGCCGGAGCTCACACCGCCTCGGCGGCCTCTCGGGCCTCCCGGTCGCCCCGCAAGGTCCGTGCAAGGTTCGTGCAAGCGGCCGGTGGCATGCTCATCGCGGGCGCAGCGGACCCGAGAGGAGATCACACGATGGAACACGGCGACGACCCCGAGATCACTCCACTCCTCTACCGGGTCACTGCCGTCGAGTCGGTCGTGTTGCTGGTCGCCGGGGTGGGCCTGCTGCTCGTGCCATCGGTCGTCGGTCCGCGGTGGCCATGGGAGCTGACACCCTTCAACGCGCTCCTGCTCGGGTCGATCTACAGCGGATCCCTGGTCGCCACGGCCATGACCGTGAAGATCCGGCGCTGGGCGCCGGCTCGGGTCGTCGTGCCGATGATCTTCCTGTTCACCAGCATCGTGCTGATCGTGTCGGTGATGAACCTCGACCGGTTCGAGCTGAGCGGTGCCAGCACCTGGCTCTGGTTCTTCCTGTACGTCGCGATCCCCCTCAACGCCCTCTATCACCTGTGGCTGTACCGGCACCTGACGCCACGCTTCCCGCACCCGTTGCCCGAGCCATGGCGGGCGGTGATCCTCCTGCCGGTGATCGTGCTGGGTCTCTACGGCGTCGGTCTCCTCGTCGCCCCGACCGCAGCGAGCAGCTTCTGGCCGTGGGGGATCGACGCGTTCCACGGACGCATGTACTCCGTCCTCTACCTCACCCCCGCTCTCGGCGCCGTGCTCCTGTGGAAGGCCGCCTCGAACGTCGAGCTCCTCACCCTCGGCCAGGCCGTCGCCTTCGGCGGCATGGCGCCCATCGTCGGCCTGCCCATCATCGACACCGGGATCGGCAAGGTCGACTGTTCGACGGTCGGTACCTGGGCGTGGATCGCATCGTTCGCGGTCCTACTGCTGGCAGGGCTCGGACTCGTCTGGCGATCCCGAAGCCAAGAGCCCGCGACGGCACCCGTCCCGATCTCCACACCCTGAG
>JALVQZ010000065.1 GCA_027036355.1 Acidimicrobiia bacterium | reverse complement strand
TGACGACGCCGATCATCTTCCTGAAGCCGCCCACGACGGTGGTCGGTCCGCTGCAACCGGTGCGCTACCCGGAGGACTCCACCGAGGTCCATCACGAAGCGGAGCTCGCCGTCGTGATCGGCAAGGTGACCAAGGACGTCGCCGCCGACGACGTCGACAACCACATCTTGGGCTACACGGCCGCCAACGACGTGACCGCCCGGGATCTGCAGCGCGCCGACGGGCAGTGGACACGGGCGAAGGGGTTCGACACGTTCTGTCCCCTCGGTCCGGCGATCGACACCGAGATCGACCCGGGTGAGGGCTTGTCGATCGTCGCCAGGGTCAACGACGAGGTGCGCCAGTCGGGATCGACCCGGGACATGGTGTTCGGCGTCGCAGAGCTGGTGTCGTTCATCTCTCGGGTGATGACCCTGCTCCCCGGCGACGTGATCTTGACGGGCACACCCGCCGGGGTCGGACCGGTCCATCCTGGGGACCGCATGGAGGTCGAGATCGAAGGCCTCGGGGTGCTTGTCAACCCGGTGGTGGGGCGATGACGGTCAGGGTGCGGTTCGCTCCGTCGCCGACCGGGTACCTGCACGTGGGCGGGGCTCGCACGGCCCTGTACAACTGGCTGTTCGCCCGCTCCGAGGGCGGGACGTTCCTCCTGCGCAGCGACGACACCGACGCGGAACGGTCGACGCCCGAGTACGCCGCCGACATCCTCGACGGTCTCCGCTGGCTCGGTCTCGACTGGGACGAGGGGATCGAGGTCGGTGGCCCCCACGCCCCGTATCGGCAGTCCCAACGCCTGGAACGCTACCGGGAGGTCGCCTCCGAGCTCGTCGCCGCCGGCCGGGCGTACTGGTCGCTCGCCGACCCCGAGGCTCTCGAACGGTGGCGGAAGGAGGCCAGGGACCAGGGACGGGCTCCCGCCTACGACGGGTCCCTCGAGCCGCCGCCCGAGGAGGTGGAGCGGCGCCTCGCCGCCGGAGAACGGGCCACCGTCCGGTTCCGCGTCCCCCGGCCCGGACGAACCGAGTTCTCCGACGTCGTTCGCGGCGACATGAGCTTCGAGCACACCCAGGTGGAGGACTTCGTCATCCTGCGCTCGAACGGAACGCCGACCTACCACCTGGCGTCGACGGTCGACGACGTCGACTTCGGCATCACCCACGTCATCCGTGGCGAGGACCTGCTGTCGTCGACGCCGAAGCACATCCTGATCACCCGGGCCATGGGCGCCGAGCCCCCCACGTACGCCCACCTGTCGCTGCTGATGGGACCCGACGGGAAGAAGCTGTCGAAGCGTCACGGCGACACGGCGGTCGCCGCGTTCCGGGCCGCCGGGTACCTGCCCGAGGCGCTCGTGAACTATCTCGCGTTGCTGGGCTGGTCGCCCGGGGACGAGGAGACGATCGTGTCGAGGGACGAGATGATCCGCCGGTTCGACCTGGCCGACGTCTCCAGGAACCCGGCGATCTTCGACATGGACAAGCTGCAGTGGATGAACGGCGTCTACATCCGAGCGATGACCCCCGACGAGTTCGTCGATCGGATCATGCCGTGGATCGCCGAGGATCTGGGTCGGGAGCCGACCGCCGAGGAGCTGAGGATCCTCCACGAGATCGCCCCCCACGTCCAGGAGCGGACCAAGCTGCTGGCCGAAGCCGCCGACCAGGTGCGGTTCCTGCTCGTCGACGAGGTGGTCTACGACGAGCGGTCGTGGTCGAAGGTCATGAAAGGCGACGCCCCCCGGGCGCTGGACGGCGCCATCGCCGCCCTGTCCGAGCTCGACGAGTGGACCATCGAGTCCATCGAGTCGGCGCTCCGGGGCATGCTCGAGCGGGAGGGGCTGTCGGCTCGCAAGGGCCTCCAACCGATCCGGGTGGCGGTGTCCGGTTCGACGGTCAGTCCACCGTTGTTCGAATCCCTCGCCGCGTTGGGTCGGCGTCGCACGCTCGAGCGGATCCGCCGGGCCAGGGATCGTCTCACGGCGTGAGTCCGGCGCCCCGGAACTCCCAGTGCCACGATTCGGTCTCGATCGGGAACCATCCGTAGTCGCGGGCGTTGGCGTCCATCCAGGCCCATTCGGGGTCCCCGGGGCCGATCGTGGCTCCGTTGGTGACGTCGATGGCGAGGCCGACCCCGTGCTCGGAGGTGCCGGGGGGAAGGACCCTGGCGCTCTTGCGCCCCTCGAGGTACGCCTGATGTGCCCGGGCTTGGCTCTCGTAGGTCCGGTAGGCGCCGACGAGCCGGAGGTCGATGCCGTCGGCGGCGGCAGCGGCGCGCATCGTCTCCCAGGCGGACGCCGCCGGGGGGAGCAGCCGGGCGGTGCCCTGGTAGGCCCCGGACACCTCGACCAGCTCGGCCGGGTCGAGACGTCCGTTGCGCTCTCGCACGCCCCGCGACCCGACGTACGCTCGCAGGTCGCCGGCGGTGGCGACCCCGGTCACCGGCCGTGCGGTCGCGGTCGGGAAGGCCGTGGCGCCCAGCATCGTCCCGAGGGTCACCGTGCCGCCCGTCCATGGGGTGGCCGCCGTCGCGAAGGCGGCCACGGCGTTGGGCGCGGACACCGACCGTTCGCCGTCGAGCGCGACCGGCCCGGTGCCCAGACGGGCCTGGAGGATCGAGCGGAACCGATCCGCCGACGGCGGAGGAGCGACGACCTTGGAACGGATCTCCTCGATCCGCGAGGCGACCCGTGCGAGTGCTTCCATCGGCCAACCTGTCGGCGGGGGCCGCGTACGGTTGAGGAGCCAACTTTGGCGCCGCATGGTGCCATGGGGTTGTCATTCGGCGGGAAGGGACCGTATCCTTCCGCCGCCCTTCGGGGGTGGTGTAATTGGCAACACAGCGGGTTCTGGTCCCGTCATTGGGGGTTCGAGTCCTCCCCCCCGAGCCGGCGGTCGGTCAACGGACCGCCCTTCGGCCCCGTCGTCTAGCGGCCTAGGACGCTGGCCTCTCAAGCCAGTAGCGCCGGTTCGAATCCGGTCGGGGCTACGTCGTGCGTCTTCCCTTCGGGGAAGACGTTCGCGCGTGCGGGCCGTGGCGGTCAGGTGTTGCCGTTGACCGGGATGGCCGCACGGTTGATGACGTGCGATCGGCGGCTGGCCAGGAAGTCGATGACCTGGGCGATCTCGGCGGGCTTGGGCCAGTCGACGTAGTCGGCGTAGGGGAGGGCGGCCCTGGTCGCCTCGGTGTCGATGACGGTCGGCAGCAACACGTTGGCCGTGACGTTCGTGTCGGTCAGTTCGGCGGCGACCGATCGGGCGAGGGCGATCACCCCGGCCTTGGCGATGTTGTAGGCGGCCTGTCCGGAGGGAGCGTCGATGGCGTTCTTCGAGCCCATCAGGATGATCCGACCCCAGTCTACCTGGCGCATGTGCGGGATCGCGGACCTGGTGGCGTTGAACGCCGATCGCAGGTTGAGGTCGATCATCCGATCGAAGCGGACGTCGTCGGTCTCGGCGACGTCCCGGCCGCCGGCCCAGCCGCCGACGAGGGAGCACATGACGTTGAACGGGCCGAAGGCGTCGGCGGCTTCCTGCATGAACTTGTCCATCGAGGCGCGGTCGGTGGCGTCGACCCTGCGCAACATGAGCTGGTCCTCGTCGAGGTCCAGTTCGTCTTCCACCGCCCGGGCTTCTTCGGGAAGCAGGTAGGTGACGGCGAGCCGGAAGTTGCGGGCCACGAGCATCGGCAGCAGCGCCCGGCCCACCGATCCGGTGCCTCCGGGGATGACGGCGACGTTCTGCTCGTTCATGGCCAGGACATTAGCCGGAGCCGAGAGCGGGCATCGCTGGCGGACTAGGCTGGGTGCGGTAGCGGCACGAGGAGTCAACGTGGCCAAGATCACCCTGGACGACATCGGCAAGATCTATCCGGACGGGACCCGTGCGGTCGGGCACGTCAACTTGGACATCCGGGACGGCGAGTTCCTGGTGCTCGTCGGGCCGTCGGGTTGCGGGAAGTCGACGATCCTCCGCATGATCGCCGGGTTGGAGGAGATCACCGAGGGCAAGCTGTACATCGGCGATCAGCTCGTCAACGACGTTCCGCCCAAGGATCGGGATATCGCCATGGTGTTCCAGAACTACGCCCTCTATCCCCACATGTCGGTGTTCGACAACATGGCGTTCGGCTTGAAGCTGCGCAAGATGCCGAAGGAGGAGATCAAGCGCCGGGTCCTCGAAGCGGCCGAGACCTTGGAGATCACCGAGTTCCTCGACCGCAAGCCGAAGGCCCTGTCGGGTGGCCAGCGCCAGCGTGTCGCGATGGGGCGGGCCATCGTCCGCGAACCGAAGGCGTTCTTGATGGACGAGCCGCTGTCCAACCTCGACGCCAAGCTGCGGGTGCAGATGCGTACGGAGCTGAGCCTGCTGCACAAGCGGCTCGGGACCACGACCGTCTACGTCACTCACGATCAGGTGGAGGCCATGACGCTGGGTCACCGGGTCGCCGTTCTGCGCGCCGTGTCCGCCCAGCGGCCCTACAACCTCCAGCAGGTGGCACCGCCGACGGAGCTCTTCAACGATCCGGTGAACCTGTTCGTCGCGGGGTTCATCGGGAGCCCGGCGATGAACATGGTCTACGGACATCTCGAAGCCGATGGCGACACCGTGTGGGCCGTGTTCGCCGGGAACCGGGTGAAGGTCGACAAGGCGGCGCTCGAGCGGCACCCGGGGATCGATCAGCGGATGGGCGACCGGCTCGTCATCGGCATCCGCCCGGGGAACTTCGAGGCGGCTTCGCATGTCGCCGGAGCCGACCCGGACAAGCAGATCGAGGTGAACGTCGAGGTGACCGAGATGCTCGGCAACGAGACGTTCGTGCACTTCCTCCTCGACGAGGAGCCGGTGATGACCCCCGACATCCAAGAGCTCCTCGGCGCCGCAGCCGAAGAGGAGGCGGTCCTGGGACACAAGACCCAGTTCACCGCCCGGGTGAGTCCGGACGTTCCGGTCAAGGCCGGCGATCGGCTCGCGTTGGTGATCGACACGGCCAAGATGCATTTCTTCGATCCGACCCACGGCGTCCGGATCGGCGCGACCCCGCCTCCCGGCATGGAGGACATGGTCCAGTCCTGAGGGCGGGCTATGGCGTCAGGCGTTTGAAGGACTCGCCCGGCGGTCCGGACAGGCGCGTGCCGTTGGCGGCGAGCCAGGCGCGGATGCGCTCGGCGAAGGCGCTGTCGGCCGGCTCCGTTCCCGCTCCGCCCATGGTGGTCTCGGCCTGAGACGAGTGCGCGAGCAGGGCGGCGATCTTGCGTTCGACATGGGCTTCGTCGGCCGGTTCGAGATGGTCGGGCTCGTCGGCGGACCACAGGAGCAATGCCGTCGGCCGGTGCGCCTCGAGGCCCTCGGCGAGCTGTTCGGGGAAGAACAGCGGGTCCCGGGCGGCGACGACGCCGTCGTTGGTGGCCAGGCCGGCGACCCGATGGTCGGGATGCATCTGGTACCGCTGCCACGGGTCGTGGCCGAGGACGACGTCGGGCCGTTCCCGGCGGACGAGGCGAGCGATCTGTCCGCGGAGCCGCATCGAGTACTCGAGTTCGCCGTCGACGTGTCCCAGGTGGACGACCTCGGCGGCTCCCAGGATCTTCGCTGCGCGGTGCTGCTCGGCGGTGCGCCGACGGGCCAGCTCCGCGGGATCGGCGGCAGGATCCCATGTGCCCTTCGAGCCGTCGGTGACGATCGCCATCGTGACCCGGCAGCCCGAGTCCGCCCACCGGGCCAGCGTCGCACCGGCGCCGAACTCGATGTCGTCGGGGTGGGCGCCGATGGCCAGGGCCCGACGGGGCGACAGCGGCGTGGGGCGGTCTCGACGAAGCGGCTCGTAGAGGTCCGTCACGGAGTCACTCCGAGCAGCTCGGCGACCATCAGGTCCCGAGGATGGTCGATGTCGAAGGCCAGTCCCGGCCGGACCACGACCCGGGTGCCGGGTCCGGCGGCGACCAGGTGCCGGCGGAAGCTGTCGACCCCGTAGGAGAACCGGAACGGTCCGGTCGACGAGATCGCGGCGGTTCCTCCGTCCTTCGAGGGCGCCAGGGCGGGAGCGTCGTGACCGGCCATGGCGGCGATGTCCGCCGCGGTGAGGGCGGGGAGATCGCCGTGGACCACCAGCCATCGAGCGTCTCCGGCGTGCGCGACGCGGACCCCGGCGGCGAGCAGACACGCGCCGAGCTGGCCGCCTCGGCGGAGCGGGGGAGTGAGCATCGTCTGGGCCAGGCCATCGTGCAGGCTGCCGAGGAGCGCCGCCTTCCCCTCGATGAGCCGGAGGGCTTCCAGGCCGTCCCCGGCCGGGGCATCTCCGCCCAGGTGGCGGGGCATGACCTTCTCCTGGGAAACCCTTCGCTTCTGCGCGAGCGGGGCATCCTCCTGGATGAGGTGGAGGCCACCGTGAGCCGTCTTCAGGAG
>JALVQZ010000064.1 GCA_027036355.1 Acidimicrobiia bacterium | reverse complement strand
CATCCGGCCCCCGCCGAGCACCTCGTCGCCGTCGTAGAACACCGCCGCCTGCCCGGGGGCGGGGGCCGGATGGGGCTCGACGAAACGCACCTCCCAGCGCCCGGGCCCGTGTTCGGCGATCCGCGCCGGCACCGGCCGTGACCGGTAGCGCACCTTGACCTCGACGTCCCGTTCCGACGGCGCCGTGCCGGCCACGAACGACACGTCGTCGACGATGCAGCCGTCGGCGAGGAGGTCGTCGCGCGTCCCGATGACGACCTCGCGGCGGGCGGGACGGATGTCGATGACGAAGCGCCGCTCCCCACCGGTGACGCCGAGGCCTCTCCGCTGGCCGATCGTGAACCCGGCCGTTCCGTCGTGGTGCCCGACGACGGTCCCGTCCGCGTCGACGATGTCGCCCTCGGCGGCGGCCTGGGGGAACTCGCGCCGGAGGAAGTCGCGATAGTCCCCGTCTCCGACGAAGCACAGGTCCTGACTGTCGGGTTTCGTGGCCGTGCGCAGCCTCAGGGAGCCGGCGATGTCGCGCACGGTGGCCTTCGTCACCTCCCCGATCGGAAGCCGGATCCGGGCGAGCTGCTCCTGGCTCAGCATGTGCAACACGTAGGACTGGTCCTTGCCGGCGTCGACGCCCTTCCGAAGGTGGTAGCCGTGCTCGTCGTGGCTGACCCTGGCATGGTGTCCGGTCACCAACACGTCGCAATCGAGCTCCTCGGTGCGCCGCAGCAACGCCGAGAACCGCACGGTCCGGTTGCATTCGATGCATGGGTTCGGGGTGCGCCCTGCGAGGTAGGCGGCTCCGAAGGGCTCCACGACGTTGCGGCGGAAGTCCTCGACGTGGTCGAGCACGTAGTAGGGGATCTGGAGCTGCGCCGACACCCGTCTGGCGTCCTCGGCGTCGGCGACGGTGCAGCATCCCGCCCTCGGCAAGGCGCCATCGGGCTCCTCCCACTGCTTGAGGGTGACCCCGACGACGTCGTAGCCGGCGTCGAGCATCATCGCCGCCGCGACCGACGAATCCACCCCGCCCGACATGGCGACCAGGGCCCTCATCGGAGGGTCTCCGCGACCGCCACGACCGCGTCGGCGGCGGACCTGCCGGCAGCCTCGTCGTCGGGCCACCCGAACGTGAAGCGCACGCACTCGCCGGCCGTGCTGCGATCCATGCCGATCGCCGCGAGGACGTGGCTGGTCTCGATCGCCCCGCTCTGGCACGCCGACCCCGCCGCCGCCGCGACCCCGGCCATGTCCAGCTTGACGAGCAACGTCTCCGCGTCGATCCCGACGAACCGCAGGTGGGCGTGTTGGACGAGCCGGACCTCGGAGGGAACGGTCGCCACGACGTCGCCGAGCCGGTCCGCCACGCTGCGTTCGAAGACGTCCCTCGCCGCGCCGACCCGCCGCCGGAACCCGTCCCGGTCACCCATCGCCTCCTCCATCGCGGCGACCATCCCGACGATGCCGGCGACGTCGTGGGTTCCCGAACGGCGCCCCAGCTCCTGTCCCCCGCCGTGGAGGACCGGTTCGAGCTCGACACCGTCACGGACGTACAGGAGGCCGACACCCTTGGGTCCGCCCAGCTTGTGCGCCGCGAGCGAGATCAGGTCCGCGCCCAGGGCCCCTACCGACACGTCCTCGGACACTGCCGCCTGGACGGCGTCGGTGTGCACGATCGCGTCGGGGGCGGCCGAGCGGACCGCGGCGACCACCTCGGCAACCGGTTCGATCGTGCCGATCTCGTTGTTGGCGGCCATCACCGACACGATCGGATCGCCCAGTTCGGCCGCGGCTCGAGCCACCGCGGCGGGATCGACACGGCCCACCGCATCGACCTCGACGATCCTGACCTCGCGGCCGAGACGGCCCACGAAGCGCGCCGACTCGACGACGGCGGCGTGCTCGACGGCGGAGATCACCACGCCCCGGCCGGGGCGAGCGAGCGCGGCGCCGACGACGGCCAGGTTGTCGGCCTCGGTGCCGCCGCCGGTGAACACGATCTCGTGAGGCTTGGCCGCCCCGACGAGCGCGGCCGCACGCTCGCGGGCG
>JALVQZ010000063.1 GCA_027036355.1 Acidimicrobiia bacterium | reverse complement strand
TGCCCGATCCGCCCCGCCAGCTCCTCGCAGGTGGTGACGACGTGGTAGCCGCTGGAGACGAGCCGCACGATCTCGGGCGCCACCTTGTCGGCCCGGGACGAGAACGCCACCAAGGCCCGCTCGGCGTTGCGCGCCGGCGGCAGGTCGACGGTCGTCGGATAGGCGGCGGCGCCGGTCTCGGCCGTCAGCCGTTCCCGCGCTCGAGGCTGAGGGTCGACGACCGCGGTCACCCGATCGACGATGCCGTCGTGGACGGCGGCCTCCGCCACCCAGGACCCGATGGGGCCCGCCCCGACGATGATCAGCTCGGACATGGGTCCCATGATTGCGGGTCGTGTCGGCGCGACAAAACGCTCACGCGTCGGTGCCCGCCGCCGAACCGGTCGACGGGACGGGCTGGCCGTCGGCGTCGGCCGCGAACAGGGTGCACACGACGCTGCGATCTCCCGCTCGCCATCCGCGTCGATCCGGAACGTAGGTGCGGATGTAGAACGGCGAGTCCTCCCATGCCTCGTTGGTGTACGACGAGAACCGGTCCAGGCACGCCTGGAAGGCGATGTCGAAGAGCTCGTCGTCTTCGGGGATCGGCTCGTCGGACCCGTAGGGGAGATCGACGATGGCGAAGACCTCCAGGTCGTGGGATCGGGCGCAGTCAACCGGCTCGAGGGCGGCGAACCCACCTCCCGGGTCGCGGAGGCACGTCCCGGGTTCCGGGTCGGCCGAGATCGGCGCCGTCGCCGGCGTGTCGCCGGCGTCGTCCACGTCGATGAGCTGGGTGGCCGCGAACCCCGCGCCGAGCAGGACCAGGGCCACGACGAAGGCCACGACCGCTCGACCTCGCGGGGGCGGAGGCGTCGCCGGTCCGGACGGCGGCATGGGTGGGGGCGCGGACGGCGACGGGACCGTGAGCGGATCGACCTCCAGATGCTCCACTCGAGGCGCGTGGCCCTGCGGGATCGGCGCTTCGGGGATCGGCCGGCGGGGCTCCTGGCCGGCGGGATCCCCGGTGGGCACTTCACGGGGGGAGCGAGCGGCCTCGCGGGCGCGGCGGATCATGTCCTCGCTGGATTCGAAACGCTCGGCCATCGCGTGTCCTCCGCTCGTCGGGCCCACGCTACCCGGCCTTCGGGCCGGGACGCGGCTCATCGAGCGCCTTCGGTGTCAGGTGACGGCGGCCGGGAGGTCCGGATAGGTCCGGTAGGAGCCCGAAGCGACGACGTCCGCGGTCACTTCGATGGCCGCCGCGACGTCGTGGTAGCGGTTGTACAACGGGGAGAACCCGTACCGGACGATGCCGGGGTGCCGGAAGTCGACGATCACGTCCCGGTCGCGGAGGGCCTGGACGATGGGCCACGCCGCGTCGTGCCGGAGGGCGACATGGCCGCCGCGGCGTCCGGCGCCGGTCGGCGTCGCCACCTCGAAGTCGAGGGCGGCGAGATGCTCGTGAGCGAGCTCGATGAACCACGACGTCATGGACTGGCTCTTGGCCCAGATCGCCTCGATGCCCGCGTCCGCGCAGAGCGCGATCCCTTCGGCGGCACCGACCATCGAGACGATCGGTGCGGTGCCGGTGAGGAACCGGCGGATGTCGGGAGCGGGCCGGTAGCCGGGCTCGAAGCCGAACATGTCGTCGTGGCCCCACCAGCCGGCGATCGGTTGTGTGAGGGCGCCCTGGAGGTCCCTGCGCACATAGAGGAAGGCAGGCGATCCGGGGCCGCCGTTGAGGTACTTGTACGTGCATCCGACCGCGAGATCGGCCTCGACCCCGGCGAGGTCGACCGGCACGACCCCGGCGGCGTGGGACAGGTCCCACAGCACTCGCGCCCCGGCGTCGTGGGCGAGGGCGGTGATGCCCTTCAGGTCGGCGAGGGCGCCGGATCGGTAGTTCACCAGCGACAGGCTGACCAGGCCGACCCGCTCGTCGACGGCGGCGGCGACGTCGTCCACCGTCGGATCGGCCGGAACGTCGCGGAGCCGGCCCCCGTGGCGGCGCGCCACTCCGTCGAGGATGTAGCGGTCCGACGGGAAGTTGTCCACGTCGGTGACGATGTCGGGGCGAGACGGGTCCGCGCCGACCGCCGCCTCCGCCAGCTTGTACAGGTTCACCGAGGTCTGGTCGGAGAGCGCCACCTCGTCGTGACGTGCCCCGATCAGCGGAGCGAGGAGGGCGCCCGCTCGGGTTCCGAGGTCGAGCCAACGGTCCCAGGAGCGGACGAGACCGCCGGCCCATTCGCGGTCGACGGTCTCGGCGATCGCGGTGCGTGTGCGGCGCGGTAGCGGTCCCAAGGAGTTGCCGTCGAGGTAGACGAGGTCGGGATCCGGGATCGAGAAACGGTCGCGGTACCCCGCCAGCGGGTCGGTGGCGTCCCGCGCTGCGGCTGCGGCGGCGAGGTCCACTCCGACCCGCTCAGTACAGCTCGTACTCGCCGGCGATCAGCCGGTCGCGGACGCCCTTCCAGTCGTCGAAGCATTCGGCGACGATCGCCGCCACCGACGAGTCCGGTACGTCGCCGACGATCTCGACGTGAGCGACCTGAGGCTCGGTGACCGGGTGGCCGATGGCCGACAGCAGCCGGACGGTGGCCTCGGTGGCGGCGGTCTCGGCGAGGAGGCGGGTCGCGATGTCCTGTCCGATGGCGTGGTAGGTCTTGCCCACGTGGGCGGCCGGGTTCTTCCCTGCTGCGGCTTCGAGGCTCATGGGCCGGTACGGCGTGATGAGGCCGCCGAACCGGTTGCCTCTCCCGACCTGCCCGTCGTCGCCGGCCTCGGCGGAGGTGCCGCTCAGGGTCAGGTACGCGGATCCGTCCTGATCGGCCTGGTTCACCTGGATCGTGACCGGATGGCGGACGATCTCGGAGACGAACGCGAAGGCGTCTTCCTTGACCTGCTCGATGACGGCGTCGTACTCGTGGGCCGAACCGACGTCGCGGGCGAGGACCGGTACGGCGATAGTGATCGTGACACCGTCGCCGATGCGGGATCCCATGATCTTGATGTCGCGGCCGATCGGCACCCGTGCGCGGTACCGGTCCGAGTTGAGGTACGCCTCGAGATCGTGGACGGCCGTCTCGAGCGGGCTGCGAGGGAGCGACACCGCGGCGAAGGAGGTGTCGTTGGCAAGGGGTGCGTTCGTGCCGTGGCCGGCCTTGACGACGGCGGCGAGATCCACCGCCGACTGGTTGAGCCACAGTTCGACGCTGAAGGCGTCGGGATCCGCGTCGGGGAGGATGCCCAGGAGCCGCTCCTTGTACTCCTTCGCCAGCTCGTCGGGGTCCGGACCCCACGCGGTCGTCATGTCGGCCTTGCCGACCAGGACGAGCCGGGAAGGCTTGACGTGGCGTCCTCCTCCGAAATCGATGTCCACCGATCCGGCGGCGAGGATGGCCTTGTCGACGTTGAAGTGCTGCACCTCGCCGGTGTGGGCCAGGTACTCGGTGGCCAGCTCGCGGGCGAGGCCCTCGGCCAGCGCGTCGCAGATCGTGTCCGGGTGGCCGACCCCCTTGCGCTCGACGAACTCGATGTGGGGAGCGAACGGTGGCCGGGTGGTGACCGAGAGATGATCCATGGTCGAGCATCCTACCGGTTGCCCGGTCGCCTCCGCGACGGTCAGTCGCGCAGCGAACGCAGTGCCGCCCGCAGGCTCCCCTTGGCTCCGGTGCGGAGGATGTTCGCCTCGTAGATCCGTCCCCCGACCCGGACGAAGACGTAGATGGTCGCCACGGTCAGGACCAGCGTGAGCGCGACCTCCCACGGTGCGGCGTCGCCTGCGGCCATCCGCACCGGCATGGCGATGGGCGACCAGAGGGGAACGTACGACACGTAGCGGAGGAGCTCGCTGCCGCCGGTGAGCGCGGTGACGGCGATGAGGTAGGGGATCATGACGATCATCGTGAGGGGGAACGCCGCGTTCTGCGCTTCCTCGGTACGGGACACCAGCGACCCGGCGGCCGCGTAGGCGGTGGCATAGAGGGCGTAGCCGAGGAGGAACCAGAGGATCACACTGCCGGCGATCGTCCCGATGACCGTCGGTACGCCGGTCGCGCCGACGGCGACGGCGGTCCCGAAGCCGACGACGCCGACGATGAGGAGCTGGAGGATCCCCAGGGCGCCGATGCCGATGATCTTGCCGGCGAGGAGCCGGCGGGGGAGCACCGCGCCGAGGACGAGCTCGACGACCCGGTTGGCCTTCTCCTCGACCACGCCGAGCAGGATCCACTGTCCGTAGGTGACGATGGCGATGAACATGATGACCGACGCGAAGAAGGCGATGCCCTGAGCGGCGAGGTCTGGACCGCCGTCGCCGTCGATCCGCTCGACCGGCACGTCGGTGGCCGCCAGCAGGTCGGCGGCTTCCTGCGGGGTGAGGCCGAGTTCCGCGGCCCGCTCGGCCACCCGTTGGGCGGCCACGACCGACGTCGCCGCGGCGAGGAACGACGACGGGGTGTCCGAGGTGGCGAGGATGGCGTCGTCGGTGACGACGAGGTCGACGGTGCCGTCCTCGAGGGCGGCCCTGGCCGCGGCCTCGTCGGGGAACGTCGTCCCGTCGATGGTCGCTCCCGGTGGCGCGATCTCTTCGAGAGCGGCGACGAGGGCGGCGGGATCTTCGCCCACCACCCCGACGGTCGCGCTCAGGCCGACGACGTCGCCGAAGAGGGTCGGGGCGACGATGACGCCGATGACGAGGAGCAGCGAGATGCCCGTCGAGATCTGGAACGCTCGCGAGCGGAGCCGTTCCATGAAGTCGCGCCGGGCGATCAGGAGCACGGTCCTGAGCGGGTTCATGCTTCGACCGCCTCTCGGAAGATCTCCGACAGCGACGGCGGCTCGAAGGAGAACCGTCGGACCGTTCCGGCTGCGGCGGCGGCGTCGACGATGCGTTGGAGGTCGACGTCGACGTCGGTGAGGAGCCGCACCCGGTCACCGTCGACCTGGACCGGTTCGATGTGGTCGAGGCCGGTCCACCAGGTGTCGCCGCCGATGACCTCGGCGTCGACGTAGCGTCGTCGCGAGCCCGCCCGCAGTTCGGCGATGCGTCCGTCGAGGACGACCTGCCCGTGGTCGATGATGACGGCCCGTTCGCACAGGTCCTCGACGAGGTCGAGTTGGTGGCTGGAGAACAGCACGGCGGTGCCCGCCGTGGCCCGCTCGGCGAGAAGGCCGGCGAGGTTCTCCACGCCGAGCGGGTCGAGTCCGGCGAAGGGTTCGTCGAGGACGAGGAGTTCGGGGTCGTGGACGAGGGCGGCGGCGAGCTGCGCCCGCTGCTGGTTGCCGTGCGACAGCTCTTCGACCTTGGCGTCGGTGCGTTCACCGAGGCCGAGTTCGTGGAGCCATCGGCCCGTGGCGGCTCGCGCATCTTCGGCGGGCATCCCGTGGAGCTCGGCGAACCAGGCGACCTGCCGGTCGATCGGCATCTTCGGGTAGAGGCCTCGTTCCTCGGGCATGTAGCCGAAACGGAGGCGCACATCGGGGGTGATCGGGGCGCCGTCCCAGGTGACGGCTCCCGAATCGGGTCTCACGAGCCCGAAGATCGTCCGCATCGTCGTCGTCTTGCCTGCACCGTTGGGTCCGAGGAAGCCGACCATCTCGCCGCGTTCGATCGTGAAGCTGCATCCGTCGAGGGCGACGACGTCGCCGTAGCGTTTGGAGAGGTCGGTGAGGCGCAGCATGGGGTCCGATGCTACGTGGTCGCGGTCACCATCGGTCCCGGTGGACCTGATCGGTGCGACGACCGCGGTCCAAGGATCGGGAACGCCGGTCGGGAGCGGGGTGGCCGACGGTGACGATCCCGATCGGTTCGACGTCGTCGGGGACGCCGAGCAGCTCGCGCAGGCCGGGGATAGAGTGAACGCCGAGGAACCCGGCGGCGAGACCCTCGTCGACGGCGGCGAGGAGGAGGAGCATGAGGACGCCTCCGGCGTCGACCCACCAGTACGGGACGGGCCAGCCGTCTTCGGTGGCCATCGGCCCGTCTGGTCCGCCCTTGTCGTCGGCGGCGTAGCGAGCGAGATAGGCGGCCTTGGACGTGCACACGACGACGTGGACGGGCGCCCGGGAGATCCAGGGGTCGAACCCGGCGGCGACGTACTCGGCTTCTCCGGCCAGCTCCGCGATGTTCCTGCGGGTCTCGGGGTCGGTGATGACGACGAGGTCCTGACCTTGGGTGAAGCCGGCCGATGGTGAGCGGAGCGCCGCGGCGAGGATCCGTTCGACGGCGTCGGGGTCGACCGGATCGTCGGTGGTGTTGCGCACCATCCGCCGCCGCCGGACGACCTCCGAGAACTCCATGGGCGCCGATGCTAGGTCCGTCGCTCCGAACCCAGGGTTGTGGGCGCCCTCTGAGGGCTTGGCGAACCCTGGGTTGTGGGCGCCCTCTGAGGGCTTGGCGAACCCTGGGTTGTGGGCGCCCTCTGAGGGCTTGGCGAACCCTGGGTTGTGGGCGCCCT
>JALVQZ010000062.1 GCA_027036355.1 Acidimicrobiia bacterium | reverse complement strand
GCATCACGCCGTGGCGGGTCGAGCCACCGAACGGGATCACCAGGATGTGGATCTTGTTGCGGCAGAGGATCCGCTCGATCGCCGCCGCCAGCGCCCGATCGGACGTGATCCCAGGCGTGTCCCCGGGCGCCGACGGGATCGTGGCCGCCACCACCGTGGCGTCCGGGGCGAGCTGCTTGACGATGCCGATCACGGCGTTGCCGTGGCCGACGTAGGGCGGGTGGATGCGGTCGTTGCGCGGAACCGGTCCGACCGCATCGATGAAGACCCCCGCGGTCGCCCACGATGGATGGCCTGCCTCCACCGGGTCGAAGAACGCGAGATCGACCACGCCCACGACCACTCCGGCACCTCGTCCCTTCCGGGGCCGGGGAGGCACCTTGGCCCGGTAGGGCGAGGGACGAGCCGCCGCGAAGCCCTTGACGTGCGTCCCGGGGAACGCCACGTAGTCCGGCTCGGCCTCGAGATCCGCGCCCAGGTCCTCGACCAGGGCGTCGACCCGCAGACCCTTCCGATCGATCGTCACCTCGGCGTAGCCGCTGCTTGGGATGTCGGTGACCCGGACCTCCTTGCCCCCGATCTTCGCCCGCCGGAGCGCGGCACGGAGGTCATCGATCCGTTCGGCAGGAACGATGACGACCCCCTCGCGGTAGTAGTAGGGGATCCCCGTGCGGCTGTGGGTGACCTTGCGCTCTCGCAGTCTGGCTCCGCGGTTGCGCCAGACGGTGTCGCCTGGACCCTGCATCACGCTCATGTCTCGCTCCCTTCCGGCCGGTTCGTGTCGATCCTATCGGGATCGGCACCCGCCGCCGGTGCGGACGGGACAACTCCGCGTATCACGGGAGCCCTCGGCGGCTCTGATAGGGGAGAGCGCAGGAGGACCCGGTGAGGAGCAGACCACGATGGACCGAGTCTCATGACGGTATCGTTCCGGTCGATGACCGATGTCACGACGACCGATCTGCTGAGCCGGGCACACGGGGGGAGCGCGGAGGCATGGAACGAGCTGGTCGAGCGATACGCCCGGCTCGTGTGGTCGATCGTCCGCGGCTACCGGTTGGACGGAGCGACCGCCGCCGACGTCAGCCAGACGGTGTGGTTGCGCCTGGTCGAGCATCTCGACCGGATCCGGGATCCCGAACGGCTCGCCGGTTGGTTGGCGACCACCGCCCGGAACGAATCCCTGCGAGCGCTTCGCAGATCCGCCAGGGAACGTCCCGTCGCCGTGTTCGAGGACCAGGCCGATGACCTGGCGGATCCGGGAGAAGGACTCATCGCCGCCGAGGAGCGGGACCGCCTCCTCGCCGCCCTCGACACCCTCGGAGCATCGTGCCGAGAGCTCCTCCGGCTCACCTGCGCCGATCCGCCTCTGGATTACAAGACGATCGCCGAGATCATCGACCGACCGATCGGGAGCATCGGACCCACCCGTGCCCGCTGCCTCGAGCGACTCCGACGAGCATTGGAGGCAACGCCATGACCGATGAACGAGATCTGACGGCGACCGCGGCCTCCCTCATCCGGGCGCTGGCGAACGAGCCGATGCCCGAACGGGTCGTCGAGGCCGCCAAGGCGGCGTACACCTGGCGCACGATCGACGCCGAGCTCGCCACGCTGTCCTTCGACTCCGCCATGGCGGGTACGGTCGGCACCCGCAGCGGCCGCGCCACCCGCGAGCTGACCTTCGAAGCCGACAGCGGCGAGGTGGAGGTCGCGGTCGGTACCGACGGCGCGGTCGTCGGCCAGATCGTCCCCCCGCAGCGGGCCACCGTCGAGGTGATCGGCACCGACGGCTCCGTCACCATCGACACCGACGACGAAGGGCGGTTCCTCATCGACGAGCTCCCGCAGGGTCCCGTCTGCTTCGAGATCGTCACCGCCGCGGGGCACCGGATCCGGACCGACTGGATCGTCCTGTGAACGCGGCCGGCCCGCCGGGAGCTACAGGAGGAACGCCCAGAACGTGAGCCCGACCGCGGCCGCGGGTACCAGGCCGAGGGCGACGGCGTTGCGCACTCGCGGGGTGGCGAGCGACGCCGCCAGGCCGGCTTTGACCAGGCTGTTGACGACGACCGCCAAGAGGACCACCTTCGCACCCAACGCCGGGTCCAGGCCATCCTTCACGAGGTTGGCGGTCGACAAGGTGATGGCGTCGACGTCGTTGATCCCGCTGACCGCGCCGACGACCTGGAGCGAATCGGGGGACACCTTCGACTCGAGGAACTTCGACACGAAGACGATCGCCGCGTAGAGCGCCCCGAACCCCAACGCCGATCCGAGCCCGAGCGGGTTCGCCAGCTCCACGGCCGGGGCACCGGCATGACGGCGTTTCTCGGCTCGCCACCACCAGTAGGCGGCGACCGCTCCGGTCATGAGACCCATGGCGACGATGGCGGGCAGGAGCCGTTCACCCAGACGCGGCGCGACGACGAACGCCTCGGTGAGGACCCGTGGGTACATGACCGTCGACGCGGCGATGATCCCGGCGGCCAGGACCGCACCGAGGCGCTCCTCGGACCGCGACAGCCGGGAGAACCCGAGGGTCACCGCCGTCGACGACACGAGGCCGCCCAAGAGCCCCGTGACGCCGAGGCCCCGCTGGCCGAAGAGCCGCAACGCCACGTACCCGACCAGGGAGATGGCGGACACGAACACCACCATCAGCCAGATCTGACGGGGGTTGAACGCGCCGAACGGACCGAGGTCCTCGTTGGGGGCGAGGGGAAGGATGAGGGCCGTGATGACCCCGAACTGGAGGAGCGCCCGGAGGTCCTCCGGGGTGAACATCCCGGTCCACTCCGCGATCGGTTCCTTGGCCCGCAGCAGCGCCGCCAGACCCACCGCCAGGCCGATGGCGACGATCGCGTTCCCCGACCAGGCGATGACCCCGATGACGTAGGTCACCGCCGCCGCCGCCTCGGTGGTGGTTCCCCAGTCCCCTTGGGCCCGCGACGACATGACGTAGGAGGCGACCAGGAGGCCGGCGAAGGCGACCGCCATCGCCGCGAACGCGGCCGGTCCGTACAGGTCGGCGACCAGGCCGCTCCCTGCGCCCCACAGGGCGTAGAGGGTGAAGGTGCGGACACCGAGGACGGTCGACGTGTGCGACGCCGACACCTGCCGTTCGAGCCCGATGACCGCGCCGCTGCCGGCCGCCACCAGGAACGCCTGGAGCATCGTGCCGACGTCGTTCACCGGGGGAGACCTCCGCTCGGGCCACCCATTATCGCTGCCGCCGCAGGTCGGAGCGATTCCATCGGGCACCGTCCAGATGCCGGGACCGGTCGCGACGGTGGCGTAGGCTGGTCCCATCCGAGGAGGCCCCATGGACGTCGGACAGCTCGAACTCGTCTTGCGGGTCGTCGCCGCGGCGCTGCTGGGCGCCATCCTCGGCGCCGAGCGGGAGATCAACCAGAAGACCGCCGGGCTGCGGACCCACACGCTCGTCGCCGCTGGTGCGGCGCTGTTCACGGTCGCCGGGGCGTTCGCGTTCTCCGGCGACGGGGTCGACCCGACCCGGGTCGCCGCGCAGATCGTCACCGGGATCGGCTTCATCGGCGCCGGCGGGATGATCCGGTCGGGGTTCACCGTGTCGGGGATCACCACGGCGGCCACGCTGTGGTTCGCGGCGGCGATCGGGATGACCGTCGGCTTCGGGATGTACGCCGTGGCGGTCGCTGCCCTCGTGGTGGCGCTGTTGGTCATGGTCGGCTTCGCACCGCTCCGGTCCAGGATCCGGCGGGTCGAGCATCTCCAGATCGTCTACCGGCCCGGCCACGGGACGTTGACGCCCCTGTTCGACACCCTCAACGCGATCGGCGCCCACGTCCAGAACATGAGCCTCGTCGAAGAAGACGGCCTCCGTACGGTCACCCTCGAGATCGCCGGGCTGGGCGGCGAGGCCCTCGACCGGGTCGTCACGTCGCTGCGGGCCCGGGACGAGGTCCTCAGCGTCGAGACACCCGAGCACCTCGGCTGACCTCGGGGCGGCTCAGCGGCTCAGCGGCTCTCGAGCTCCCTGACCCGTTCGGCATGGCGTTCCATGATCTCGTCGGCGACCCCGATCGCCACCAAGGGAAGCACCGCACCGCCGAACACGCCCGCTTCGACGACGATCCGCAGCAGCGCCGCGACGTAGCCGGTGACGAGAACCGCGGCGACGATCCGGGCGACGAGGGAATCGTCCGGCCCTCGGGCCAGCGCCACGGCGCCGCCGACACCGAACGCCGCCGCCAGGGCGGTGACGACGTCGATCGCCGCCAACGGCAGCCCGATCATGAGGCTCAGCCCCATGGCGTACAGGACGCCCGTCGGCGCCCGTGGATGGTGGGAACCGAAGGCGAGGACCACGAACACGAGCGGAGCCAGCGCCATCCCGACCGCCAGCGCGGCGAGAGGACTGTCCGACGTGGCCGGGTCGCTTCCTGCGACGAAGGCGAACACGATGAAGCCGTTGGCGACGACCATCACGAACGTCGCCACGGCGATGACGATCCAGCGCCGCGTGCGGTGGGTCGCCAGAGCTCAGCCCTTCACGGATCCGGCCGTGAGGCCCCGCACGAAGTAGCGCTGCAGCGACAGGAACACCACCATCGGCAGGACCATCGACACGAACGCCGCCGCCGGGAGGAGATGCTCGGCCTCACCCCGGTTGCCCGCCAGGTTGGCCAGCGCCACGGTCAAGACCTGGCTGCGGGGCTCGAGCCCCAGGAACACGAGGGCGACGAGGAAGTCGTTCCAGACCCACAGGAACTGGAAGATGGCGAAGGACGCCAGGACCGGAACCGACAGCGGGAGGATGAGCCGCCAGAAGATCGTGAAATGGTCGGCGCCGTCGATCTGGGCCGACTCGATCACCGACGACGGGAGCGAGCCCATGTAGTTGCGTAACAGGTAGACCGCCAGCGGCAGCCCGAAGCCGGCATGGGCCAACCACACGGCGGGGAAGCTGCCGACCAGGTCGAAGCGGGTGTAGAGCCTGAGGATCGGGATGAGCGCCATCTGCAACGGCACCACCATCAACCCGACCACGAGGGCGAACAGGACGTGCCGTCCGGGGAAGTCCATCCAGGCGAAGCCGTAGGCGGCGAACGCGGCGATCGTGATGGGGATCACCACCGCCGGGATCGTCACCGCGAGGCTGTTGAGGAAGGCGTTCGCGAAGCCGCCGGTCGACAGGACGGTCTGGTAGTTCGACAGCGTCCAATGCGCCTTGTCCCACACGTCGGGGAACACCGTCCACCAGCCCGAACCCCGGATGTCGTCGCGAGGCCGGAACGAGGTGATCAACAGGCCGAAGGACGGGATGGTCCACAAGATCGCGATCAGCCACACCGCCGTCTTCACCGGCCACCGCTCGAAGATGCGGGCCAGGCCCGTGCTCTTGGTCCCCGTGATCGCCGCCGTCGTCATCGGATGGCCTCCTCGGCTTGGAACCGGCGCACGTTGATCACCATCACCGGGGTGACGGCGACGAACAGGATGACGGCGAGCGCCGCACCGGCCCCGAAGTTGAAGTTCTTGAAGAACTCGGTGACCATCCGCTCGGCGATCACCGACGTGCCGTCCCGTCCGCCCGTCATCACGTAGACGATGTCGAAGAGCTTCCAGACGGTGATGACCAGCGTCGTCCACACGACCACCACCGTCGACAGCACCGACGGGAACACCACCTTCCAGAAGAGCTGGATCTCACTGGCTCCGTCGATGCGGGCCGCCTCGACGATCTCCGATGGCACCGCCTTGATCGCCGACGACAGGATCACCATGGCGAAGCCCACCTGGGCCCAGATGACGATGACCATCAAGAACGCGTTGTTCCATGGCTGCACCGACAGCCAGTTCACCGGATCGTTCCCGAGCGCCGTCCAGACGGCGTTGAGGATCCCGATCTGGTTCCCGAAGCCCGCCGGGCGGAACGAGTACACGAACCCCCACACGACGCTGGCGCCGACGAACGAGATCGCCATCGGCAGGAAGATGAGGGACTTGGCCGACGCCTCGGATCGTCTGGACAGCTTGTCCACCAACGTGGCGAAGGCGAGGCCGATCGCCACCACGACGAACGGCACGATAACGACCCACAGGATCGAGTTCCGGATCGAGGTCAACGTATCGGACTTCGTGAACACGTCGACGTAGTTGTCCACGCCGACGAAGTTCTCGCTCTTGCGGTCCATGAACGAGATGATGATCGTGTTGATGGCCGGGTACACGAGGTACACCCCGAGGATGACCGCGGCCGGCCCCACGAACACCACCGGCCGGACACGTTCGGACACCGCTTCGGGGAGCGCGGAGACGCCTCGATCCATCGCCCAGTAGAAGGCCCACACGCCCACCACCCCGAGGGCGATGGCGAGGAGCACCTGGAACAGGCGGTTGGCGTTCTCGTCCCGCAGGTACGAGGCCGAGAAGTACAGGACCACGGCGATGGCCACGATGGCCCCGATCGCTCCCGCCACCCGCAGCGCGACGAGGCGCCCTCC
>JALVQZ010000061.1 GCA_027036355.1 Acidimicrobiia bacterium | reverse complement strand
GTACTCGCCGGCGGTGGCACGCAGATAGCGACGGAAGAACGCCTCGCCGTACAGCTCCGCCCGGTCGTCCACGAACACCCGCTCATCCGGCCAGCGGGCGTAGATCAGGTAGCCACCGACGGAGTCGTCGTGGAAGAACGGTTGCGGGCCGGCCAGATCGAGGACGGCGGCCGGGGGGAACCTACCGGGATCCAGCGAGGCGGGAACCAGCAGCAGCGGAGCCAGCACCAGCGCAACCACCGCGGCGCCGGCCGCCCACACGACGATCCCGCCGGTGCTCGAGCGAAGACGTTCACCCGGGGTCCATGCCCGCGCCGCGAACGGAGCGAGGACGATCGCCGCCGGGTAGACGGCCCGCTTGGTGGTCAAGCCGAAGAACAGGAACGGCAGGATGAGGATCAGATCCCGCGGACGCACCTTCCCCCGCACGGCCGCCCACAGGACGCCGGCGATCAGCAGCACGTACGGCGCCTGCAGGATGTCGCCGAACTCCGGCGGCTGCCACTCCCCCAGCATGCCGAGGGCTCCCCGATTGCGGGCGAAGACGATCAGGAACTCCCACACGCCCAACCCGTGAGCCGTCAACGTGGCGAACACGAGCCCCAGACCGGTCGCCGCCGCCAGGCGCCACGACCGGCGGCGCACCGCCTGAAGGACGAGGAGACCGACCCCGAGGATCCACGAGCCATGGACCGCGGCGTACACCCATACGAGCCCGGGGACGGCCCAGGCGAGGCGCTCGTCGTCCTCGGACACGAGGACCAGGGCCGCGAGCAACCCGAAGCTCAACACCACCGGGCGCGGCTGAACCAGGGGCACCGCGAGCCAGGCCATGATCAGCGACCAGAGCCCGACGGCGACCGTGTCCCTCGTCGACCGGTAGATGGCGAGCCCGACCAACCCCAGCGCCACCGCCGAGGCACCGAACACGAACCAGGGGGTCCATCCGATCCCCCCGGTGAGGCGCTCGAGCGTTCCGTAGAACAGCTCGGCCAACCACGACTGGGTCCGCCAGGGAACCCCGGCCATCGAGTACGAGAACGGATCCGCCGTCAGGACACGCCCCGCATCGAGCTGGGCGGCGCCCGCCCTCACGTGCCACAGGAACGAGTTGTCGACGATCGGACGGGACGCCTGGAGCGCCAACAGGAACATCGGCACCAAGGCGAACAGGTGTCGAACCTGGAGCCGCCGAGAGAAGGTGACGGCGCGACGGTCGTCCGTCACGAGGTCAGCCGAGGGTCTCGGCGATGCTGATCGCAGCCGGTCCGACGATGACGACGAAGATCGCAGGGAAGATGAAGAACACGAGCGGGAACACCATCTTCACCGGGGCGGCGAACGCTCGCTCCTGAGCTCGCTGACGGCGCCGGACACGCATCTCGTCGGCCTGGACCCGCAGCATCCGCGCGATCGACACACCGAACTGGTCGGCCTGGTTGAGGGCGAGGATGAACGAGTTGAGGTCGTCGACGTCGGTCCGCTGCGACATGTTGCGCAGCGCCTCGTGACGGCTCACCCCCACCCGGGTCTCCTGCAGCGCCCTGGCGAACTCCCGGGACAGCTCCCCCGGCACGTTCTGGACGACCCGGCCCATCGCCGCCTCGAAACCGAGGCCAGCCTCGACCGAGATGACGAGCAGGTCGATGACGTCGGGGAGCTGGACCTCGATCGCATGGCGACGTTCGTCGATCTTTCGGTTCAAGATCGCCTCGGGGCCGAAGAACCCGACCACCGCGAGCACCCCGAGGGAGATGAGCCGCATCGAGTTCGAGTCGATGATCCCCTGCATGAGCACCCACACGATGAACGCCCCGACGACGCTGAGGATCCGGATGGCGGCCCAGGTGTTGCCGTCCATCCGCTCGGCCCATCCGGCGACGAGCAGCTTGTGCTGCGCTCTCGTCACCCACCCCTGGGGGGTGAGACGCAGGGCGAAGCGTCCGATCTTCTGCACGACGGGAGCGATCGCCCGCTCCGAGAAGCTGGCGTCGAGCACCTCGGCGCGCGACTGCAGACCCATGAGGCGCCGACCGGCGTTCTGGCGGGCACGGACGACGCCGTTGCCCACGTAGTACGCGAAGGCGCCGATGGTCACTCCGACCGAGATGACGGCGAACAGCAACGGGTCCATATCAGATCTCCACGTTCACGATCTTCTGCAGCCACATGATCCCGATCAGGATCATCACCAAGGCCGCGCCGATCGCGGCGAGCCCCTGGGTGGTCGAGACGAGCGGCTTGATGTACGTCGGGTTCACGATGAAGATCACCGCGAAGAGGAAGAACGGCAGCGCCCCGAGGACGAACGCCGACACCCGCCCTTCGGCGGTCAGGGCCTTCATCTCCCGCCGGAGACGGTTCCGCTGCAACCTCGTCTCGGCGGTCGTCTGGAGGACCTCGGCGAGGTTCCCGCCGACCTCCCGCTGGATGTTGATGGCGAGGACGGCCCATTCGAAGTCCTGGGATTCCATCCGCTGGGCGACGTCACCGAGGGCGTCGGACACCGACTTGCCGAGGCGGATCTCCGAGATCGCACGGCCGAACTCACGCGACGTCGGTTCCGGCGCCTCGGCGCCGACGGCTTCGACCGCCTGCAGCAGCGAGTAGCCGGCGCGCAGGGAAGTGGCGATCAGGTTGAGCGTGTCGGGAAGCTGGGCTTCGAAGCGCTTCCGCTCCCTGGCGGCGACCATGTTGATCGTCATCGCGGCCAGGACCAGGACCACGACGGCGGCGACGACGCCGAACACCAGCGACTGGAGCAGCGCTCCGACCACGAGACCGAAGATGAACGCCAGGCCGATCCCGCCGATGATCGCCTCCCCGGGACGGAGGGGCAGGTTGGCCTGTTCGAGGGCCGTTTCGATGATCTGGAACACGCCGCGTTCGCGGGCCACGCCCTCGGCGGTGCTCGCCGCCCGCCGCAGCACCCTGAACCGACCGAAGAACCCGGACCGGTCGGTCGTCTGACCGTAGGTCGCGAGGCGGCCTCGCAGCGCCGCCTCCCGGCCCGGGGCACGGCCGAAGAGGATGATGATGAGCAGGAACGCGGCCAAGCCGGCCGCGATCGCTCCCACGATGACGAGCCAGGTCTTCGGGTCGCCCGTACGCACGCCGGTCTGAGCGAAGGCCGGCGCGGCGAGGACCATCGACAGCGCCGCCAGCGCTCCGACCGTCGCGATGCGCCGAAGGAGCCTCATCGGCGGGCGAAGGGCTCGGGGGCGAACAGGTCCGCGGGAAGGCCGATACCCAGGTTCTCGAGGTGATCGCTGAAGGTGGGACGGATCCCGGTGGCCTTGAGGCGGCCCAGGTACTTGCCGTTCTCGTCGACGCCCATGCCGTAGTCGAACAGCATCAGGTCCTGAAGGGTGATGATGTCGCCCTCCATGCCGACCACCTCGGTGATGTGGGTCACCCGTCGGGTGCCGTCGCGAAGGCGGTGGGTGTGCACGATCAGGTCGAGGGCCGAGGCGAGCTGCTCGCGGATGGCCCGGATGGGGAGGTCCATGCCGGCCATGAGCACCATGGTCTCGACACGGGCCAGCGTGTCGCGAGGCGAGTTCGAGTGGACCGTCGTCAGCGACCCGTCGTGACCGGTGTTCATCGCCTGGAGCATGTCGAGCGCCTCGCCGCCGCGGACCTCACCGACGATGATGCGATCGGGCCGCATACGCAGCGAGTTGCGGACGAGGTCGCGGATCGTCACTTGGCCCTTGCCCTCCAGGTTGGGGGGGCGGGCTTCGAGGCTGAGCACGTGGACCTGGTTGAGCTGGAGCTCGGCGGCATCCTCGATCGTGACGATGCGCTCGTCGTCGGGGATGAAGTTGGACAGCACGTTGAGCAACGTCGTCTTACCGGAACCGGTGGCGCCCGAGACGACCACGTTGAGCTTGCCCCGGACCGCTCGCCTGACCAGGCCGGCGGCCTGCTCCGACAGGGTGTTGTTGGCGATGAGATCCTCGACGGTGAACGGGTCGACGGCGAACTTCCGGATGGTGAGGTACGGGCCGCCGATGGCGAGGGGATGGATGACGGCGTTGACCCGGGATCCGTCGGGGAGACGAGCGTCCACCATCGGAGTGGACTCGTCGATGCGACGGCCGACCTGGCCGACGATCTTCTCGATGATCCGCTCGAGGTGGGTGGCGTCGACGAACCTCGTGTCGGTCTTGAACAGGCGACCCGCCCGCTCGATCCAGACCGCATGCGGCCCGTTGACCATGATCTCGGTCACCTCCGGGTCGGCCAGGTAGGGATCGATGGGGCCGTAGCCGAGGACGTCGTCGGAGATCTCCTGCAGGAGGCTGAGGCGATCCGCCCGCGACAGCGGCACGGATTGTTCCTGATCGAGCGCCCATTCGAGCATCTCCATGACCCGGAGCTTCAGCTCGGCGTCGGACATCTGCCGGTCGTACAACGTCGGCCCGAGGCCTTCGACGACCTTGTAGTGCAGCTTGCGACGGAGCTCCTGGCGGCTCTCCTCGCGCTGCGTGTCGACCGTCGTCTCGGATGCACGGGCCGCCTTGACCCTGTCGGCGAGGCTCATAGTTCGATCTCCCCAGTTCTCATCGGCGTTGCCCTACCGGCAACCTACTTGAACCATCGGCGCTGCTTGGACTCTTCTTCAGGGATCTTCTCGTCCTCGTCGAGGACCAGCGCCGCCACCCCGCGCAGGTCCTTGGCGACCCGGGAACGCGGGTACAACGACACGACCGGTTCCCCTTCGTTGACGGCGCGGGGCACCAGCTTGTCGGAGGAGATGGCGGCCTGCACCTCGAGACCGAGGGACCGTTCGAGCTCGTTGACGTCGAGGCGAGCCTTCGAGTTGACCCGGTTGAGCACGAGCTTGATCTTCTCGAAGGGGAACTTGATGAGCCGCAACGTGTCGAGGGCCAGCTTGGCGTTCTTGACCGACGGCAGGTCCATGTCGACGACGAGCAGGACCACGTCGGAGCGTTCGAGGATCGACAGGACGGGCTCGTCGAGGAACGGTGCGGTGTCGATGATGATGTAGTCGAACATGCGCTTGAGCATGCCGATCGTCTTGACCACCACCTGGGTGGACACCTCGTCGGCGAGGGAGGGCTCGAGGGGCGCCGACAGCACCCGCATCCCCGAGCTGTGGGTCGCCAGCAGGCTCTCCAGCAGCGGCTCGTCGAGCTTGTCGATGTCCCTGGCCACGTCCACGATGGTGTGGGCCGGGTCGACCTGCAGGGAGATGCAGACGTCGCCGAACTGGAGGTCGGCGTCGAGGACGACGACCCGGCTCGGGTCCCCCCACATGGCCAGGGCCAGGGACACGTTCGCCGTGGTCATCGTCTTGCCCGCGCCGCCCTTGGGCGACATGATCGTCACGACCTTGCCGACCTTGTGCTTGCCGCTGCGTTCGTCTTCCTCCCGGCGATGGACCTGCTCGATGATCGACATCATGTCGATCACCTTCTGGGGCGTGAGCGGCATGTCGACCACGTCCCGGAAGCCGACCCGGATGGCGGCCCGCAGCACGTCGGTGTTGAGGACGTCCGAGATGAGGACGAGGGGCAGATCCGGCTGCACGTCGAGCAGCAGCGCCGACTCGGCGACCCCGCTCTCGTGGGCGAAGCTCGGGCCGATCACGGCCAGCTCGATCCCTTCCTCGACCAGCCTGCGCTGGGCGTCGGAGATGTTCCGGGCGCCGTAGACCTTGTGCCCGTCGAAGATGCGTTCGGCGTCTTCGATGAAGGCCGGGTCGGAGTCGACGACCAGGACCGAGCGGGTGACTGCGTGATCAGTTGCCGGAAGCGCCAACGGTGGCCTCCACGTTCTCTGCGATCCGATCGATGAGGGTGAACAGGTCGTCCACGACCACACCGGTCGAGTCGAACGGAGTGTACGGAACATCGGCGGGAAGCAGCGACAGCGCGATGCTGGTGTACTGCCTCGCGAACTCGATCTGCTCGGCCTGCTCGGGGGTGACCTCGAGGACGATCACCTGCGAACCCTGCGGCTCGAGACCGGTACCGAGGGGGCTCGGGCGGGTGTCCGGACCGACCGCCAGCACCTCGAGGTTCTGGAGGATCGTCTGGGTGAAGTCGAGCTGCGCCGGCAGCGTCTCGGCGACCTGGCCGACGATGTCGGGCTCGGTGCCGTCACCGGTGGTCGTCGTGTCGGTGCCCGTGTCGGGGGCCGCGAAGCCCTCGCCGAGGATCGACGCACGCAGGTCCGGGTTCTGCAGCAGCTGGATGAAGCTGTTGAGCTGCACGGTCGCCGAGGCGACGAGGTTCACCTTGTCGCCCGGCCGGATGAAGCCGCCCACCGCGCCCACCTCGTCGGGACGGACGCTGATGGCGACCTTGCCCTGAGGGATCGACTCGGACAGGCTGATGGAGTTCAGCTCGGCCGGGGTGACCCACTGGTCGGTGGTGATGAGCTGTCCGGCGCTGACCGGTCCGGCGGCCACGCGGCCTTCGAGGAGCGCCTCGAGATCCTTCGGGTTGTCCGGACACCCGACGGCGTTCGGATCGCCCGAGGGGTCGACCGGGCCCGTACACACGATCGTCGAGCCGTCGAACACCACCGCCTCGCGGAGGGCCCGGGACTCTTCGATGAACGGCCGGGCTTCGGACCCCGGCGTTCCGGTCTCGATGAGGTTGGTGGCCCGGAAGACCTTCACCTCGGTGATGTCCGCTCGGATGTCGCCTTCGACGGTCGTCAGGTAGCGGTACACGGCGAATGCCGAGACGACCGCAAGGACGATCGCGATGACGAGGACAATGGTTCGCCTACCCATCTCAGTTGGCCCTCCCCTCGAGAGTGCTGGTGAAGCGCGAAAGGATCCGGTCGAGACCCCCCGTGACGTTGGTCAAGGTTCGCACGCTGTGAGGCTCCGGGTCAAGGATCTTCCCCTGCCCGGCCGCCCGGAGCTCAGCTCCGGCCGATGCCTCGTTCCTTGAGCTCCTCGAGGATGGCTTCGAGGGACGCGTCGGCCGAGAACGATGGACGGTCGGACGGGGTTTCGTCCTCACGCTGGAACTCCCTTCGCTTCGGCTTGGTCGGTTTCCGCTCGCTCCATCCTCCGGAGCGTTCTTCCCATTCGGGAAGCGCCTGCTTGATGGACAGGCTCACCCGTCTCCTGTCGGCGTCGATCTCGGTGACCTTTACCCGAACTTGCTGACCGATGGAGAGTTCCAGCTCGGGGCTCTCGACATGGTGCATCGCGATCTCCGAGACATGGACCAGCCCCTCGACCCCTTCCCCGACCGAGACGAAGGCGCCGAACGGCACCGTCTTGGTGACGACGCCGTCGAGGATCGCCCCGACGTCGGTGTCGCGGATGAAGGTGTCCCACGGATCTTCGGCCGTCTGGCGGATCGACAGGGAGATGCGCTCCCGCTCACGATCGACCTCGAGGACCTTGACCTTCACCTTGTCGCCGACGGATACCACCTCGCCGGGATGGTTGACGTGCTGCCACGACAGCTCGGAGACGTGGACGAGACCATCCATACCGCCGAGGTCGACGAAGGCTCCGAAGTTGACGACCGACGAGACGACGCCTTCGCGGATATCTCCCGGCTGCAGATCGGACAGGAAGGCCTGGCGTTGCTCGGCCTGTTCCTCTTCGAGGTAGGCCCGACGGGACAGGACCACGTTGTTGCGGTTCTTGTCGAGTTCGATGACCTTGGCTTCGATGACCTCACCGACGAACGGTTGCAGGTCGCGGACCCGTCGGAGGTCGACGAGGCTGGCGGGAAGGAACCCGCGCAGGCCGATATCGACGATGAGGCCGCCCTTGACGACCTCGATGACGGGACCCGACACGGTGCCGCCCTCCTGCATGATCCGTTCGATCCGGCCCCAGGCCCGTTCGTACTGGGCTCGCTTCTTGGAGAGGACGAGCCGGCCGTTCTCGTCCTCCATCTGGAGGACGAGCGCTTCGATCTCCTCGCCGACGGACACGACGTCGGCTGGGTTCGCGTTGTTGCGGATCGACAGCTCCTTGGCGGGGATGACCCCCTCGGACTTGAACCCGATGTCGACGAGCACCTCGTCGGGATCGACCCGAACCACGGTGCCGGCGACGATGTCGCCCTCCTTGAACTGGAAGACGGTGCGCTCGACGGCCGCGGCGAAATCCTCGGCCGAGAGGTCCTCGGGCAGGTCGCCCAGGTCCTTCGGAGCGGTGATGGCGGGACGCTCCTCGAGCGGCGCCGGCGGGTTCTCGACGGGCCCGGGCGTCTCGATCGACTCGGTCGTCGCGACCGCTTCGGCCGCCGCGGGTGCTTCGGCCATCGCCTCGGCCGTCACCTCCGTCGATCCCCCGACGTCGGCGGTCGGGGCGGTCTCCGGCTCCGCACCGGCCGTGTCGCCTGCGGGTTCGGCGGCCGGTTCCGTGCCGGCGGCAACCGCCTCCGGAACGGACGGCGCCTGCTGTGGTTCCTCACCGTCGACGGTGAGCTCGTTCTCGTTCTCGATGGCCATACGAGCGCATCAACTCCTTGCCTGCAATGTGATTTCCTTCGAGCGCGACCGAAAGATCGGTCGAAGGCCCCCGAAAGATACCAGGATTCGACCGCCAGGGCACCCTCGCACCGCTGGAGGCGGTCCGGTGTGGCGCCCGGGCCCCGCCGGAGAGTGCGCGCCGCCGCACCGCGACCCGGCCGCGAGGTCAATGCGTGCAGTCGGCCAGGGTCGGACCCGTCCCCATCTCGACCCGGAGGGGAACCCGGAGTTCCACGACCTGTTCCATGAGGCGCCGGGTCAGCTCGGTCACCTCGTCGAGCTCGTCGACGGGCACCTCCAACACGAGCTCGTCGTGGATCTGGAGGAGCATCTCGGCGCCGAGCCGCCGGCGACGCAGTTCGCCGTCCAGGTCGATCATCGCCTTCTTGATGATGTCGGCGGCCGAGCCCTGGATCGGGGCGTTGAGCGCCATCCGCTCGCCCATCTGCCGGTCCCGGAACCGGGAGCTGGACAGCTCCGGCAGGTAGCGTCGCCGGCCCAGGATGGTGGTCGTGTACCCGGTCGTCCGCGCGTGGTCGACGATCCCGTCCATGAACTCCTTGACGCGGGGGAACTGCGAGAAATAGGCGTCGATGTGCGCCTGGGCTTCGTCCCGTTCGATGCCGAGACGCTGCGCGAGGCCGTAGGCCTCCATCCCGTAGAGCAGACCGAAGTTGATCATCTTGGCCCGCCGGCGTTGATCGGCGGTGACGGCTCGGACGTCGACGCCGTCGACGCGAGCCGCCGTGGCGGTGTGGATGTCGAGGTCGTTGGCGAACGCCTCGACGAGGCCGGGATCGCCCGACAGGTGCGCCAGGATCCGCAGCTCGATCTGGGAGTAGTCGGCGACGAGGAACGTCGTCCCGTCGGCCGCTACGAAGGCTCGACGGATGGCCCGACCCTCCTCGGTCCGGATGGGGATGTTCTGCAGGTTGGGCTGTTCTTGAGAGAGCCGTCCGGTGGACGCGGCCATCTGGTTGAATCGACCCCGGACCCGACCGTCGGGCTCGACGAGCTTGACCAGCGCATCCACGTAGGTGGATCGGAGCTTCTCCAGTTCGCGGTAGCGCAGGATCGCCGCCACGACCGGATGGCGGTCCTCGAGCTTCTCGAGCACCGACGCGTCGGTCGAAGGGGCCCCCTTGGGGGTCTTCTTGACCACCGGGAGCCCGAGACGATCGAACAGGAGCTCGCGCAACTGCAACGTCGAGTTGACGTTGAACGGCCCGCCCGCCGCCTCGTAGATCTCCGACTCGAGCGCACCGAGCCGGTCGCGGAGATCCTTGCCGAGCATCTCGAGGTACGTCCGGTCGACGCCGATCCCTGCCACCTCCATCCTCGCCAGCACCGGGACGAGAGGGAGCTCGATCTCGTCGTAGAGCTCCCGTCCACCGCGGGCGACGAGCCGTTCGGTGAGGGGTTCGACGAGACGGCCGGCGGCGATCGCTCGACGAGCGGCACCATCGAGGTCCGGGCCGGACCCGGTGAAGTCGAAGGCGCCCTGGTCGTCGACACCACCGTCGTCGACGGCCGGACCGACCGTCAATCCGAGTTCCCGGTAGGCCAGTTCGTCGAGGTCGGGAGCCCGTTGCGCCGGGTTGACGACGTAGGCCGCGAGGGCCGTGTCGAAGGTCAGCGGGGCGTCGAGTCCCATCTCGAAGAGGGCCCGCACGACGGGTTTGGCGTCGTGGAGCACCATCCCTCCGCCGTCTCGGGCCAAGGCGTCGAGGAACGGGGCGAGCCGCTCGGACGTCACGTAGGCGGTCCGCCCGTCGCCGGCGGCGATGACGAGGCCGGCCAGGGCGTCGGCATCCCAGACCGGCTCGACCGCCGGGGTTCCGCCTGCCGCCAGCCCGGCGACGTCGGCCTCGTCGCCGGCGGCGACGACGTCGGTGTCGATGGTGTCGGCTTCGGTGGTGGCGAACCCGCCGTACTCGGCCAGACGGTCCCACAGGTTGCGGAAGGCGAGCGCATCGAACACCTCTTTGACGGCGTCCTTGTCGAAGTCCCCGAGTCGCAGCGCGTCGAGATCGAGGGCGGGCAGCTCGACGTCCCGACGGAGCCGCATCAGCTCCCGGTTCAAGAACACCTGCTCCTCGGCCTTCTCGAGGTTCTCCCTGAGCTTGGGCGTCATCTCGTCGAGGTGCTCGTAGATGCCTTCGAGATCGCCGTAGTCCCTGATGAGCCGGGCCGCGGTCTTCTCGCCGACCCCCGGGACGCCCGGGAGGTTGTCGGACGTGTCCCCTCGCAGGGCCGCGTAGTCGACGTACCGTTCGGGGGTGACCCCGTAGCGTTCGACGAGCCATTCGGCGGTCGCCTCCACCGTGTCGGAGATCCCGCGCCTGGTGTACAGGACGGTGACGCCGGGCTCGATGAGCTGGAAGGCGTCTCGGTCGCCGGTGACGACCAGGACGTCCCAACCTCGGCGTCTCGCTTCGGCCGCCAAGGTGGCGATGACGTCGTCCGCCTCGACGCCTTCGACGCCGATCTGGGGGATCCCGAGCGCGTCGAGCACCTCGCGGATGAGGGGGACCTGGTCGCGGAACAGGTCGGGTGCGGCCTCACGCTGCGCCTTGTAGTCGGGGAAGGCCTCGGTCCGGAAGGTGGGACCGGGCATGTCCCAGGCCACGACGACCGCATCGGGGTGCTGCTCGGTGAGCAGCTTGATGAGCATCGAGGTGAACCCGAAGACGGCGTTGGTGACCTGACCCGCCGGGGTGGCCAGGTCCGAGGGGAGGGCGTAGAAGGCGCGGTAGGCCAGAGAGTGTCCGTCGAGGAGGGCGATCTTCATGTCCGCAGGGTACCGCGGAGCCCGGGGTCCGGTCCTGGGGGGCTAGAGGCGGCGGATGAGCCGGTCGCGTTTGGCTTCGAGGCGCTCGCGACGGCGGCGCAGGTCGGCCAGGTTCCGTTCGGCCCGAGCGACGTCGGCGGCCGTCTCCCGGGCATCGGCCCGGTCGAGCGGGCTCTCGGAGACGGCCGCGTCGCGGCGGGCGTCGTCGTCGATGTGCCGCAGCATCACGAGCTCCTCGGCGAGCTGGCGCTCCGCCTCCACCAGCGCGGCGATCTCGTCACCCAGCCGGAAGATCCGCGTTGCTCGTCGACCCATCGCCGCCAGGTTACGGGCGCCGGCGCCTCCTACGGCACCAGGTGGATGGGCTGGCCGTTGATCCGGGCCGTCCAGGTGGTCCGGTCGGTGGTCGACCCGCCGAAGGCGTAGCGGATCCACGCCCAGCAGTCCTGGTCCGAGCAGGTGTAGTCACCGGGGATCTCGATCCGGAAGTCGAGCCACTCGTTGTTGTGTTCCTGCGGCGAGATGCTCAGGAAGCACTCGCCGACGCTCCCGGCTCCGTCGTCGGACACCCAGGCCGTCGGGTTGGCCCCACTGGCGTCTCGGGTCCGGACCTGGCAGTCGATGTTGTTGACCGCGGCGCCGCCGCTCGGGTTCATGAGCTGCAGGTTGCCCGAGACCGAGAAGTCCCCGACGTCCCACAGGCTGATGACCATCTCCTGCCCGGCGTAGATCTCGTCGATCTTGACCAGCTTGAAGGTCGGGGCCGGCGGGTCCGCCTCGGGGGTCCACAGCGACATCGCCCCGAGACCGTAGACCGCCACCTGGTTGTCGTAGTTGCCGTTCGACAGCGCCCGCAGCGACCATGCGTTGAGGATGGACACCGTTCCGGTGACCCGGACCGACATCACGTACATCCCCTCCGAGACCGTCGCCGAGCACAACGACACCCACTCGTCCATGTCCGACGGGTCGTATCCGGCCTGCCCTTCGCGCCGGAACGTGCGGCTGCAGATGACCGTGGAGTTGTCGGTCCAGTCGTTGGGGGTGGAGTCGGGTGCGTAGACGGTGAAGGTGTAGGTGACGGGCTCGTTCCCGGTGGCGTCGGGATGGGTCCGGTTGTAGTCGATCGTGAGCCCGCCCTCGTTGACCTGGGGATCGAAGACCTGGAACGTGACGGTGCTCCCGGCCTCGGAGGCCGGGACGTCGAAGGCGTAGTAGTACGACGGGGACTGGAACTCGTTGTTCGAGCCCGTGCACGAGGTCCAGCCGGCTCCGTAGCAGGTGGGCGTGAACGGGTCACCCTGGCCCTTGGGCGTCCAGTCGCCGTTGGTGGCCAGCCAGAAGTTGCGGTTCCGGCTCCCGACGGTGGGGTCCTCACCCAGGTACGGCTCGTCGGAGCCGATCTTCAAGGGCGGGAGC
The DNA here is from genome assembly GCA_027036355.1 of Acidimicrobiia bacterium. Classification (GTDB taxonomy): domain Bacteria; phylum Actinomycetota; class Acidimicrobiia; order Spongiisociales; family UBA5794; genus JALSQW01. Next base: position 5,637 of record JALVQZ010000061.1, on the reverse strand, counting down.
TGCTCGGCGGTCGCCTCCTGGGAAACGGCGACGGTCGAGATCCCGAAGGCGTTCATGAAGAAGGTCGGGATGCTGGTGTCGACCTGGACGGTGAGCTGGTTGCAGTTGGCGCCCATCGACGGCGTGATGGACACGCCCCCCACCCCGTCGGTGTACCCGTTCACCTGGCTGATGGCCAGGGCCACGTCGTAGGGCTCGGTCCCGGAGGTCGGATCGGCGCAGCCCGGCAGCGGCATGTGCACGACACCGGCGAGGGCGGCGGCTTCCGCCGTCTTCTTGGCCCGGAGGTTGTTGTAGTAGATCCAGCCGATGTCGATCGAGAACGCGGCCATGCCCATGAGGACGAACACCAACAGCGCGGTCAGCAGGATGACCGTCCCGTGCTCTCGCTCACGGAGGGCTCGGAGGTCCTCGAGGTAGCGGCCGATCACGGCGAACCTCCCAGGCCGAACTGTTGCGGCTCCATGCGCATCAGCGCGGTGTCGGTCCAGCAGTTGGTCGGGGGGCTGCCGTTGTCGCACTTGACGTCCGGCAACGGGAGGAACCCGCCCGTGATCCACGTGTGCCCGTAGATCATCCGCACGCCGACGACGTCGAGACTGCCGACCTCGACGCTGCGGTCGGTCGGGGCCCAGTTCCAGCCCGAGTAGCCGGCGTCGGGATCGGGGCACGGGTTCCAGTCGCACAGCGGCCCGGTGCCGTCGGCGTAGACGTAGAAGTAGCGGTTGCAGGAGCCGCCGGGACAGCCGCCCACGGGGTTGCCGAAGGCGTCGGCCTTGAAGACGTCGACGTACTTGACGATCCCGACGCCGTTGCCGGGCAACGCCGACAGGGTCTGTTCGAAGGTCTGCAGGAGCCGGAGGTCGGCGTCGGGCTGCTGGCCCATCGCGGTGACGACCCGCACCGCGCTCTGGGTGCCGTTGCCGATCGTGAGCCGGTCCTTGAAGGCGATCCCGAGCTCGATGATGCCGAACAGCAGCACCAGCAGCAGCGGCGCGACGAGCGCCATCTCGACGAGCGCGGCGCCGCGTTCGGATCGTCTCGGCGACGTGTTGCCACTCTCCGCGTTCATCTGTCGCCCCTCTCGCGTCCTGTCGCCACGCACAGTAGCGGATTGTGTGGTCTTGTGGAAGGGGTCGTCCGACCCAACCGCCGTCCGGCGGCCGGAGGAGACCCCCGGGACCCCGCTAGCATCCTGCCACATCGGCCGGGATGGCGGAACGGTAGACGCGGCGGACTCAAAATCCGTTGGGCGAAAGCCCGTGTGGGTTCGAATCCCACTCCCGGTACCGACGATGTCGTTCACGATGCGTGCCCCTCAGCCGCGTGCTCGGCACAGTATCGGCTCGCCGGCGCCGCTACTGGAGGACCATTGCCCGTCACGTCCCCGGGACTAGTGCGTCACTTGACGAGACGGACGGGATCCCCCTCGATCCGTGCCGACCACGTCGTGGTGTCGTTGGTCCGACCCGGGTAGTTGTACTCGACCTTCCACCAGCAGTCGGCTCCGCAACTGTAGGTCGCCGGGAGCTTCACCCGGATCTTGATCCACTCGTCGTTGAACCGGCCGCCCGAGGTGGGGATGTCGCACACCCCCAAGGTGCCGCCGTAGGACGCGTCCGACGACGTGTACTCGCACGCCGGGACGTTGCCGTTCGGATCGATGAGCCGCACCGAGTGGTTCCCCGAGGCGTCCCCCGGATCCCACAGGTCGATCACGAGATCCTTGCCGGCATGCACCGGCTCGACGTTGGCGAGGTAGAAGATCGTGTTCCCCACGGCGCCGTCGACGTTGGCGTAGATCGCCATGTCGCCGAGACCGAAGATCTTCGGGCTCGGGCCCGTGGCCGACGTCCGCAGGGACCAGCGGTTCAACCCTCGGTCGTCTGCGGCGCCGGGGTCGGCGACCATGATCCGGAGGGGGTAGATCCCCGGTCCGCGGTCCAGGTTCGCCAGCGGGCACATCTCGTCCCACAGGGAGGCGACACCGCCGGCCAGACCCAGCTCGACGTCGTCCCAGTCCAGGTCCCCGTCACCATCCTGATCGTCGCCGGCGTCCACCGACCCGTCACCGTTGAAATCCGCATAGGCGTCCCGAGGCGGGTACGTGACCACACACAGCAGCTCGTTGCCGTCGTTCGTGTCGAGGGGCGTCTCGTCGGGTCCGTACAGCATGAACACGGTGGTCGGTCCCTGGCTGGAGCCTTGGGGCTGGTCGCCGACCAGCACGAAGTCGTTGCCGCCGCGGGTGAAGGGCCCGTCGAAGATCTCCACCTTCAGGTCGGAGGCTCCCGGATCGACCTCGATGCCGTAGAGGTACCCACCGGTCGCGGTCGGAAGACCCGCGTCGACCGACAGGCGACGTTCGGGGTTCTTCGTGCATCCGATCTGCCGCTGGCCCGACAGGCACTGCGACGCGTACCGGTCCCCCATCCGACGGCCCGTGTAGTACCCGTGGATGTTCCCCCAGAAGTTCGGCCACTGACCGGTCGCCGGATCGTTGCCGAAGGTGTTGTCCGGGCTGCCGAGCGCCAGCGGCAGCACGTACTCGGCGGTGGCGCTCCGGGTGATCGTGACCGTGTCGATCCCGAACACCTTCATGAAGAAGGTCGGTACCTCGTGGGTGACGTCGACGCGAAGCTGATGGGGGTTCTCGACGGCGGTGGGATCCTCCACGAAGTCGGTCGGGTCGACGGTATCGGCGCCACCCATGCTTCCATCGACGTAGCCGTTCTGGAAGCCGACCAGGACCGCCTGGGAGTAGGCCGACGACCGATCGTCCGGCTCGTACACCACCCCGGCGAGGGCCGCCGCGTCGGCGCCATGCTGGATCTCCTGGCCGTTGTAGTAGATCCAGCCCAGGTCGACGGCGAAGGCGGCCATCCCGAGGATCACGATCAACATGAACGCGACCAGGACGATGACGGTGCCGTGCTCGTCGCGTCGGAGGTCGGCGAAGGTCATGGCCCGAAGACGTCGGGTTCGAGGCGGACCTCGGCCTGTTCCACCCAGGTGGCCGGCCCGAACCCCAAGATGCCGGTCAACCAGGTGTGGGTGTACTGGATCTCGATCCCCAGGGTATCGAGACCATCCGAGTCGAGCACGACGTCACGACCCGCCGGGTCCCCCCAGTTGCTGGGATTGCCGTAGACCGGCGATCCGGTGGACGGATCCGGGCAGGGGTTCCATCCACAGGCGCTCGAGGTGTCGACGAAGTAGCGATTGTACGAGCCCGACTTGGACCCGTCGGGGTTGGCCTTGTAGATGTCGACGTGATCGATGGTGGCCAGGTCGACCGCTCCGGTGAGGCCGGCCTCGACCGCGCCGAGGATGAGGAAGTCGGCGGCGGGATCCGTCCCGGTGGTGCTCCCGGTCCGGGCAGCCGCGTTGGTGGCGTGCGAGATCGTGAGCCGATCCTTGAAGACGAAGCCGAACTCGACGATCCCGAACAACAACAGGAGCAACAACGGGGCGACGAGCGCCATCTCGACGAGCGCGGCTCCCCGCTCGGAACGGCCGGTCGATGCCCTGTCCACCTCGGTGCCCCTTCGTCGATGACGGCGGCATCGACCCGATCGCGTCCGGCCTTGAGGAGCATCTGGGGAATGGCCCGAACGGACTAGTCCACCGAACGGCCCGGAACCGCGGTCGCCGCCGCCAGCTCGGCGACGGCCTGGCGCACCGTGCGCACCGCGTCCAGCGGCTCGGGAGCGTCGAGGACCCGCCGCACGAGGGCGGACCCCACGATCACCCCATCAGCGACGCGAGCGGCGGCGGCCACGTGCGCCGGTGTGGTGATCCCGACGCCGAGTACGAGCGGGACGTCGGTCGCCTTCCGTACCCGACCCGCCAGGGCCGCAGCCCGCGACGAGGCGGTGGATCGCTCCCCCGTCACGCCGAGTTCCGCGATGCCGTAGATGAACGCCGGGCGAGCCGCCGCGATCCGAGCCAGCCGGGCGTCGGTGGTCGTCGGGGCGGCGAAGAGCACCATCCCGATACCGACCGTGTCGGCGGCCTGCAGGAACGGTTCGGCCTCGTCCTCGGGCAGGTCGGCGACGATCAGACCCGACGCGCCGGCGTCGGCGAGACGGCCGACGAACGCATCGATCCCGTGGCGGAGAACCGGATTGACGTACGTCATCACGATCGTCGGCTTCCCGGTCCGCGACACGACCCGTTCGACGACCCCCAGGGCCCGGTCGACGTCAACGCCGGCTGCCAGCGCCCGGGCACCGGCAGCCTGCACCACGGGACCGTCCATCAGCGGATCGGCGTAGGGGATCCCGACCTCGAATCCGTCGGCCCCGGCGTCGGCCATCGCCGCGAACAGGTCGATGGAGGTGGCCAGATCGGGCAATCCCGCCGTCATGTAGGGCAAGAAGGCCGCCCGGCCGCTCCGCCGGGTACGGTCGAACATCGCCTCGAGCCGGTCGATCCCGCGATCAGCCATCGAGCGCCGCCACCTGCTGGACGTCCTTGTCCCCGCGGCCCGACAGGTTCAGGACCACCGTCTGGCCCTGCATCGTGGAGGCCTCCCTGACGATCCAAGCGAGCGCGTGGGACGACTCGAGCGCGGGGATGATGCCCTCGGTCCGGGCGAGGAGGTGGAAGGCTTCGACCGCCTCGGCGTCGGTCACGGCGTCGTACCGCACGGCGCCGCGGTCGAGGAACGCCGCATGCTCGGGACCGACACCGGGATAGTCGAGACCGGCTGAGATCGAATGGGCTTCGAGAACCTGGCCGTGTTCGTCCTGCAGCATGTAGGTCATGGCGCCGTGAAGGACGCCGGGACTCCCCGCCACCAGGGACGCTCCATGGCGGCCGGTGTCGAGACCCTCCCCCGCCGCTTCCACCCCGACCAGGTCGACCGGGACGTCGGCCGCGACGTACGGGTAGAAGACGCCCATCGCATTGGAGCCCCCGCCGACGCAGGCGACGATGACGTCGGGGCTGGGGCGCCCCTCGGATCCGTCGAGCTGGGCCATCAGCTCCTCTCCGATGACCTTCTGGAACTCCCTGACGATCCATGGGAACGGATGGGGCCCGACGACCGACCCGATGATGTAGTGCGTGGTCTCGACCGACGCCACCCAGTCGCGCATCGCCTCGGAGACGGCATCCTTGAGCGTGCCGGCTCCCGACGACACGGGGACCACGTCGGCTCCGAGCAGTTCCATCCGGTACACGTTCAAGGCCTGCCGGTCGATGTCCTTGACGCCCATGTAGACGGCACATTCGAGACCGAGCAACGCACATGCGGTCGCCGTGGCGACCCCGTGCTGGCCGGCCCCCGTCTCGGCGATGATGCGGGGCTTCCCCATCCGGACGGCGAGCAGCGCTTGACCGATGGTGTTGTTGATCTTGTGGGCGCCCGTGTGCGCCAGGTCCTCGCGCTTGAGCCACAGGTCGATCCCGAGGCGAGCCGACAGCCGCTCGGCGTGGAACACGGGCGTCGGGCGACCGACGAAGTCCTCGAGCAAGCGGGCGAGCTCGGCGCCGAAGGCCGGATCCCGGCGGGCCTCATCGAAGGCCTCCTCCAGTTCGAGGAGCGCGGGCATGAGGGTCTCCGGCGCGAACCTGCCTCCGTAGGCGCCGAACCGACCTCGTTCGTCTGGGCGCGAGCTCACGGGCGCTTGG
>JALVQZ010000060.1 GCA_027036355.1 Acidimicrobiia bacterium | reverse complement strand
GGTCCACCGGCCCGGTCAACCCCCCGGAGATGACCAGCGCCCCCGGCCCCAGCGCCCGGCCCTCGGAGGCCAACCGCCGGGCCGCCCACGCCACCGCCGCCGCCGGATGATCCAGGACCGCCGCTCCCGCCGCCGTCGCCGCCAGCTCCCCGTCGACTTCGAGCACCACCCCGACCGTCCGGAGATCCGCCGGTGGGGTCACCGGATCGCCGAGCACCACCAGACCCGCCGACGAATCGTCCGCGATGTTGTCGGCGGCCAGGAACGAGAAGGCGTCGAAGCGGGAATCGACCACCTCGAGGCATGCCATCACCCGGTCGGTGGCCGCCAGCACGTCGGCGGCCGTCGCATGGGGTCCCAGGCCGGCGCCGAGGACGAAGGCGATCTCCGGCTCCGCCTTCGGGTGGATCAGCTCACCGAGATCCACCTCGCCGTCGGGCAGCACCATCGCATCGGTGAGGATCCCGTAGTTCGGCTCGGCGACCCCCATCGCCCGGCGCATCGCCGCGCTCGTGAACCCCAACTTGGCGCCCACGATCCGTTCCCCGGCGTCGACCCGCAGGGCGATCCCCTCCCGCTGGACGGCATAGCCGTCGGCGGAGGTGAACCCCTCCACCCGGTCCGTGATCCGCCGCACCGTCCGGCGCTCCAGACGAGCCTCGTGCAGCTCGGCGGCCAACACCGCGGCGTTCACGTCGCCCGCAATCCCACCGTGCCCAGGCGATCGATCTCGACCGTCACATGGTCGCCCGGGCCCATCGGCACCGCCGCCGTCAACGCCCCCGACAGCACCCACATCCCGGCCCGCAGCGTCCCGCCGCGGGCCGACACCTTTCGGGCCGCCCAGGCCGCCGCCGCCGCCGGATGGTCCAGCGACGCCGCCCCGGCCGCCGTCGCCACCAGCTCGCCGTTGCGCCGGAACACGCATCCCAGGGTCCGCAGATCCAGTCCGGCCGGGTCGGTCAACGTGCCGCCCACCAGGTAACGGCCCGCCGACGAGTTGTCCGCCGCCACGTCGGGCAACGTGAACCGGTAGCCGGTGAACCGCGAATCGAGCACGTCGATCGCCGGCGCCACCGCGGCGGTCGACGCCAGCACGTCGGCGGCCGTCACCGCCGGGCCCGCCAGGTCCCGGCCGAGGAGGAAGGCGATCTCCGGTTCGGCTCGCGGCTGGATCAAGGTGTCGGTCGCCAGCGTCTCGCCGACGTCGAGCGCCATCGACGCCGTCAACCAGCCGTACAGCGGCTCGGTGACATGCATCTGGAGCTGCTTGGCCCGGCTCGTCAACCCCAGCTTCAGCGCCGTGACCGGATCCCCCGCCGCCTCGTAGCGGGCCACCACCGCGTCCTGGATCGCGTAGGCGGCGTCCACGGTCAGCTCCGGCAGGTCCGCGGTCAACGGCGGGATCGCCTCTCGGCGCCCGATCGCATCCCAGAGCCGGTCGGCGGCGGCGTCGACGTCCATCACAGCTGCGACGCCTGGGCCTCGGCGGCCCGCCGCTCCAACTCGACGGCCACGTCGATGATCATGTCCTCCTGCCCGCCGACCACCTGACGGCGGCCCAGCTCAAGGAGGATCTCCTTCGAATCGACCCCGTGGCGTTCCGCCGCCCGCCGAGCATGCAGCAGGAACGACCCGTACACCCCGGCGTAGCCGAGCATCAGGCCGTCACCGTCGATCACCCCCTGGGTCGGCTTCAAGGGCCGGACCACGTCGTCGGCGACGTCCACCAGGCTCATCGGTTCCACCCCGGTCTGATAGCCGGACCGTTCGCAGGCGGCCACCAGCACCTCCGTCGGGCAGTTCCCCGCACCCGCCCCCAACCCCGTCGTGCAGCCGTCCACCTGGTCGACGCCCTCCTCGAGGGCGGCCAACGAGTTGGCGACGGCCAGCGACAGGTTGTTGTGGGCGTGGATCCCGACCTGGCACTCCAGGTGGTCCTTCAACGTCGCCACCCGGCGGCGGGCGTCGTCGATCGTCATCGCCCCGGCCGAATCGACCACGTAGACGCAGTCGGCCCCGTAGGACTCCATCTTCTTGGCTTCCTCCAGCAACGCCTCGGGCGGGGTCATGTGGGACATCATCAGGAACCCGACGGCCTCCATCCCCAGCTCCTTGGCCAGGCCGATGTGCTGCTGGGAGATGTCGGCTTCGGTGCAGTGGGTGGCGATCCGGGCCACCGTCGCCCCGACCGCATGGGCCCTGATCAGATCCTCCTTGATCCCGATCCCCGGGAGCAGCAACACGGCGATCTTGGCGTGTTCGGCCTCGTCGACCGCCGCCGCCAGCAGGTGCATCTCGTCGGTGCCCGAGAAGCCGTAGTTGAACGACGATCCGCCCAGTCCGTCGCCGTGGGACACCTCGATGACCGGCACCCCGGCGGCGTCCAAGCCTCGGACGACGGCCCGGACCTGGTCGACGGTGAACTGATGCGACAGGGCGTGCGAGCCGTCCCGTAGCGTCGAGTCGGTGAGACGGAACACGGCGCTCATGCGGGCACCTCCATGAGATGGCGGGCGACGGCTTCGCCGACCTTCGTCGCCGCGGCGGTCATGATGTCGAGGTTCCCGGCGTACGGCGGGAAGTAGTCGGCCGCCCCCTCCACCTCGATCAGCGTGATCACCCGAGCCGCCGCCGGACCGCCCGGGGTGGCGAACGGCCCTTCGTCGAACACCGGCGGGCTCGTCAGGTGATAGCCGGGGACGTAGGCGGCGACGGCCTTCTCCATCGCCAAGATGGCGTCGGTGACGGCGTCGGGGTCGTAGCCCTCCGGCAGGGCGCAGAACACGGTGTTGCGCATCAGGATCGGCGGTTCGGCCGGGTTCAGGATCATGATCGCCTTGCCGTGATCCGCCCCGCCGACCTCCACCAGGCACGACGACGTCGTCTTGGTGAACTCGTCGATGTTCTGGCGGGTCCCCGGGCCGGCCGACTTGGAGGCGACCGTCGAGACGATCTCGGCATAGGGCACGTCGGTGACCGACCGCACCGCAGCGACGATCGGCGTCGTCGCCTGGCCGCCGCAGGTGATCATGTTGACGTTGGGAGCGTCGAGATGTTCGTCGAGGTTGACCGTCGGCACCACGGCCGGCCCGAGCTTGGCCGGGGTGAGGTCGATGGCCCGGATCCCCGCTTCCTCGTAACGGGGAGCGTTCTGTCGATGCACCCAGGCGCTCGTCGCCTCGAACACGATGGCGATGTCGCCGGCGTCGTCGCCGAACAGCCAGTCGACACCCTCGGGGGTCCCGACCAGCCCCCGCTCCCTGGCCATCCGCAGGCCCTCCGAGTCGGGATCGATCCCGATGACGGCTCGCAGGTCGAGAACGTCGGAGCGCAACAGCTTGAACATCAGGTCGGTGCCGATGTTGCCGGAACCGACGATGGCGCAAGGGACGGCCATGGACTCCTCCTTCACGTGAACCTCACCTCCACCGGACCGAGGCGGTCGAACTCGGCTCGCACCACGTCGCCGGCGGCGACGTCGAACGCGGCATGCAGCGACCCGGTCATCACGAACCGGCCGGCCTCCAACGTCACACCGTGGGGGGCCAGGGTGTTGGCCAGCCAAGCGACCGCCGCCACCGGGTCGCCCAAGGCGGCGGCCCCCGCTCCGGTGCCGGCGGTGGCGCCGTTGTGGGAGACGACCATGCCGATCAGGCGGGGATCCCATCCGTCGATCGGTACCAGCCGGGAGCCGAGCACCACCGTCCCGCACGACGCCAGGTCGGCGATCGTGTCGGCCAGGCCGATCCTCCAGTCCACGATGCGCGAGTCGACGACCTCGATCGCCGCCACCGCCCCGGCGATCGCCCCGGAAGCTTCGACGGCCGTGACTCCCGGTCCGCGCAGCGGCCGGTCCAAGACGAGGGCGATCTCGGCCTCGGCCTTGGGTTGGATGAACGTGGCCGCCTCCAGGACGGCTCCGTCGTCGACGGTCATCGACGCCAGCACCGGGGCGTAGTCGGGTTGATCGACTCCCAGCATCTCCTGCATCGGCGCCGACGTGAGTCCCAGCTTGTAGCCGACGATCTGGTCGCCGTCGGCCAGCATCCGGGCCACGACGAGCTGCTGGATCGCGTAGGCGTCGTCGGCGGTCAGGTCCGGGTCGGCGTCGGTGAGCGGCGGGATCGGGACCCGGTTGGCGCGGGCCGCCAAGAGGGCTTCGGCGACGGCGGCGGGATCGGTCATCGCCGCCCCCTCACCCTGGCGCGGAGTGGCCGCCAGCCCAGGTTGCGGGAGATGGCTTCGGCGGCGGCCATGACCGCACCGGCGTGGCTCTCGAGCGACGTGCGGTTGAGACGCAGTGTCGGTCCGGCCGCCGATACCGCCGCGATGACCCGCCCGGCCGCGTCGCGGATCGGGGCGCCGACCGACGCCACCCCGATGTTGGACTCGTTGACGTTCTCGGCGTAGCCGCGATCGCGAACCCGGGCCAGGTCGGCGCGCAACGCCTCGGGGTCGGTGATCGTGTGCGGCGTCAACGCCGGGAGCTCCCAGCCGTCGAGGATCTCGTCGAGCTCGTCGTCGTGGAGGAACGCCAGCAGCGCCTTGCCCGTCCCCGTGCAGTGAGCCCAGTTGCGTCGGCCGACCTCGTTGAAGAGCCGCAGCGTGTGCGACGACTCGATCCGCTCCACGTACACGACCTCGCGATGGTCGAGGTGGGCGACCTGGACCGTCTCGCCGGTGAGCTTCCACAGCTCTTCGAGCGGCCCGATCGCGGCGGCGTGGAACTCGGTGTTGAGCGTGACGGCCGCGCCCAGCTCGGCGAGGACGAGCCCGAGGCGGTACTTGCCGCTGGCGGGGTCCTGGCGCAGGAACCCCTCGGCGGTCAGCGTCCGCAGGAGCCGGTGCACGGTGCTCTTGCCCAGGCCCAGTTCGCGGGACAGTTCGCTGACCCCCAGGTCACGGTCGGCGTGGCGGAACGCCTTGAGGAGTCGCAGGGCGTTGCCCACCGACGAGAGCAGTTGGTCTGACATCACGCTCCTTCGGTACGGAGGGCGCCGAGCACGGCTCGGCGGACCTCGGTCGGATCGGGATCGGGGGCCTCGGCGAGGGCGGCGAGGGTCTCCGACCGCGGGGCCAGGGACGCCGCCAGCAGGGCATGGGCCCGGGGGAGGGAAGCCACGAAGGCGCCCTCCATCTCGTCGACGAGCCGCCGGTCGGCGCCGAGGCGCCGCAGGGTCTCGTAGTCCTGAGCGGCTGCCGCGTGGGCGTTGGCGAGCCCGGCTCCCGCATGGCCGGCGTGGTGGGCGCCCAGACCTGCGCCGGGGGCGACCACCAGGTGGTACAGGTGGCTGGTGAGGCCGAGAACCCGACGCACCTCCTCGCCGGCGGCTCCCACCTGTTCGTCGATGAGGCCCAGACGCGGCTCGACCACCGGATCGAAGAACCGGACCGTCCACGCCATCGCCTCGATCCGGTCCTCGACGGCGACCTCGGGACCCGCCGGCGGCGGGAGCGTCTCGCGGGTGGCGATCACGTGGAGGTTCTGGACGCCGGCGGCCACCACCGTGAACGGCGCACCGAACAGGGGCATCCGGCCACGGACGGCGGCGGGAAGGACCGACGCCCGGTTGGCGTAGGCCTCGTGGGTGGCGTGGACGTAGTCGACCATCGCCTGGCGCATCTCCTCGGGACCGGGCATGGCGAGGACCTTACCGGATGTTCCGGCTGCCGGGAAGTCCGAACCGTAGCCCGGGACGACGCGGGACGATGATGCGGCCCTGACGTGGATGCATCACCCCCATGATCCTCGATGCGGAATCATGTTCCGTCATACGGGAAAGTCGTCTTGTTCGGGCGGCGGGGACTCGGTAGGGTCGGGCGACCGACGGAGAAAGGCGGACGGTGGGCATCCTCAGGCTCTCACACGTCGACATCAAGGTCCCGGACCTCGACCTGGCGACGGCCTACTACACGGAGGTCATCGGCATGCTCGAAGTCGAGCGCACCGACGACCAGGTGTTCCTCAAGTGCTGGGACGAACAGGACCACCATTCCCTCGCCCTCCGCTACGACCCCCGCGTCGGCCTCGACCGCATGTCCTTCAAGGTCGAACACGAAGACGACCTCGCCGATCTCGAGAAGGCCGTCGAGACCTACGGCTACGCCGTCGAACGGGTCTCCAAGGGTGAAGCCGTCGGTCAGGGCGAATCGATCCGCTTCGACACCCCGTCGGGCCAGGAGATGGAACTCGTCCACGAGGTCACCCGGGTCGGCGGGCTCCTCCCCAACGTCAACCCCCACCCCATCCCCGAAGCCATGATGAAAGGGATCGCCCCGCCGAGGATGGATCACCTCCTCGTCACCGCCGAAGAGGTCGGTGAAGCCACCAAGTTCTACATGGACGTCCTCGGCTTCCGGCTCACCGAACAGCTCCTCGACGGCGACGGCCACCAGATCGGCACCTGGATGGAACGCTCCCACAGCCCGCACGACCTCGCCGTCGTCGCCGGCGTCAACGGCGGCCTCCACCACTTCGCCTACTGGCTCGACGACTGGGATCACGTCCGCAAGGCCGCCGACATCCTCGCCTACAACGCCATCCAGATCGACGTCGGGCCCACCCGCCACGGCATCACCCGCGG
>JALVQZ010000059.1 GCA_027036355.1 Acidimicrobiia bacterium | reverse complement strand
GATGCCCGCCACGGCCACGGCGACGACGGCCAGGTTCGACCACGGGTACGCGTCGATCCCGGCCACCGAGGCGCCGACCAGCAGCGCCGCACCGGCCCCGGTGGCGATGGCGACGGCCCGCCTCGAGAGCCCGGCGACGGCCCACGCCAGCGCCGCCACCGCGAAGGACACGACCACGAACACGACCCACCGAGGGTACCGCCGACGTCCCGGGTTCCCTCGGCGGGAGCGCCGCGGCCCGGACGCGATGGGAACCGCGACCCGCCCCGGCGGCGTCGAAGCACCATGAAGCGGACGATCGCCGTCACCCTCGCCCTCGTGGCCCTCATCTCGGCCTGCGCCCTCCCGACGGGCGGTCGACCGACGACCACCCCTCCTCCCGGTGCCCCGATGCTGACGGTCACGTCCGAAGGCGGGTTCGTTCCCGTCGAGTACCTGGTCGGCCGAGGCCCCCGGTACGTGCTGCTGGCGGACGGCCGGCTGATCTTCGAAGGACCCGTCCCGACGATCTACCCCGGCCCCATGCTGGCTCCCTCCCTGGTGGTCCGGATCGACGACGCCACCATGGGAAGGATCCGGCGCCTCGTCGACGAGATCGGCTTCCCAGGGTTCTCCGAGCTGCGCAACGACGATGCCGCCGATCGGGTCGCCGACGCCACCACCGAGGTCGTCACCTATCGGGACGCGACCGGGCCGCACGTGTTCGCCGTCTACGCCCTCGGGCTCGTCGAGCCGAACGATCGCCGGGTGGAGCTCCTGACCGAGCTCCTCGAGGTGCTCGACGAGGCCGCCGCCGCGGGAGACGCCGAGCCCTTCCCCGTCGACCGCCTCCTCGTCCACGTCGCCGAGGGTGCCGCCGATCCCGAGTTCCCGGACGTGCGTCCCTGGCCGCTCCCGCAGCGTCCCGCCGAGGTCGGTCCCGTCGAGCCTTCCGGCTGGGCCTGCACGGTGTACGAGGGTCCGACGGCCGCCGAACTCGTCGACGTCTTCTCCGCCGCCACCCAGGTCACCGTCTGGGAGGAGGCGGGATCGACCTACCGGATCCTGGCCCGTGCGCTCCTACCGGGCGAGGCCGGGTGCACCCTCAGCGGGTGAACCGGTCCGGCCGGTCGGTGATGATCCCGTCGACCCCGACGGAGATCAGCGCCCGGGCCTCGCCGGCGTCGTTGACGGTCCAGGGGATAACCCGAAGCCCGGCGTCATGGGCGAGGGCGACGGCGTCGGCGTCCACCACTCGCCGATCCGGAGACCAGATCGTCGCTCCGCGCCTCGCCAGATCGGTCACGTCGACACGGTCACCGCGTCGGGTGAGCGCCGCCAGGCTCAGCTCGGGCCGGAGCTCGTGGAGCGTCCACAGCGACCGGTGGTCGAAGCTCTGGATCGTGACACGGTCGGCGACCCCTGCCGCGTCGACCGCCTCGAGCACGGCGAGCTCGAAGGGACCGGCCGAGGATCCGTCGAATCCGTCGCCGATGGCGCCGGGATCCGACGGGTCGCGTTTGGTCTCGATGTTGAACCCGACCTGGGCCGCACGTTCGCGCTGTCCCGCGGTCTTGTCGGGAGCCGCCGCGTAGCCCGCGACGAACTCGAAGACCTCCGCCAGGGTCGGGATCCCGTAGTCGTCTCCGGCGAGGGCCGTCGGCTCGGGTCGTTGATCGGGGAACCGATCCGGGTCGGGGTTCAGGTCGCATCGGTACCCGGCGACCTGGGCGGCCGTCAGCTCGGCGATCCGCGGACGGTCGACCGGATCCGGCGGCGACGGATCGAGGTTCCCGACCAGACGGCACTTGTCGGGCTCGATGCGGTCGTCGTGCCACACCACGACGACGCCGTCGGCGGTCAGATGCATGTCGAGCTCGAGGGTGTCGACGCCCAGATCCAGGGCCGTCTCGAAGGAGGGAAGCGTGTTCTCCGGGCGCAGACCTCGGGCACCCCGGTGGCCCTGGAGCTCGATCCCGGAGACGTCGACCGGTTCGGCGGTGCCGGTCGGGACGCATCCGACCGCGAGCACGACGGCGACGGCCACGACGACCACCCACCGACCGTTGGGGGCGCTCATCGATCGACCGCGAATCGCGCCAGGAACGCCCAGACGACCTCGTTGCCCCAGTCCCGGGTCGTCGCGCCGACGACCCGTTCGGAGAGGGCCGGATCACCGTCGGGCCAGGTGTGACCGCCACCGACGACCGTCGCCAGGACGACCTCCGCGCCGCCGTCGCAACCCGTCCACGTCCGCGCCGACGTGGACGTCCCGTCATCGACCGGATCGGGGAACCGCGAGGTGGTCTCCGAGGTGCAGCCGAGACGCTCGGCCCATCCTTCGACGCTCTCGACCGCTCCCAGTTTCCGGCCGGTGCGGTCGATGCACGCCCGGCCCGACGTCTCGTAGGTCCAGCACGGGTCGTCGGTGCCGTGGACCTGCATCACCGCCACCGGTTCGGAGGGGGCGCAGGTCGCGGTCGTCGAGTACTGGTTGGAGCCGGCGACGGCGACGATCGCCGCCACCGTCCCCGCCCGTTCACAGGCGAGCCGGTGGGCGAGCGCGGCGCCGTTGGACAGACCCACCGCGTAGAGCCGACCCCGGTCGACATGGAACCGGTCGCCGAGGTCGTCGACGACGGCGTCGAGATAGGCCATGTCGTCGATGCCCTCGGCACAGGCCCGGCCCGACGTGCAGTTCCAACCGTCCTTGCCACCGCCTGCGTTCCACGTCCGGAGACGCCGCAACGGCGGGAAGCCGCTCCCGTTGGGGAACACCGTGATGAACCCCTCGTCGTCGCCCAACGCCTGCAGGCAGTCGGCGCCGTCACGGTCACCATCCGGACAGGTCATGGTCTCGGCGTCGATGGCCGATCCGCCGCCTCCGTGGAGCACGATCACGACCGGTGCCGCGACCGTCGGGTCGTAGCCGGCCGGGAGCCGCACGTCGTAGGGTCGGTCGGGGTAGCCGTCGACCGGGCACGCACCCCACTCCCCCGCCCGCGCACATGGCGGTGAGACCACCGTCCATGATCCGGCGGTCACCGGCGTCGTCGAGCTCTCGGGCCCCGGCGACGAGCCTCGCCGGGCGGCACATCCCGCCACGACGAGGAGCCCCGCCACGGCCCCGACCACGGCCACCCGCCGCATCGTGGTCACATGTTCCGGCGGTAGCGCCCGCCGACGGCGTACAACGCATGCGAGATCTGGCCGATGGTGCAGACCTTGGCCGCCTCCATGATGGCGGCGAAGGTGTTGCCTCCGGCAACGGCGACGCGCTGGAGTTCGGCGAGGGCATCGGCGGCGGCCTTCTCGTTGCGTTCGTGGATCGCCTGGACGTTGGCGATCTGGCGGTCCTTGTCCTCGTCGGTGGACCGCACGACCGCTTCGGGCGTCACGAAGGGGGAGCCGTCGGGCGACAGGAACGTGTTGACCCCCACGATCGGGAGCTCGCCGGAGTCCTTCATCCGCTCGTAGAGCAGAGACTCCTCCTGGATCTTCGACCGCTGGTACATGTGCTCCATGGCCCCGAGGACGCCGCCGCGTTCGGTGAGGCGATCGAACTCCGCCAGCACCGCCTCCTCGACCAGTTCGGTGAGCTCCTCGACGATGAACGATCCCTGCAGCGGGTTCTCGTTCTTGGCGAGCCCGAGCTCCCGGTTGATGATCAGCTGGATGGCCAGGGCCCGGCGAACGGACTCCTCGGTGGGGGTGGTGATCGCTTCGTCGTAGGCGTTGGTGTGCAGCGAATTGCAGTTGTCGTACACGGCGTAGAGGGCCTGCAGGGTCGTTCGGATGTCGTTGAACGAGATCTCCTGGGCGTGCAGGGCCCGCCCCGAGGTCTGGATGTGGTACTTGAGCTTCTGGGAACGTTCGTCGGCGCCGTAGCGCTCCTTCATGGCCTTGGCCCAGATCCGTCGCGCCACCCGACCGATCACCGCGTACTCGGCGTCGAGCCCGTTGGAGAAGAAGAACGACAGGTTCGGAGCGAAGGCGTCGATGGGGTAGCCCCTGGCCAGGTAGTACTCGACGTAGGTGAACCCGTTGGCGAGCGTGAACGCGAGCTGCGTGATGGGGTTCGCTCCCGCTTCGGCCATGTGGTAGCCGGAGATGGACACCGAGTAGAAGTTCCGCACGTCGTGGTCGATGAACCATCCCTGGATGTCGCCCATCATCCGGAGGGCGAACTCGGTCGAGAAGATGCAGGTGTTCTGGGCCTGATCCTCCTTGAGGATGTCGGCTTGGATGGTGCCTCGCACCTTCGCCACGGTGTCGGCCTTGATGCGCTCGTAGACGTCACGATCGAGCACCTCGTCGCCGGTGACCCCGAGCAGCATCAGGCCGCGGCCGTCGTGACCGTCGGGAAGGTCTCCGTGATAGCGAGGGCGAGGGATCCCCCGGTCCTCGTAGCGAGCGGCGATCTTCGCCTCGACCTCCGCCTCGAGGCCGTGACGGACGATGTAGGCCTCACATGCCTGGTCGATCGCGGCGTTCAGGAAGAACGCCAGCATCATCGGCGCCGGGCCGTTGATCGTCATCGACACCGACGTCCTCGGCGACAGGAGGTCGAACCCCGAGTACAGCTTCTTGGCGTCATCGAGACTGGCGACCGAGACCCCCGAGTTGCCGATCTTCCCGTACACGTCGGGTCGGCGCTGAGGATCCTCTCCGTACAACGTCACCGAGTCGAACGCCGTCGACAGCCGCACGGTGGGCATGCCTTCGGCGAGGAAGTGGAAGCGCCGGTTGGTCTGCTCGGGTCCGCCTTCCCCGGCGAACATCCTCGTCGGTTCCTCCGCGGTGCGCTTGAAGGGGTAGACCCCGGCGGTGAACGGGTACGAGCCCGGGTAGTTCTCATGGGCGGCCCATCGGACCCGATCGCCCCAGGAACCGTACCGTGGAGGCGCCACCTTCGGGATCCTGGTCCCCGACAAGGTCGTCGCGTGGGTCTCGACCTCGACGGGTCGGCCGCGAACCTCGTAGACGTAGCGATCGTCGCGGTACCGTCCGGCACGGTCGTCCCAGCCGTCGAGGACCTCGAGGGTGGCCGGCGCCAGTCGCGCCCGGATCGCCTCGGCCGTCGCGGCGAGACGATCCGTCAACTCGGGATCGGCCGAGAGTCCCATCGTCGTCTCGATCGCCTGCAGCTGATCGGCGAGCGCCGCCTCCTGCTCGACGGCGGCGACGTCGGAACGGATCGTCTCGGCGATCTCGGACAGGTACCGAACCCTCGACCGGGGGATGATGCCGTGGCCCCCGGAACGGTCGCCGGGGAGGGAGCCGCGCGGGGACAGGTCCAGCGGCGTGACCGCATCGACCTTCGTCATCAGCGCCCGGTAGAAGGCGTTGACGCCGGGGTCGTTGAAGTGCGAGGCGATCGTCGCGTAGACCGGCACGTCGGCGTCGTCGAGGTCGAAGGCGACCCGGTTGCGCCGGTACTGCTTCCTGACGTCCCGCAGGGCGTCGTCGGCGCCTCGCCGGTCCGCCTTGTTGATGGCGATGAGGTCGGCGAAGTCGAGCATGTCGATCTTCTCGAGCTGGGAAGCGGCGCCGTACTCGGGGGTCATCACGTACACCGACAGGTCGGAGTGATCGACGATCTCGGTGTCGGACTGACCGATCCCCGACGTCTCGAGGAACACGAGGTCGTAGCCGGCGGCCTTGACGAGCGCGACGGCGTCGGCCACGTGCGGCGACAGTGCCAGGTTCGCCTGGCGGGTCGCCAGGGATCGCATGAAGGTGCGCGGACCGAACACCGCGTTCATCCGGATCCGATCCCCGAGGAGCGCTCCTCCCGTTCGCCGCCGGGACGGATCCACCGACACGACCGCGACCCGCCGATCGGGGAAGTCACGGACGAACCGGAGCACGAGCTCGTCGACGAGCGACGACTTCCCCGACCCACCGGTGCCGGTGATCCCCACGACCGGGGCGTGGCTGTCGTCGGCGATGGACCGGGCCTGCTCGAGGAACCGGGCGTGGGCGTCCGGGTCGTTCTCCGCCGCCGAGATGGCGCGACCGAGGGCGTACCGGTCCTGGGCGAGGTCGTCGACCGTGACGCCTTCGAGGTCACCCACGGGGAAGTCGGCGCGGGACAGCAGGTCGTCGATCATCCCCTGGAGCCCCATCCGGCGGCCCTCGTCGGGCCCGTAGATCCTGGCCACGCCTCGCCGTTCGAGTTCCGCGGCCTCCTCCGGGAGGATGGTGCCGCCCCCACCGCCGAACACCCGGACGTGGCCGGCACCGGCGGCGTCGAGGAGCTCCCGGACGTAGGAGAAGAACTCCATGTGGCCGCCCTGGTAGGAGGTCACGGCCACGGCTTGGACGTCCTCGTCGAGGGCCGCTTGAACGATCTCCGCCGCGGACCGATCGTGGCCGAGATGGATGACCTCGGCGCCGGAGGCCTGCAAGATCCGCCGCATGATGTTGATGGCGGCGTCGTGGCCGTCGAACAACGAGGTCGCCGTGACGATCCTCACGTGGTTCTTCGGCGTGTACGGCATGAGCCGATTCTACGGCGGCGACGCACGGAGGCCCGGCGCGGCCTCACTGGGCCTCGAAGAGCCCCTCCGGCGCGTCGACGACGATGCGACGGGCCGAGACGTCGACGTCGGGAACCAAGGCATCGACGAACGGCACCTCGACCGCCCGGCCGTCGAGGGTCCGGACGACGAGTCGGTCCTGGGCCGCGCCGACGACGACGTCGGCGACCGAACCGAGCATCGAACCGTCGGGCGCGTCGACCCGGCAGCCGACCAGCTCGTCGGGCCAGTACTCGCCCGACGCCAACTCCCTCCGCTCGGACGGGGCGATGGTCAGGCTCGTACCTCGAAGCTCCTCGGCGGCGGCACGATCGACGATCCCGACGAAGGTCACGACGAGCCCGTCCTTGTGTGGCGCGACCGAAGCGATCTCGAGCCGACCGCGGTCGGTGTCGAACGCCGCCCCGGGCCTGAACCGCCGGTCGGGCGCGTCGGTCGTCGGGCGAACGACGACGGCACCGCGGATCCCGTGGGCTCGGCGGATGTAGCCGACAGGCACCCGGTCCTCGGAGGCGCCGGGGCCGCCGCCGACGGAGTGGGCCATCGGGTCGCCGTCAGTCGAGGAACTCGACGTCGACGGCGACGCCCTCCTCGTCCCCGGCGGCTCCGGCGACGGTGCGGATCGCTCGAGCGACCCGTCCCCGCCGGCCGATGACCCGGCCCATGTCGGGCTTGGCGGTACGCACCTCGGCGACGACGGCGTCCTGGCCGTCGGCCACGATCTCGACCTCGACGGCATCGGCGTCGTCGACGATCTCCTTGACGACGTAGGTGACGACCCTGTCGACGATCTCGCCTTGCTTCATCCTTCGGCTCCTTCGGCATCGGCCGCGTCCGGTTCGGCCGGCTCGTGGTCCTCGGTCGGTTCCGGTCCGGAAGCCTCGGTCGTGTCCCCGGCCTCGGCGACCTCCTCGGAGGGCGCTTCGGAGGGCGCTTCGGCGGCGGGCTCCTCCTCGGCCTCGGCCGGCGTCACGTCGATGGTGTGGATCTCGCCCTTGGCGACCTTGAACTGGGTCCAGGCCCCGGAGATCTCCAAGAGCTTGCGGGCACGGTCGGTCGGCTGGGCGCCGTTGCGGAGCCAGGCCAGCGCCTTCTCGTTGTCGATCTCGACCAGCGACGGCTCCTGACGGGGGTCGTACCGCCCGATCTGCTCGATGTACCGGCCGTCGCGGGGACGGCGGGAATCCACCACGACCACGCGGTAGCTCGGCTGCTTCTTCTTCCCCATCCGCGTCAGGCGGATCTTCACCGACATGTTCACCTCTTCTTTCGGCGCGTCCCCGGGATCGAGAGCCCCGGGATGGGGCTCTTCCCTCCGGCGAACGCCTTCATCATCTTCTGCGCTTCGGAGAACTGCTTGAGGACGGCGTTGACGTCCTGCGGCCTGGTCCCCGACCCGGCGGCGATCCGCCGCTTGCGGCTCCCGTTGATGAGCTTCGGGTTGCGTCGCTCCTCTCGGGTCATCGACCGGATGATCGCTTCGACCCGCGCCAGTTGGCGCTCGTCGATCTGCACGTCACCCAGCGCGGCTCCGGCGCCGGGCAGCATACTAACGAGCTGCTGCAACGGCCCCATCTTCTTGAGCTGCTGGAACTGTTCGAGGAAGTCCTCGAGATCGAACGACGCGTCGCGCATCTTGGCCGCCGCCTTGAGCGCCTCCTCCTGGTCGTAGGCCTGCTCGGCCTTCTCGATGAGGGTCATGACGTCGCCCATGCCCAAGATGCGTGACGCCATCCGGTCGGGATGGAACACGTCGAGCTCGTCGAGGCCCTCGCCGACCCCCACGAACTTGATGGGCCGGCCCGTCACCTCCCTGGCCGAGATCGCCGCCCCGCCTCGGGCGTCGCCGTCGAGCTTGGTCATCACGAGGCCCGTGAGGTCCGTGTACTCGAGGAAGCCCTTGGCCACGTTGACGGCCTCCTGACCGGTCATGGCATCGACCACGAGCAGCACCTCGTCGGGATCCGCCACCTTGCGGACCGCGGCGAGCTCCTTCATGAGGTCCTCGTCGATCTGCAGCCTGCCCGCCGTATCGACGATCACGACGTTGCGTCCCTCGGCGCGGGCGTGCTTGAGGGCGGCCTTGACGACCTTCGGGGCCTTGCCCTTGCGGTCCGCGTACACGGGGACGTCGATCCGTCGACCGAGCGCCTCGAGCTGGTCGATGGCGGCCGGGCGCTGGAGGTCGGCGGCGACCAGCAGCGGCCGCTTCCCCTTGCCCTTGAGGTGCTTGGCCAGCTTGGCCGCGGTCGTCGTCTTGCCGGAGCCCTGCAGACCGGCCATGAGCACGACCAGCGGCGGCGCGGCGGGTCGGACCAGCGGGACGCGCTCGGCGCCGAGGGTGACCACGAGCTCCTCGTGCACGATCTTGATGACCTGCTGGCCGGGGGTGAGGCTCTTGGTCACCTCGGCCCCGATGGCCCGCTCCTTCACCCGGGCGAGGAACGACTTCACCACCGACACGTTGACGTCGGCCTCGAGGAGGGCGATGCGGACCTCCCGCAGGGCGGCGTCGACGTCGGCTTCGGAGAGCCTCCCCTTGCCTCGGAGCCGCGCGAAGGTGTCGTTGAGCCTGGCGTTGAGCGTCTCGAACATCGGGTTCAGTCTATGCCGCGGCGTCGCCCTGCCGGGCCTCGGCGCGGACCGCCGTCGCCAGCACGACGCCGGTCGCCACCAGTGCCAGCGGCCCGATCGCCACGGCCCGGCCCCAGGCCGCGACCTGCACATCGGTGGCGATCGGCGAGATCGTCGCCAACGCCGCCAGGACCGCCGCCGAGCTCGCCCACAGGGGCCGCCGCTGCGGCAGGTCGTGCCACACCGCGGCGAAGGGCACCAGCAGGAGGGCCAGGTCGTAGCCCAGCAGGTGCGGCGACGCGACGAGCCCGGCGTAGACCGCCATCCCGACGGCCAGGCGGGGCCGATCGGCGAGACGGGCCAGCACCCACACGGCCGCAACGGCGACGACGAGGTACGACACGAGGGTCGCGATCCGCGCCGGGGCTCCGGCCCCGAGGGCGAGCCGCCACATGGCCGGCAACGAGAACTGGACGCGGTCGAGGGCCAGGACGTCCTCCCCCGGCGTCTGCAGGATCCCGCCGACGAGACGGAGCCATCCGCTCCACGCCTCCGGGAGCGCCACGGCCGTCAGGGCCGCTCCGGCGACGATCACCCCCAGGTCGGCCCACCATCGAGGACGGCGACCCGATCCTGCGGCCACCCACCATCCCGCGAAGCCCGCCACGAGCTGCGGCTTGTACAACGCGACGAACCCGAAGGACGGCCGCTCGTGCCGTCCGGTCCCGGCCAGACGGTACGCGACGGCGAACGCCAGCAGAGAGAACCACGCCACCTGACCGGTCCATAGCTGCATGAACCCGGTCGCCCCGACACCGGCGACGATCGGGAAGGCGAGCGGCAGGCGGAGGAGCCGCGCCGCCATCACGAACGCGGCGACCGACCCGAGGGACCAGATCAGGTAACCGACGCCCGGCGGCAGCAGCCCGAAGGGCACCATCATCACCGCGAACGGCGGCAGGGAGCGGAACTCCGACGCCTCGATCCCTGCGTAGGCGTCATGGTCGTAGAGCAGGTCGCCGCGGCCTTCCCAGACGAGCTCGCCGGCGCGAGCGAAGGCCCGGTAGTCCGTTCCCGCCGTCGGCAGGCCCGGGCCGAGATCGCCCCCGCCGCCGATGCCCTCGGCCCAGAGGGGAACGGCGAGCGCGAGGGTGACCGTCACCCCGATCACGGTGGCCCAGAACCACGGACCCGACGATCGTGGACGCGGCCCCGACGCTCCCTCCGACCGGGGGGCGAAGAGGGCTGATAGCCTGGTCCGCATGAATCTCACCGTAATCGACCATCCCCTCGCCCGGCACTACCTCAGCGTCCTGAGGAACAAGCAGACGCCGCCGGAGGCCTTCCGTCTCGCCGCCAAGGGCCTCACCTACACGCTGGTGCTCGAAGCGACCAAACGCCTCCCGTTGACCCAGACGACCATCGAGACGCCGTTGGAGACGACCGTCGGGTACGAGGTCGGCAACGTCGTCGCCGTGGCCGTGCTCCGGGCGGGACTCGGGATGCTCGACGCGGTCCTCGAGACCATCCCGCACGTCAAGGTCGGCTTCGCCGGGGTGCAACGTGACGAGGAGACCGCAACCCCGCAGGAGTACTACGCCAAGCTCCCCGACCTGTCCGGGGCGACCGTCCTCATCCTCGAACCGATGCTCGCCACCGGAGGCTCGCTGTCGTGGGCGGTGTCGAAGGTGAAGGCATCGGGAGCCACCGACATCACCGCCTTGTGCGTGGTCACCGCCCCCGAGGGGGTCAAGCGGATGTACGAGGAGCATCCCGACGTCCACATCGTCGCCGCAGCCCACGACCGGGAACTCAACGATCGCTACTACATCGTTCCCGGCCTCGGCGACATGGGGGATCGGCTCTTCGGGACCCTGTGACACCGGCACCGGACTTCGAGGCGGCGGTGCGAGCCGTGCTCGAACGCACCGGGCCCGGCGAGGTCCTCAGCTACGGAGAGGTCGCCGCCGAGGCGGGCTTCCCGGGGGCCGCTCGCGCCGTCGGCAACCTCCTGCGTGGCGCGGTGGGGCTTCCGTGGTGGCGGGTCGTGACCGCCTCGGGCCGTCTCGTGCCGGGGAAGGAGACCGACCATGCCGAACGGCTCCGAGCCGAAGGGGTGACGGTCCTCGATGGCCGCGTCGCCGACGCGCCGGCGCGCCGGGGTCGGAGGCCGGCCCGCCGTTCGTGACCGCCGGCGCGGGCGTGCGCCGCCGGACGAGGACCGGAGGGGCCGAGACACCGGGAGGCGCACCCATCGGTGCGATACTGGGGTCCGATACCGACGACCGGAGGTGCCGTGGCCGAGTACTCCATGCCCGAGCTGATCGCGAGGAAGCGCGACGGCGGAACGCTCGACGCCGACGAGCTGAGATGGGTGATCGACGGGTACACGAAGGGCACGATCCCCGACTACCAGATGTCGGCGTTCCTGATGGCGGTCGTGTGCCGAGGGCTGAGCTCCGACGAGCTCGCCGCATGGACCGAGGCCATGTTGCATTCGGGCGACGTCCTGGACCTCTCGTCCATCGCCGCCCCCAAGGTGGACAAGCATTCGACCGGTGGCGTCGGCGACAAGGTCTCGATCCCGCTGGCTCCGCTCGTCGCCGCGTGCGGCGTCGCCGTCCCGATGATGTCGGGGCGAGGGCTCGGCCACACCGGCGGCACGCTCGACAAGTTGGAATCGATCCCGGGGTTCTCCACCTCGTTCACTGCCGACGAGTTCGTCGCCCAGCTCGCCGACATCGGCATCGTGCTGGCCGGCCAGTCCGAGTCGCTGGTTCCTGCCGACCGCAAGATCTACGCCCTGCGTGACGCCACCGCCACGGTCCCGTCCATCCCGCTGATCGCATCGTCGATCATGTCCAAGAAGCTCGC
Source organism: Acidimicrobiia bacterium (assembly GCA_027036355.1). Classification (GTDB taxonomy): domain Bacteria; phylum Actinomycetota; class Acidimicrobiia; order Spongiisociales; family UBA5794; genus JALSQW01. Next base: position 6,622 of record JALVQZ010000059.1, on the reverse strand, counting down.
CGAGGATCTCGACGCGCTCGTTCTCGACGTCAAGGTCGGCTCCGGTGCGTTCATGAAGGACCTGGGCGACGCCGAGACGCTGGCCCGCACGATGGTCGACATCGGTGCCGCCCACGGCACCAAGGTCGTCGCCCACCTCACCGCCATGGACCAGCCCCTCGGGTACGAGGTCGGCAACGCCAACGAGATCAGAGAGTCGATCCAGGTGCTTCGCGGGGGAGGTCCTCCCGATCTCGTCTCCGTCACGATGCTGCTCGCCGAGGAGATGCTCCTCCTGGGGGGCGTCGCCCCCGACCGCTCCGCCGCCCGCGACCGTCTCGAGGTCGCCCTCTCGTCGGGTGCGGCCGTCGACAGGTTCCGGCAGGTCGTCGCCGCGCAAGGTGGGAACCCCGACGTCGTGGACGATCCCGCCCTCCTTCCCGCTCCCGACCATCTCCACGAGGTCGTGGCGTCCCGTTCGGGCTACGTGACCCGCTGCGACGCCCTCACGGTCGGCTGGGCGGCGGTCCGCCTGGGCGCCGGTCGGAGCAGGAAGGAGGACCGGATCGATCCCGCGGTGGGGATCACCCTGCATGCCAAGGTGGGCGACCGGGTGGAAGCGGGCTCCTCGCTCGCCACCGTCGGCTGGAACGACCGGGAGCGCCTCGACGGTTGCCTCGAGCTGCTCGAGACCGCCTGGGAGTTCGCCGACGAGGCTCCACCGGCGGCGAGACTGGTGCTCGGAGAGGTGCGATGAGCGTCTACGACCGACTCGAGGAGGCGGCCAGGTTCGTCGCGCGGGAGACGGGACGGGACCGCCACGACGCCGCCGTCGTCCTCGGGTCGGGTCTGAGCGAGTACGCCCGCGGCCTCGAAGGGGCCATCGAGGTCCCCTACCGGTCGGTCCCCCACTTCCCCGTCCCCCGGGTCGAGGGGCACGCCGGCGAGCTCTACTCGGTCCCGTTCGCCGACGGCAACGTGCTCGTCCTCGCCGGCAGGGTCCACGCCTACGAAGGTTGGGACCTCGACGACGTCGTGTTCGCGGTCCGCACCGCGGCCCTGTCGGGGTGCCGCCGCGTCGTCCTCACCAATGCCGCCGGAGGGGTCGCCGACGATCTCGAACCCGGGGACCTGGTGGTGATCCGCGACCATCTCAACCTGACGGGCCGCAACCCGCTGGTCGGGCCCAACGACGATCGGCTCGGGCCCCGGTTCCCGGACCTCTCGGCGGCCTACTCGCCGCAGCTTCGGTCCCTGCTGGCCGAGGTGTTCGCCGAGGCGGGCCTGCGCCATCGGGAGGGGGTGTACGCCTGGATGCTGGGTCCCTCGTACGAGACGCCGGCGGAGATCCAGATGGTCAAACGCGCCGGCGGTGACCTGGTCGGCATGTCGACCGTACCCGAGACGATCGCCCTCCGACACATGGACGTCGACGTGGGCGGGATCTCCTTGGTCACGAACCTGGCCGCCGGCATCTCCCCGGTGCCGCTGTCGCACGAGGAGGTGACCGAGACCGCCGCTCGAGCCAAGGCCAAGATCACCGCGGTGCTGGATGCGCTCCTTCCCCGTCTGGCGGGCCCCTGAGCCCGCCGGGTGCTTTTTGCTGAGCGACTCGGTGTCCGTAACATCGCGGGCACCCCGATTCAAGGAGCGTCGACGCCATGAAGATCGCGGTCTGTGCCAAGCAGATCCCTGACCCGGCCACGCCCTACGAGCTGGATCCCGAACACCACTGGGTCGTCCGTCCCGACGACCAGGTCCTCGACGACACCGATCGGTACGGCGTCGAGATCGCTCTCCAGCTCGCGGAGGCGTCCGAAGGGTCGGTGACCCTGTTCTCCATGTCCCCGGCGGGGAACCTCCAAGGCATCCGCCAGGCCCTCGCCATGGGCGCCGACAAGGCGGTGATCGTGAGCGATCCCGCCCTCAAGGGCTCCGACGCCCTCGTCACCGCGAAGGTCCTCGCTCGCGCCATCGAGCAGGAAGGGTTCGACCTCGTCATCGCCGGGACCGAATCGACCGACGGATCGGCCGGGGTCCTCCCCCAGCAGCTCGCCGAGCTCCTCGGGGCTCCGGCGTTGACCTTCGCCAAGGCCGTCGAACACGACGGTGACACGATCCGCATCCACCGCCAGACCCCCGACGGCTACGACGAGGTCGAAGCGACGTTGCCTGCGGTCCTCACCGTCACCGCCGGGGTCGTCGAACCCCGATACCCGACCTTCAAGGGCATCATGCAGGCCAAGCAGAAGCCGGTCGAGCAACTCACCGCCGCCGATCTCGGCTTCGACGCCGCCGAGGTCGGCGCCGCCGGTTCGGCCCAGTACGTCCGCTCGGTCACGCCCGTCCCGGCCCGCCAGGCGGGCGAGATCGTCGAAGACGACGGGGAGGCCTACCGCAAGATCCTCGAGCTCCTCGAACAGGCGAAGGTGGTCTGACATGAAGGTCTGGGTTTTCAGCGAAGAGCATCACGGCCGGCCGGCAGCTTCGGCTCTCGAGCTGCTCGCCAAGGCCCGGGAGTACGGCGAGGCCGTGGTCTTCCATGTGGGCGCGGGCAGCGCCGAAGCGTTCGCCGAGCTCGGCGCGCATGGCGCCTCGGAGGTCCATCATCTCGATCCGGGCGACACGCTCGCGGCGGCCCCCGCCGCGGCCGCGCTGGCCGACCTCGTCGGCGACGCCAAGGCCGTCCTGTTCGGGATGGGCAACCTGGATCGGGACGTGGCCGGCCGGCTCAGCGCCCGGATGAACCGTCCGGTGGCGTCCAACGCCCTCGACGTGATCTCGGAGGACGAGGGCCAGGCCGTCGTGACCGAGATCCTGGGTGGGACGCTGCGGGTCGTGAAGGCGATCACCGCCGACGATCCGGCGATCGTCGTCGTCCGCTCGAAGGCGTTCACGGCCGAGCCGACCGGTGGTTCCGCCCCGACGGTGGTGCCGGTGACGATGCCCGACGTCGGCCATTCCGGCGCCGTCCAGGTCCTCGAACGCCACGAGGAACCTTCCGAGGGTCCGGACCTGGAAGCCGCGGAGATCGTGGTCTCGGGCGGCCGTGGACTCGGCGACGCGGAGCGGTTCAAGATCGTCAACGAGCTGGCCGAGCTCTTGGGCGGCGCGGTCGGCGCCACCCGGGCCGTCGTCGACGCCGGATGGGTGCCGTACTCGCTGCAAGTGGGCCAGACGGGCAAGACCGTCAAGCCGAAGATCTACATCGCGGCCGGCATCTCGGGAGCGATGCAGCACGTGGTCGGGATGAAGGACTCCTCGATCATCATCGCCATCAACAAGGATCCCGAGGCACCCATCTTCGGGATCGCCGACCTGGGCATCGTCGGCGACGTGCATCAGGTCCTCCCGAAGCTCATCGACGCCCTCCGCGAGCGCGGGAACTGACCCGTCCCACGACCCCGGCGGCGAGAGCGGCTCGATCGGCGCCGCCGTGGTCGCCGGGGTTCGGTCAGTTGGCGGCGTAGACCATCACTTCGATGGCGCCCGTGTTGCCGCCGGTCGAGGCGGCCACATCGAAGCGGAACACCCGGCCGGTCGTCTCCAGCGCCGCGACCTCCGGTGCGCCGGGGGCCGAGGCCGGGAAGGGGCCGAAGGTCTCGCCGTCGTCGACGGTGACGGTGAACTCGGTCGTGGTGGCCGTACCGTCGCCCATCGATCGGGTCAGGAACTCGACCCCGGAGATGGCCTGCTCCTCACCCAAGTCGATCACGATGTAGGCGTCGTCGCCGCTGCCGGCGGTCGCCCACTCGGTCGACAGGTCACCGTCGACGGCGTTCTCCCCGGCCCACGCAGGCGAGAACTCGGAGCTCACTTCGAGCACGGTGGATCCTTCCGCCAGGTTCACGCGTTCGGTTCCGGGAGCCGACGCGTCGGCCTCGGGAAGCGTGAAGGTCCGCAGTTCGGACTGGAAGAGGGAGCCGTCGGCAGTGGTGCCCTGCAGGCGATAGAAGTAGGTCTTGCCCGGTTCGGCGCCGGGGAGCACCACGTGATGCTCGGTGTGTCCGGTGCCGGCCATGTCGAGGTCGGTGTTGAGATTGCCGAGGGCCTCGGTCTCCCCCCAGGCGATCGAACAGACGGCCGCCGCCGAGGTGTCGACCACCATCTCGCCCAGTCCACGGTCGTCGAGACCGAAGGTGATGTCGCTCGACTGGATGTCGGAGAACGGACGGACCGTGGTCTCCGACCCGCTCTGGCTGGAGCATGCGGCGGCGACGAGGACGACCGCGGCAACGAGCGCCACGAGTCGATGGCGGTTCCTGGGTGGGTGTGATCCGGTCATGGTGGTGGCCCTTCTTCCGTGTCGTGTGGGATCGGTCATGTGTTCGACGCGGTCGACGCCGCGTCGGTCACTTCGGATGTCGTGGACCGTCGTGGTCACGACGATGTTCGGGGCGATCCGAGGGAATCGGGACCGAAGGACCGTGGGAGCAGCTCGTCGAGGCCGAGCACCTGCACCTCCCCACCGGGCCCGTCGAGGATCACCCGTTCGACGCCGAACTCGCGCATGATCTGCCGACAGTTCCCACACGGCGTGCATCCGGGATCGTCCAGGCAGGTCACGTAGACCGCTTCGATCCGGCGGGCGCCGTTCGCCACCGCCGTGGTGATGGCGTTGGCCTCGGCACAGATCGACGACGGGAACGCGGCGTTCTCCACGTTCGCGCCGAGGTACTCGGCGCCGTCGGCGGCCACCGCCAGCGCCCCGACGCGGAAGCCCGAGTACGGTGCGTAGGCACGGGTCGCCGCGTCACGTGCATCGTCCATACGGCGTCGATCGTTCGGATCCATGGGCGCTCCTACGGTTCGAGAAGGGCTTCGACGAACGGTTGCGGCTCGAAGGGAACAAGGTCGTCCATGGCTTCTCCCACACCGATGAACTTGACCGGGATGCCGAGGCTCCGCTCGACCGCCACGGCCACCCCGCCCCTCGCCGTTCCGTCGAGCTTCGTGATCACCAGACCCGTCACGTCGACGGCCGCCCGGAAGGCCTCGGCCTGGGCGATCCCGTTCTGGCCCGTCGTCCCATCGAGCACGAGGAGCACCTCTCCGACGACGCCGCCGTCCTTCTCCAGCACCCGCTTGATCTTCGCCAGCTCGTCCATGAGGTTGGATTTCGACTGGAGGCGTCCCGCGGTGTCGACCATCAGGACGTCGGCGCCCACGTCGCGGGATCTGGCCAGGCCGTCGTACGCGACCGCGGCCGGGTCGGCCCCCGAGGCGCCCGCAACGACGGGGACGCCGATCCGTTCCCCCCAGGTACGGAGCTGCTCGACCGCCGCAGCACGGAACGTGTCGGCCGCAGCCAACACCACGCCATGTCCCTCGTCGACGAGACGCTTGGCGATCTTGGCGATCGTCGTGGTCTTGCCGGTGCCGTTGACACCCACCACCAGCACGACGGCCGGGTTCCCCTCCAGGCGAAAGGCCCGATCCCGGTCCGCGAGGAGCTCCACGATCGCCTCTTCGAGGCGCGACCGGGCCTCGTCGGCGTCCCCGGGTGACGATCGCCGCACCTCCTCGACGAGCCCACCCGCCGTGTCGACCCCGACGTCGGCGGCGATCAGGGCCTCCTCCAGTTCCGCCCAGAAGGCCTCGTCGAGCGCGCCGCGGCGGAAGACCCCGGCCAGCGCCGAGCGGGTCTTGGCCAGCTTCGGACGGAGCCCGCCGGCCACGGGCCGTGCCGCGGGAGGCGGAGGACCCGCCGACCTCGACCGCGCGCGGACGGCGACGGCTCCGGCGACGAGGACCGCGACCACGACGATCACGATGAGGAACTGCGTCAACTCCATGGGGTCTCCAGGCTGTTCAGGCGTCGACGGATTGCATCCGCTTGGCGATCACCTTGGAGGACTCGCCGGGCTCCATGGTGACCCCGTACAGGATATCGGCGGCTTCCATCGTCTGTTGCTGGTGGGTGATGACGACGAGCTGCGCCGACGAGCGAAGGCCATCCACCAGACGCAGGAACCGGCGCAGGTTGGCGTCGTCCAAGGCCGCTTCGACCTCGTCGAGCACGTAGAACGGACTCGGACGGGCACGGAAGACGGCGAACAGGAACGCCAGGGCGGCGAGGGAGCGTTCACCGCCCGACAGGAGGCTCAGCTTGCCGACCTTCTTGCCGGCCGGCTGGGCGCGGACCTCGACTCCGGTCTCGAGCGGACGATCGGGGTCGGTCAGATGCAACGATCCCCGTCCACCGGGGAACACGAGGGCGAAGTTCTCTCGGTAGAGCGCCGCGATCTCCTCGAAGGCCTCCATGAAGGAACGACCCATCTCCTCGTCGAGGGCGGCGATCACCTTGCGCAGCTCACTGCGCGACTCCGCCAGGTCGGCGAGCTGGCCTTCCAGCAGCTCCACCTCCCCGGCCACCTCGGCGTACTCGGCGGCTGCCAGCGGGTTGATCGGCCCCATCCGCCGCAGATCGGCCATCAGCGACTCGAGGCGCTCCTCGGCGGTGGTCCCCTCGGGGATCTCGGGTTCGGGAGCTGCCAGGGCCGTCTCCTCGTCGGCGTCGGCGTCGCGACGCAGCGCCTCGGCGACCGCCTCGCCGTGCTGTCGGTCGAACTCGCCGAGATGCGTGTCCGGCGCGAGGCGGTCCCGTGCCGTCCTGGTCGTCTCGTCGAGCTCCTCCTTGCGT
>JALVQZ010000058.1 GCA_027036355.1 Acidimicrobiia bacterium | reverse complement strand
CTCTTGGGACTGGCGCCCCTACCCCCGTCCGGGTGCCGCCATACGGTGGGGAGGTGAAGGTCCTGGGATGTTTCGTGGCCGCAGCGCTGGTCGCCGCATGCGCCGGCTCGGGGACGGCCACGACCGGGATGCCCACGTCGGCCGCGCCACCGGTCTCGCCGACGGTGCGGCTGCTCTTCGCCGGCGACCTCACGGTCGGTCGTGGCGTGGCCCCGATCATCGCGGATGAGGGTGTATCCCTGTTCGAGGGTGTGCGTTTCGTCGTCTCGCGTGCCGACCTCGCCGCCGCCAACCTCGAGTCGGGGCTCGCCGACGACCCAGGATCGGTGGCCGGCGAGGGAGTGGTCCTGGTCGGCGCGACCAGCGCAGCGCGCGTGCTCGCGGGAGCCGGTTTCGATCTGCTCTCGGTGGCGAACAACCACGCCGGGGATGCCGGCGACGGCGCGGTCGCGGCAACGGTGGGCGCTCTGGAGCGGAGCGGGATCGACGCGCTCGGAGTGGTCGAGGACGGCGCAGCACCGAGGCCTGCCGTCAGGGAAGTCCGCGGGGTGCGCGTCGCGTACCTCGCCTTCGATCTGACCCGGCAAGGCCCAGCTCCGACGCCGCGGAGCCCCGGCGTCGTCGCCTGGGACCCGGAGATCGCCTCCGCCGCGGTGGTCGAAGCCCGGTCGGTGGCGGACGTCGTCGCCGTCTCCCTCCACGGCGGCGCCGAGTACCTCCCCGGACCCGACCCCGCCCTGCGGGCGGCCGCAGCCCTGGTCTCCGATGCCGGGGCGGATGTGGTGTGGGCCCACGGCTCGCATGTGGTCTACGACGTCGAGGTCCGAGAACACGGCCGGGTCGGCGTCGTTGCCTACGGGCTGGGGAACTTCCTGTTCGACCAGCATCGTCGGGGGACCACCGAAGGCACCATCCTCGAGGTGCTCGCCGACGAGGACGGCGTGATCGCCTACCGCGTCGGCGCCGTCGTGCATCCGGAGGTGTGGCCGCGGTTCACGGGGTGGGACCAACCGGCCGGCGATGCGGTGCTCCTCGACGGCGAGTGGTGGCAACTCACCAGGCCGGTCGCGACCGCGTCACCACGGACCGTCGCCGGCATTGCCGAGCGCCACGGCGACGACGTCGAGGCCGTCGCCGCGGGCGACGTCACCGGCGACGGCCGCCTGGAGGTCGTGGTGGCGTTCCGCCGTCCCTACCGGCAGCGGCCGGTGCACGACCGGTTCCCCGATGCGATCTGGACCGACGAACAAGGCAGGACCGCCCATCTCGGCGTGTATCGCCCCGAGGACCTCGGGCCGATCTGGGTGGCGTCGGGACTTGCCCACCCCGTGGCCGGCATCGCCGTGTGCGACGGTGAACTCGCGGTGACCTACGGTGCACTCCGCCCCGGCGATCCGGTGTTCTCGGGCGCCTGGACCTGGCGCAACACGGGATTCGTCATCGCCTCCGACCTGCCCGGAGTCGCAACCCCCCGCTGTGCCGACGTGGACGGCGACGGGATCCTCGACCCCGTGCTGCTCGGCCGCGCCCAGAATGGGTCGTTGTCCTCTGGCGCCGGGGCGGACGGGGCGTAGCGTCCGAAGGAGAGGCGGGTGCGACGACCGTCGCCTCCCGCCTCGCGAAAGGCGGTAGCTATGCGACGCGTGGCGCTCGTCCTGGTGCTGTTGTCCCTGCTCGCGGCGACCTGCACCTCGGGTGACGTGGCGACCACGACCTCCACATCGTCGATCACCACCACCACCGTGGCGATCACGACGTCGTCGTCACCGACCACGTCGACGACCGTCGCGGTACCCGCGGTCGGTCCGCAGGTCGCGGCCTTCGCCTCGTTCGAGGCGGTGCCCCTCCTCGACGATACGACCCCGTACGCCGGCCCCGACACCCCGCGGTCTCTCGGCGACGTTCTGATCGCACCTGCTCTCTATCACCGGGTCGACGACCCGGAGCTGTTGGGAACCCTTGTCGCCAACGGGTTCGTGATCGTCCCCGGCCGCGCCCGGCTCTTCCACGAGGCGTATCACTTCGACGAGTACGACCCGTATCCGATGTTCGTGACCACCGATGTGGCCTACCACGTGTGGCACCTCGCCTTCGACAAGGTGCTGCGCGACACCGAGCAGCGGGTGTTGCTTCCGATCCTGGAGGAGTTCGTCCTCGATGCCCTCGATGCCGCCCGAGTGCAGCAGCGGGAACTCGCGGGCACGGAACTGGAGGATCCCGCGACGCGGGTCGTGGAGTGGTTCCAGGTGGCCGGCGCCCTGCTGGGAGTGGACGTCGGGACGCTTGGCCCGCGAGCAGCCGCCGAGCTGAAGCTCGCCACCGAGGCCACCGAGCTGACCAACTCGCCGGTCACCAGCTTCGCCGACTGCCGTCCCGGGCTCCCCAACCCGCAGTGCATCGACTACACCCTGTACCGGCCCCGCGGCCACTACACACGTACCCCCGACCTGGAGCGGTACTTCCGTGCCATGTCCCACCTCGGCCAGTCGGCCTTCCTCGTCAGGGTCCCCGAGTCGCTTCGGCTCGGCCTGCTCGTGTCCCGGGTGATCGTCTCCGACGACGACCTCGCCGAGCGTTGGGCGCTGATCTATGAGCCCACCGCCTTCCTGGTCGGGACCGCCGACGACTACACCCCGTTCGAGGCGGAGGCAGCAGCCGGCGGTCTCGACGATCCCGGCGCCTACACCGGCCTCGACGACGTCGCCGCGATCGGGGACGAGCTCCTCGCCACCCGCGGGGTCGCCATCAACCCGGAGGCGGCTTCGGTGCGGGTGATGGGTGCCCGCTTCGCCGTCGATTCCTACATCTACGACCAGCTCACCGCCCCACACGTGTTCATCCCCGGAAACGACGACGCCCGGCCGATATCGCCGCTCGACCTCGCCGCCGCGTTCGGGTCCGAGTTCGCCTCCGGGGTCCTCGACGGCGCCGGCATGACCGAGCCACCCTGGGAGCACTACGACGAACAGCTGGCCGAGATGCAGGCGCTGCTCGCCGCCCGCGACGCCGACGACTGGGCGGCGACCGTCTACGACGCCTGGCTGTATGCCCTCGAACCCATGTGGTCCGAGCACGGCGTCGCCTTCCCCGACTTCATGCGGAACCAGGCGTGGACGGCCAAGGCGCACCAGACCGGGTTCGCCTCCTACACCGAGCTCAAGCACGACACCATCCTCTACGCCAAACAGGGGTTCGGCGTCGAAGGCGACGTCCAGCCCGTGCTCTTCGAGCCGCGGCACTGGGTGGAGCCCGACCCGGTGGCGTTCCGCCGCATCCACGCCGTCGCCCGTCTCGTCCAGGAGGGCCTCGACGACCGCGGCCTGCTCGACACCGAGGCCGACCGGCTGCTCACCGACGTCGGCGACTTCCTCGCTCACCTGGCCCGGATCGCCGAGGACGAGCTGGCCGGTGTGCCGATCTCGGAATCCGACAACGAGTGGCTGGAGGGCATCGGCACCGACATCGAGCTGCTCTGGCTCTCCTCGTCCGACCTCGACCCGGCAACCGGGCTCGCCGCGAACGCCGAGGACGACGAAGCTGCCCTGGTCGCCGACATCTTCCGCACCTCCTCCGCCGTGCTCGAACTCGGCACCGGGCGCATCGACGACATCTACGTCCTCGTTCCCAACGACGAGGGCCTCTTCCAGATCGCCCGGGGCGGTGTGTACTCGTACTACGAGTTCTGGCGCGACGCCGGCTCGGGTCGCCTCACCGACGAGGAGTGGCGGGACATGCTCGCCTCCGGCGAGGCGCCGGAGCGGCCATCGTGGCAGGACGCCTTCCTGCCCGGTGCCGCCGGAACCGGTGAGCTCCCGGAACCCGAGGAGACCTTCCGCGGGATACCCCGGGGCAAGTTCTGCCGGGATCTCTACCCCCTCTACCGCTATGCCGACGCCTACGAGTACTGGGAGTGGGAGGGGAAGCCGGATCGCATGGATGCCGACCGCAACGGGATCCCGTGCGAGACGGTGTACCCGGCCGACGAGATCGCCCGCTACCTGGCCGAGCGGTAGAGCCCCGATCGGTCCGCGACGAAACCAGGTCGACCCGGGGAGTGTGAGAACCACCGCGTCCGGCAGATGCGCGGCGACACCTGCCGACCATCCGTCGTCCCCGTCGCGAACCGAACCGGGTGGGGCTGCGTACCTTCCGACGAGATCGACCGATGGGACCGGTATCCCTTTCGGCTCCTCGTTCGTCTCTGGGGCGAAGACGGCGAATGGAAGGAGAAGGTGATGAAGTTCGTCAACGAGGCAGGATGGGATCGAGCCGCACGGGTGATCCTCGGCGCCGTGCTGTTGTACCTCGGGTGGAGCGGAACGGTGGCCGGCGGTCTCGGCACCTTCCTCAAGATCATCGGGTTCGTCCCGCTGGCCACCGGCCTGCTCGGATGGTGCCCGGCCTACGCGTTGTTCGGGTTCCGCACGAACCGGGACGGCCACGAGGTCGCACGGACCGCTTGATGCCGAGCGCTGCCGTGCAACGGCGAACGGACGGCAGGCCTCCTCCCAATCGGCCTGCCGTCCGTTCGCGTGCGCTTTCGGCCCAACGGCCCCGGCGTATCGTGCGGCGGACCGACCCGCCCGACGACCGACCCAAGGAGCACCGATGAGCCTCGACATCACCACCCTCGATCGTCCGGCCGTCATCGAGGTCTGGGCTCCGTCGTGCTCGGCGTGCCGGGCGATGCAGCCCGATCTCGACGCCGCCGCCGAGCGATACGCGGGAACGGTGGACCTGATCATGGTCAACGCCGCCGAGGACGTCGATGCCATCAAGGCGTTGGGCGCCAGAGGGACCCCGACGCTCGTCGGGGTCCGCGACGGTGTGGAGGTGTTCCGACACATGGGCCGGCGGAGCGCCGACGAGCTCGAGGGGCTCTTCGCCGCGCTGGCGGAGGGCACGGCGTCTCCACGAGTCGGTTTCACGGACCTGGCCGTTCGCGTGGGCGCCGGAGCCATCCTCACGATCGTGGGTCTCATCGCCGGACCCGCGTGGCCGCTGGTCGGCATCGGAGCCGCGATCGCGATCGTGGGCGCGTTCGCGTGGTGGAGGTCCGGCGGGTGACACCCGACGATCTGATCGAGCATCAGGCCGCTCTCTACCGGTTCGCCCTGTCGATCACCAGGGACCCCGACCGCGCCGGCGACCTCGTCCAGGACACCTTCGTCCGGGCCATCGAGAAGGCCGACCAGCATCGCGAGGGCGCCTCGCTGCGAGCCTGGCTGAAGCGGATCCTCTACAACCTGGCGGTCGACCGGGCCCGACGGAGCGCCTTCGAGGTGGTCGTCGACGAGGTCGAGGACCACTGGCGCGACGACGAGTACACGGTCGATCCCGAAGCGGTGGTGGAGCGGAGCCAGACCAGAGAGGAACTCGAAGACGCCCTCGCCCGGCTGCCGTTCATCTACCGGACCGCGGTCATCCTCCACGACGTGGAGGGCTGGACCGTCCGCGAGATCGCCGAGGTCCAGGACATCTCGCTCCCGGCCGCCAAGCAGCGGCTCCGGCGGGGGCGGATGGCGCTGGTGACCGCCCTCGCCCAAGGACACGAACGACGCAAGAAGCTCGAAGGAGTGCCGATGCGCTGTTGGGACGCTCGCAAGTACATCTCCGACTACCTCGACGGGACGCCCGAACCGGCGATCGCCGGACGGGTCCGAGCCCACCTCGAGGTGTGCCCCACCTGCCCGCCGCTGTACGCCGCGCTCGTCGGCGCTCACGCGGAACTGGGAACGCTCCGCGACCCCGACGCGGTCGTGCCGCCCGACCTCGAAGCGCGAATACGCGCGGCCATCGCCCGCTGACCGCGACGGCTCGGCCGGGTACGATCGGTCCAGGTCGAACGAGGGAGAGGACCATGCCGACCACGCAGACCGCCGACGGGGCGACCATCCACTACCAGACCGCCGGCGAGGGAGACCCGGTCGTCCTCGTGCACGGCATCACCGAATGCGCCCGGATGTGGGACCCGGTCGTCGACCGGCTCTCGACGGACCATCGGGTCGTCACCGTCGATCTCCGCGGCCACGGGGAGTCCCCCCGGCACGCGCCCTACGACCTGGCCACCCTCGCCGGTGACGTCGCCGCCGCCGCCATCGCGGCGGGAGCGGACCGCCCTCACCTGGTCGGTCATTCCCTCGGCGGTGCCGTCGTATCGGCCCTGGCAGGCGCGTTCCCTGCCGCCTCGGCCGTCAACGTCGACCAGCCCCTCAAACTCGACGACTTCCAACAGCAGCTCCAGGCGGCCGCTCCTGCCCTGCGGGATCCCGAGATGTTCCCCACCGTCATCGCCGGGCTGTTCGACGATCTCGCCGGCGATGCCCTGGACCCCGGCGAACGGGCCCGTATCGAGTCGCACCGCCGCGCCGACCAGGAGGTCGTTCTCGGCATCTGGGAGCCGGTCCTCGACGCTCCGCCGGAGGAGCTCGCTGCCATGGTGGAGGCCGCCGCGTCGGCCGTGACCATCCCGTACCTGGCGCTCCACGGCATCGATCCCGGCTCCGCCTACCTGACCTGGTTGCGGTCCCTCATCCCCCACGCCGAGATCGACGTGTGGCCGGGCCTCGGGCACTACCCCCACCTCGTCGATCCGGACCGGTTCGTCGCCCGCCTCGAACGGTTCTGGGCCACCTAGCGAGCCGGGAACCCTCTCCCGGCGGCGAACGTCGGAACGTCATGAGACGCTCCGTCATCGCCGTGGCCGCCGGCGCCGTCGTGCTCGCCGGCTGCGCGGCGGGGCCGTCCGGGGGTTCCCCCACCGGGACCCTGGACGCCGGAGCATCCGAGCGCGTCGCCGCCGCCTGCGCCGGCATCGTGCGCGAGCTGCAGAGCGAGGTCGGTGACGGCGACCGGGTTGTCTCCGCGCTCGAGGACATCCACGCCGCGGTCGGTGACGACCTCCCCGACCTCCGCACCCGGGCCGAGGCGGCCGGCGCCGCCCTCGACGAGGACCTCGCCACCTCACCTGGCGCTCGCTACGAGGCCGCCACGGAACTCGTTCCCCTCGCCGAGGGGCTCGTCGCGGCCGGGGCCGACGGTTGTGCCGACCTGGCCTCCGTCGCCGGGGTGATCGTGGCATCCGAGGGGCCCGGTCCCGCCGCGGAGGCCCCCGAGCTGCTGGCCGACGCCCGTGATCGCTGGTCCGACCGCGCCATCGACGACTACACGATCGAGGTCGTCATCGGGCCTGTCGAGGTCTTCGAAGGAGCGAACCTCTGCGGCGGTGACCTCATGATCGTCGTCGTCGACGGACGCCCGTCGAGCATCGTCGACCGGTTCGGTGGATGCCGGATCGAACCCGACGAGGCGGGCGAGGCGCCGGTCACCGTCGAGGACCTCTTCGCCCTCGTCGAACGGCACCTCGACGCCGTCGACCTGGACGTCGACTACGACCCCGAGTTCGGGGTGCCTCGGAGCGTGTTCGCCCGAGGCCCCGACGGTGTCGTCGACCTGTCGGTCGTGAGCTTCACGCCCGGCGCCGGGCCCGCCACCGCCGACGCGATCCTCGCCGAGCTCGCCGCCAGGCGGGCCGACTGGGCCGCGGCCGGCATCGACATGTACGAGATGGTCGTCCAGGTCGACTGCTTCTGCCCCGAGGAGTACCGGGGACCCTTCGATGTCACCGTCGTCGACGGCGCGGTCGTCACCGCGACATGGAAGGGCGAACCGATCCCCGACGTCGCCGAGCGGAGGTTCTTCACCGTCGAGGACCTGTTCGACACGATCGAAGGTCACGCGTACGCCGACGAGATCGACGTCGAGTACGCCCCCGAGGGCTACCCGACCAGGATCGCCGTCGACCCGTCGCGGATGACGATGGACGAGGAGCTCGGCATCCGGATCCTGGAGTTCCACGCGACCCGGTAGCCTGCGACGATGCAACCCACCGAACGCACCCGCGTCCGCAGGCTCCCCGAACGGGGGAGCTACGACCTCGACGCGATCCGGGCCGTCGTGGACGAGGCCCTCATCTGCCACGTCGGGTTCGTCGACGCCGAGGGCCATCCCGTCGTCATCCCCACCATCCACACCCGCGTCGGTGACGCGCTCTACTTCCACGGGTCGCCGGCCAGCCGGATGCTGCGACGGATGAAGGGCGGCGTCGAGGTGTGCGTCACCGTCACGATCGTCGACGGCCTCGTCCTGGCCCGCTCGGGATTCCATCATTCGATGAACTACCGCTCCGTCGTCGCCTTCGGCGTCGCCGAGGAGGTCACCGACCCCGACGAGCAGCGCCGCGCCCTCGACGCGCTCGTCGACCACGTCGTGCCCGGCCGGGCCGCAGCGGTACGGCCGACGACCGAAAAGGAGCGACGGGCCACGCTCCTGCTCCGCCTCCCCCTCTCGGAAGCGTCGCTGAAGACCCGCACCGGACCCCCCGGCGACGAACCGGACGACTACGACCTGCCGATCTGGGCAGGGGTCCTCCCGGTCCGCACCGTCTACGGTCCGCCCATCGAGGACCCGGCGATGCGGGTCGCCGTCCCGGTTCCGCCCCACGTCCTGGAGCGCTGAGCGGTCGCCGCCGACGGCTATCGTCGTCGGCGATGCGGTCACAGCCCAAGGTCATCGCCATGGTGCTCGCCGGTGGCGAGGGGAAGCGCCTGTGGCCCCTGACCAGGGATCGATCGAAACCGGCCGTCCCCTTCGGCGGCATCTACCGGCTCATCGACTTCGTGCTGTCGAACCTCGTCAACGGCGGCTACCGGAAGATCGCGGTGCTCACCCAGTACAAGTCCCACAGCCTGGACCGGCACATCGCCCTCACCTGGCGGATGTCGACGCTGCTGGGCAACTACGTGACGCCGGTCCCGGCTCAGATGCGACGCGGTCCCCGCTGGTTCGCCGGGTCGGCCGACGCCATCTACCAGAACTTCAACATCCTCGTGGACGAGCGCCCCGACCACGTGCTCGTGTTCGGCGCCGACCACGTGTACCGGATGGATCCCCGCCAGATGGTGGAGCGGCACATCGCCACGGGCGCCGGGGTCACCGTCGCCGGCATCCGCGTCCCGATCGAGCAAGCCTCGGCGTTCGGGGTCATCGAAGCCGACGCGGCGGGCCGGATCGTCTCGTTCTCCGAGAAGCCGCCGGCACCCAAGCCGACGCCCGACGATCCGACCATGGCCTACGTGTCGATGGGCAACTACGTCTTCGACACCTCGACGCTGCGCAAGGTCCTCACCCGCGACGCCGAGAACGAGGCGTCCCGGCACGACCTCGGTGGCGACATCATCCCGGCGCTCGTCGCCGAGGGGGTCGCCTCCGTGTACGACTTCGCCGACAACGAGGTTCCGGGTCAGGCCGAACGCGAACGGGGCTACTGGAGGGACGTCGGGACGATCGACGCCTATTTCGACGCCAACATGGACACGATCGCCGTCGACCCCATCTTCAGCTTCTACAACGACCACTGGCCCATCTACACCTACCGGCCCCAGGTCCCGCCCGCCAAGTTCGTGTTCGACGCCGAGGGGCGCCGAGGCGCCGCCTTCGACTCGGTCGTCGCCACCGGCGTCATCTTGTCAGGAGGAACGGTCCGCCGGTCGGTCGTCTCGTCGGGGGTCCACCTCCATTCGTACAGCTCGGTGGAGGACTCCATCCTGTTCGACGGTGTCGACGTCGGGCGGGGAGCCGTCGTTCGGCGGGCCATCATCGACAAGAACGTCACGGTGCCCCCCGGCGCCCAGATCGGTGTCGACCTCGAAGCCGATCGGGAACGGTACACCGTGACCGACTCGGGCATCGTCGTCATCGGCAAAGGCGAGATCGTCCCGGGTTGACCAGGTTCTCCCACTTTGCCGGTAGCCTGCCGTCCGTGCCCGGCCCATCCCGTCTTCGTCTCGCCCTCGGCGCGCTCGGCGCCGCCGTGTTCCTCGCCGCATGTACCCCGTTCGGCGGCGGGACCACGACGACCACCACGACGGACGTGGATCCCACCGTGACGACGACCAGCACGACGGTGCCCGGACCGACCGTCGTCCCACCCGACTCGATCCCAGGGACCAACTCCCCGTCGCTGGCGCCCGAGGTTGTCGAGCGGATGCGCAAGGAGATGGCCGAGCTGTTGGCCGTGACCGAAGAGGTCCGCGGGTTGCCGTTCCTCCAGACGCCCCCGGTGGTGATCCTCGACAGGGCCGACTTCTCCCAGCGGGTCAAGGACCTCGCCGCCGGGGAACTCGATCCCGAGGTGCTGGCCGCCGACAGCCGGTTCTACACGCTCATGGGGATGCTCGAACCCGGCACCGACCTGACGGCGTTGCTCATCGACCTGTACACCGAGCAGGTCGCCGGCTACTACGACGGCGACACGGGCGAGCTGGTCGTCCCGGCGTCGACCGACGGTTTCACCCCGCTGCAGAAGGTCACCGTCGTCCACGAGCTGGTCCACGCCCTGACCGACCAGCACTTCGGCTTCAACGACGAGTTCGAGCGGCGCCGCGAGGAGGGCAACGGCGACGACGAATCGGCGATGGCGGCGCTCGTCGAAGGCGACGCCACCTACTTCCAGCTCGTCTACATGGAGAGCCTGTCCCCGCTCGAGGCGTTGCAGGCCGCCACCGAAGCCCTCGGGTTCGACTCGACGGTCCTCGACGCCGCGCCGGCGTGGATCCAGAAGGACCTCCTGTTCCCGTACGAGCAGGGACTGACGTTCGTTCAGGCGCTCGTCGACGCCGGGGGGATCGCGCGGGTCGACCAGGCCTACCAGGATCCGCCCGACACGACCGAGCAGATCCTCGAACCGGCCAAGTACCTGCGGCGCGAGCCTCCGGTGCCCATGGATCCGGTCGACGTCACCGTCCCCGGCTGGGAGGTCCACGACGAAGGCACGCTGGGGGAGTGGGGCATCCGTTTCGTCGTCGGCGAGACGCTGCGTCCTGGTGAGGCGACCCAGGCGGCCGCCGGTTGGGGCAACGACAGCTACCAGATCCTCACCGACGACGGCGACGGCGTCGCCTTCGGGTTCCACTACGTCGGCGAGTCCGTCAGGGACGGCGAGGAGCTCGCCGACGCCTTGATCGCCCATGCGAAGGCGAAGATGGGGGCCGGGAAGGGGATCGAAGACGGCGGAGGGCTCCTCTTCGACAACGGTTCCGTGTACGTGTTCATCGACCGGGTCGACAACGAGATCTTCTTCGTCGCTTCCACCGACCGCGCCGCCGGAGCGTCGATCCGCAGCCAACTGGGCGTCTGACAGGCAGCTCGGCGAGAAGCGAAGGCCTTCCCCGGACCCGCCACTCCCCGTACCCTCATCGGCGTGCGGGCGCGACGGAACGGATCACGATCGATCGTCGGGACCCGTTGGCGCGCTCAGCCGCGACCGGCGTTGGGCTTGCGCCCGTGGTTCGCCTTGCTGCGGCGGGCGCGGAGCTTGCGTCGTTTCGCCTTCGCCATGGTGGCCGGGAGGCTACCACCGTCGTACCGCTACGCCGAGCCGGTCTGTGGACTGGTGGGGGACGCCACCGTGGCGCTCGGCTTCCGCCGACGGTTCACCGGACTCCGGCCGCACCCGCGGGGGAGGTCGATGATCCTCGTGACCTCGGCGGTGCACGGCTTCGGGATGGGCGCCGCCGTGCGGGTCGTGTGGCTCGACGACGACGGACGGGTCGTCGGGTCCGACGAGCTCGTTCCCGGGGCGATGCGGCGGCACCCCGGCGCCCGGTTCGCCCTCGAGGTGCCGATCGACGCGCCCGTTCCCGACGTCGGTTCCCGGGTGCGCCTCGTCGAGGCCGCGGCGGGTCCGGAGCCTATCCTCGGGACATGGCCGGGACCCTCGTCATCTGTGGCACGCCGATCGGCAACATGAAGGACGTCAGTCCACGGCTCGTCGAGACGCTGCGATCGGTGGATCTCATCTACGCCGAGGACACCCGGCGCACGAACACGTTCCTTCACCGTCTCGGTGTCGACACCCCGGTGCGGTCCTACTTCGTGGGCAACGAGGCCCGCAAGTCCGTTGAACTCGCCCACCGACTCGAACGGGGCGAGACGGTGGCGTTCGTCACCGACGCCGGCATGCCCGGGGTGTCCGACCCTGGCGTCTCCGCCGTCCGGGCCGCGGTGGCGGCAGGAGCCACCGTCACCGTCGTCCCCGGGCCCAGCGCGGTGACCGCGGCGCTGGCCGTGTCGGGCTTCAACGCCGACCGGTTCGTGTTCGAAGGGTTCCTTCCCCGCAGTGGCGGGGAACGTGCCGCACGGCTCGACGGCATCGCCGCAGAGGAACGGACCGTCGTGCTGTTCGCCGCCCCGTCGCGGCTGGTCGCCGACCTCGACGAACTCGCCACCCGCACCCCCGACCGCGCCATCGTCGTCACTCGGGAGCTGACCAAGCGCTACGAGGAGGTGTGGCGCGGGACGGTGCAGGAGGCGGCTCGGCACTGGCGCCAGGACGTCGAGGCGCGAGGCGAGTTCACCCTCGTGCTGTCGGGCGTCCGGAACGTCGGCGTGACCTTGGAGGAGGCCCTCGTCGCGGTCGGCGCCGAAACGGACGCGGGAGCCAGGCTCTCGGACGCGGTCCGGACCGTGGCGGAAGCCACCGGAGTGTCCCGCCGCGAGCTGTACCAGGCGGCGCTCCGTCGCCGGCGAGACGAGGAGGGCTGACGCCGGCCCGACGCGGCCGAGCCGCGGTCGGTACAGTGGATCCATGGTGATCCCCGTCGAGGACGTCCGCACCCAGCAGGAGCTCCAGGCGCTCTACCACCTCGCGGTCGAGCTGTCCGAGCTGCGCAACGTCGACCAGGTGCTGGATCTCGCGCTCCGTCAGTGCCTCGATCTGACGGGGTCGGTGTTCGGGTTCATCGGACTCGTCCAGCCCGATGGCGACGCCATGGAGATCGCCGCCATCCACGGTTTCCACCCGAGCTCCGACTTCTTCCTGTCCCACCGGCTCATCCCGTTGCGGCCCAACGTCTTCTCCGAAGCGGTGCTCGGCAACCGGACCGTCCGTAGCGTCGACGTCCGGCTCGCCCCCAACCGCGTCGGGCAACCCAAGGGGCATCCTCCGGTCTCGACGTTCCTCGGTGTGCCGCTGCGATTGAGGGGCCGGCCGATCGGCATGATCGGGCTCGCCAACCGGCCCGATCCCTACGACGAGGGCCACGAGCGTCTGACCGAGACCTACGCGGCGCAGGTCACGATCGTGATCCGGAACGCGCAGCTCTACGAACGGCTCCTCGAGACCAACGAGCAACTCGAGTTCCTCGTCGGGGAGCGCACGAGGGAGCTCGAGGCGGCGGGTCGGGAACTCGAAGCCAAGGCGAAGGACCTGCACGCCGCGCTGTGTGAGACGGTCGACGTGCAGGAGCGAGAACGTTTGCGGATCGCTCAGGATCTCCACGACGGCGTGAACCAGCTCATCATCGGAGCGATGCTGGAACTCGAGAACGGTCAGCGACGGCTGGAGCTCGGCGACCACGAGGGCGCGGGCCGCTCGCTCGCCGAAGCCCGGACGGTGCTCCATCAGGTCGAAGGCGAGATCCGTAGGGTCGTCGGCGACCTCCACCCTCCGGTCCTGTCCGGCCTCGGGCTCCCTTCGGCCGTTCGCAAGCTCGCGGACCGGTTCGAGTCGCACTTCGGGATCCCCTGCACGGTCGACGTCGCCGGTCGATCGCGCCGGTTCCCCGGGAAGATCGAGATCGGCATCTACCGGATCGTCCAAGAAGCCCTCCAGAACGCGGGGATGCACGCCGCCGCCACCGAGGCGTCGGTGTCGCTCGCGTTCGGCGACGACACCGTCACCGTCGAGATCGTCGACGACGGTGCCGGTTTCGACGTGGGCGGTGACGGTCTCGACGGTGCCTCGCACTTCGGGTTGCGGTCGATGCGTCAGCGGGCCGACAGCATCGGCGGGTCGATGGTGATCCGATCCGAGCCCGGTCGCGGGACGGCGGTCGTGGTCGACGTCTCCTGCCCGATCGCCGAATCGAGACCGTGACCCGCACCCTGTCGGTTCTCATCGTCGACGATCATCCCGTCGTTCGGAAGGGCATCGCGAGCTTGCTGTCGAGCCGGTCCGACGTGGCCGTCGTCGGGGAAGCCGATCGAGGTGTCGATGCGGTCGCCGCCTACCGGCGGTTGCAGCCCGACGTGGTGCTGCTCGACATCCGCCTCGGGAGCGAATCGGGACTCGACGTCCTCGACGAGATCCTCGAGGTCGACGGTTCGGCGAAGGTGGTGATGCTGAGCTCCTTCGACGACGAGGAGTACGTGATGCGGAGCCTCGGTGCGGGAGCCCTCGGCTATCTCCTCAAGGGCGACTCCGACGGGATCCTCGTCAACGCGATCCTCACCGCGTCGGAGGGACGCCGCGTGTTGAGCCCGCAGGTCACCGACCAGATCATCGTGCGCATGTTCGGGCGGCCGGCAGACGACGACCGGACCGGACCCGACCTCGACGACATGCAGCTCCAGGTGCTCAGGCTCGTCGCGTCGGGTGCCACCAACGCCGACATCGCAGAGGCGCTCTTCATGTCGGACCGGACCGTGAAGCGGCGGCTGAGCGAGATCTTCGCCGTCCTGGGTGTCGACAACCGGGTGGAGGCCGCCGTCGAGGCGGCCCGACGCGGCCTCATCTGACGGGGCGGGTTGGCCCGACCGGGCCAGCCGGATGGCCCTCGTTTCTCCGGCCGCGGCTCGAGCGGCCCGCGTACGCTCGGTGCCCCGGCTCCGATGGAGGAGAGCGATGTACCCGAGAGCCTTCGACTACCTCGTCCCCCGCACCCGCGAAGAAGCATTGGAGGTCCTCGCCGAGCGAGGATCGGAGGTGAAGGTCCTCGCCGGAGGCCAGAGCCTCATCCCGATGATGAAGCTGCGCTTCGCCAGCCCGACGACGCTCGTCGACATCAACCGCCTCCCCGGCCTCGATGCGATCGATGCGGTCAACGGTCACGTTCGGATCCAGGCGCTGGTCCGGCACAACGACATCATCCGATCCGACGTGGTGAGGGCCGAGAACCACCTCATGACGAGCACGGCGCCATGGGTCGCCGATCCGCTCGTGCGCAATCGAGGCACCGTGTGCGGGTCCGTCGCCCACCACGACCCCGAAGGGGACTGGGCGTCGGTCATGCTGGCCCTGGGCGCCGAAGTCGTCGCCGAGAGCCGCGACGGCGGAACACGGGTCATCCCCATCGAGGACTTCCTCGTGGACATGTTCACCACGGCGTTGGAGCCCACCGAGCTGCTGACCGAGATCCGCGTTCCCCGCTACGAGCGCGGCGGCGGGAACTACCAGAAGCTCGAGCGCAAGGTCGGGGACTACGCGACCGTCGGGGTGGCGACGCACCTCGAGCTGGACGAGGCCGGCGTCATCACCAAGGCCGGGATCGCGCTCACGTCGGTGTACGTTCGCAACCTCAAGGTGACCGAGGCCGAGGCGCTGCTCGTCGGACGAGCTCCATCGGCGGAGCTGTTCGGCGAGGCGGCGGCGATCGCCGCCGCGGCATGCGATCCGACGTCGGACATCCGCGGGTCGGCCGAGTACAAGCGCAACATCGTTCGGGTGTTCACCGAGCGTTCCCTCGCCGAGTCCGCGTCGATCGCCCAAGGCAGCTGAGGAGGAGACCATGGAGATCAACGTCACCGTCAACGGAACGCCCCACACGGCCGATGTCGAGCCCCGGATGCTGCTCGTCGACTTCATCCGGTCGACGATCGGGTTGACCGGCACCCACATCGGATGCGACACCACATCGTGTGGTGTGTGCACCGTGCTGGTGGACGGCACGCCGATGAAGACCTGCACCATGTTCGCCGTGCAAGCCGACGGCCGGTCGCTCACCACCGTCGAAGGCTTGAAGCGCAACGGCGAGCTCCATCCGATCCAAGCGGCCTTCAAGGAGGCCCACGGGCTGCAGTGCGGCTTCTGCACGCCGGCGATGATGCTCGTCGGCTCGGCCCTGATCGAAGAGAACCCGGATCCCTCCGAGGAAGAGGTGCGGTGGGCGATCTCCGGGAACCTGTGTCGGTGCACCGGCTACATGAACATCGTCAAGGCCATCCAGCTCGCGGCGCAGAACTCGACCACAGGAGGGACCGCAGAATGACCACCACCGAACATGCGCCGAAGACGTCCCCCGAGGTGTGCGGCGTCGGGCACAGCCGACGCCGGGTCGAGGACGACCGCTTCATCCAGGGCGGCGGCAACTACCTCGACGACATCGAGTTGTCGGGGATGCTGCACATGGCGATCGTGCGGAGCCCCTTGGCCCACGCCGAGATCCTGTCGATCGACACCTCGCAGGCCGAGGCCGTCGACGGCGTCGTCGCGGTGGTCACCGGCGACCTGCTCGCCCAGTACGACCTGGCGTGGATGCCGACGCTGTCGGGCGACACGCAGGCCGTGCTCGCCACCGACAAGGTGCGGTTCCAGGGTCAGGAGGTCGCGGCGGTCATCGCCACCGACCCGTACGTGGCCAGGGACGCGGCGGAGCTCGTGTTCGTCGACTACGAACCGCTCCCGCCGATCGTGAACCCGCAGCAAGGCCTCGCTCCCGACGCGCCGATCATCCGGACCGACAAGGAAGGGAAGACCGACAACATCGCCTACACGTGGGAGTCGGGCGACGCTCAGGCCACCGAGGCCGCCTTCGCCAGGGCGGCCAGGGTCGTGACCTTGGAGACCCACTACCCCCGTTCGCACCCTTCGCCGCTCGAGACCTGCGGGGTCATCGCGGACGTGGATCCGATCACGAGCCAGGCGACGATCTACATGACGTCCCAGGCGCCCCACGCCCACCGCACCGTCTTCGCGCTGGTCGCCGGACTGCCGGAGCAGAACATCCGCATCATCTCCCCCGACATCGGGGGCGGGTTCGGCAACAAGGTGCCCGTCTACCCCGGATACGTGATCGCCACCGCGGCGTCGCTCGTGATCGGCAAGCCGGTCAAGTGGATCGAGACGAGAACCGGGAACCTCTCGTCGACCGGCTTCGCCAGGGACTACCACATGAAGGGCGAGCTGGCTCTGGACGCCGACGGGAGGATCCTCGGCCTCCGGGTCGACATGACCTCGGACCAGGGGGCGTTCTACGCCGACGCCCAACCGACGAAGTTCCGCGCCGGCCTGTTCCACATCGTCACCGGCTCGTACGACTACCCCGCGGCGCACGTGTCGGCGACCGGCGTCTACACGAACAAGGCGCCAGGAGGTGTCTCGTACCGATGCTCGTTCCGGGTGACCGAAGCGTCGTACCTCATCGAGCGTCTGGTGCAGAACGCGGCGTACGAGATCGGCATGGATCCGGCCGAGTTCCGGATGTTGAACTTCATCCGGCCCGACCAGTTCCCCTATCGGTCGCCGACCGGGTTCGTGTACGACTCGGGCGACTACGAGACCGCCCTTCGCTTGGCCATGGACATGGTCGGGTACGAGGACCTGCGCCGGGAACAGGAGGAGGCTCGCCGTGAGGGGAGGCTCATGGGGATCGGGATCGCCTCGTTCACCGAGGTCGTCGGCGCCGGACCCTCCAAGGACTACGACATCTTGGGACTGAAGATGTTCGACTCTGCCGAACTCAGGATCCATCCGACGGGCAAGGGGATCCTCAAGCTCGGGGTGAAGACCCAAGGTCAGGGCCACGAGACCACCTTCGCTCAGATCGTCGCCGAGGAACTCGGGATCCCTGCCGCCGACATCAAGGTCGTCGAGGGGGACACGGACAACACCCCCTACGGGCTCGGCACCTACGGGTCGCGGTCGACGCCGACCGCCGGTGCGGCCACGTCGGTGGTCTCTCGCAAGCTGCGGGAGAAGGCACGCAAGATCGCGGCGCATCTCCTCGAAGCGAGCGAGGAGGACCTCGAATGGGAGGTCGGGAAGTTCTTCGTCAGGGGCTCACCCGAGTCGAGCGTCACGATCCAGGACTGCGTCTTCGCCGCCTACACGAACTTCCCCGAGGGGATGGAAGGCGGGTTCGAGGACGTGGACTACTACGACCCGCCGAACATGACGTTCCCGTTCGGGAGCTACATCGTGGTCGTCGATCTCGATCCCGACACGGGGGTGTGGAAGGTGCGTCGGATGATCGCCGTCGACGACTGTGGCGTGCGGATCAACCCCATGATCGTCGAAGGCCAGATCCACGGTGGCTTGACCGAGGGCTTCGCGATGTCCTCGATGCAGTGGATCACCTACGACGAGGATGGGAACTGCATCGGGTCGAACTTCATGGACTACCTGATCCCCACCGCCTGGGAGACCCCGCGGTTCGAACTGGGCGAGACCGTCACCCCGTCGCCGCATCACCCGATCGGCGCCAAGGGCGTCGGCGAGTCGGCCACCGTGGGGTCGCCGGCGGCCTACGTCAACGCGGTCATCGATGCGCTGGCCCATCTCGGGGTTCGCAACATCGACATGCCGCTGCTGCCGGACCGGGTCTGGGAGACGATCAGGTCCCACTCGGGTGCCGAAGGCGAAGGGTGAGCCGATGGACCGGGAGGTGCTGGCCAGGGCCACCGAGCTGACCGCGGCGAACGTTCCGTTCGCTTTGGCGACCGTCGTGTGGTCGCGCGAGCCGTCGTCGGGCAAGGGCGGCGGGATGGCGCTGATCGAGATGGACGGCTCGGTGACGGGCTGGATCGGTGGCGCGTGCGCGGAGCCGGCCGTGGTCGGGGAGGCTCGCCGGGCCATCAAGGACGGGCGGGCCCGGCT
>JALVQZ010000057.1 GCA_027036355.1 Acidimicrobiia bacterium | reverse complement strand
CCATCTCCAAGGGCCGGGTCGGCCGTTCGTTCGCAATCGTCGTGACGTTCGTCGTCACGTTGGTCGCCACCATGGTGAGCACCGGCCCGGCCGACGCGACACCGCCGGGCAAGAACGGCGAGATCGCCTACGAGCGGGAGGGCGACATCTGGGTGATGAACGCCGACGGCACCGACCAGCGGCTGCTCTACGCCGGTGACGGCAGCACCGAGCGCAGCCCCGCCTGGTCACCGGACGGGGCGAAGATCGCGTTCGTCTCCGACCGTGCGGCCCCCGGCCTGTCGGGATACAACATCTGGGTGATGAACGCCGACGGGACGGGAGCGACCCCGGTGACGACCGTCGACGATCCCTACAGCGGCGGGTCGAGCTCGGCCGGTCTCTTCAGCCCGGACTGGTCGCCCGACGGCAGGTGGATCGTCTTCCATCGGGCAGAGGGCGGCGCCGTGCCCAGCGGGACCACGTGGCTGGGCACGACGGAGACCAAGCTCGTCGACATCACGGCGACGTTCCTCAGCGACGGCACGCGGTCGGGAGCGCTCGTGAGCGTGCCCGGCAAGGGCGCCGCGTACGTCAAGACCGTCGTCTCCCAAACCGAGCTCAAGCTCGACGAGGCGATCCCGGGTCTCGGCGCCGGAGACGACTACTCCCTCATCGACGTCCCGAAGTCCCTCTACCTCGTGCGAGCCGACGGGTCGGGGATGCAGAGGATCTCGGTCGACGCGCCCGGTGGCGTCTCCTACGACGACACGGACCCGAGGTGGTCCCCCGAGGGCGACCGGATCGTCTTCACCCGGGCGACCTACTCGAACGGAGATTGGCCTCGGGACGTGTACGTCGCCGAGATCGACCCGGAGGCTGCCACGCCGCTGACGAACCTGACGAACCTCACGCCGGACCCGGCGTGGCCGAACGATGCCAGGCACGCGTCGTGGTCCCCCGACGGAGCACGGATCGTCTTCCTGCACGGCGGGCTGTGGACGATCGGCGTCGACGGCACCGGCGCATCCCAGGTCGTCGTCTCGTCGGAGCCCTATCCGTGGCTGTCGCCGGCGTGGTCGCCCGACGGGACGACGATCCTCTACGTGGCCAGGCAAGGGAGCGGCACTACCTTCGACACGGAGCTCGCCGCCGTTCCGGCGACGGGAGGCGATCCGGTGCGGTTCACCTCGACGCCGATGGCCGAGGAACGCGCTCCGTCGTGGAAGCGGGAGCCCTTCGACGCCCACACCGTCGGGTTGGTGGATCCTGCCCAGGGGAAGTGGTATCTCTACGACGAGGACGGGGCGTCGGCGTCGTCGTTCTATTTCGGGGATCCTGGGGATCATCCGATCTATGGGGACTGGGATTGTGATGGGGTGGAGACCCCGGGTATGTATCGCCAGTCGGATGGGTACGTGTACCTGCGGAACTCGAACACCCAAGGGGTGGCGGACATCCGGTTCTTCTTCGGGAATCCCGGCGACATCCCCCTGGCGGGCGATTTCGACGGGGATGGGTGTGACACGGTGTCGATCTGGCGACCGTCGGAAGGCAAGGTGTACATCATCAACGAGCTGGGGGAGGACGAGGGTGGTCTTGGGGCCGCCGAGTTCGACTACTACTTCGGCAACCCCGGCGACAAGCCCTTCGTGGGCGACTTCGACGGGGACGGCAAAGAGACGATCGGCCTGCATCGGGAGTCCACCGGGCTGGTGTACTTCCGCAACTCCCATACCCAAGGCGTCGCCGATGCCCAGTTCATCTACGGCGATCCGGGGGACCGGATCGTGGCGGGTGACTGGACCGGGGATGGGATCTTCACCCCGGCGCTGTTCCGACCCTCGGATACGAAGATGTACTTCCGCTACTCGAACACCCCGGGGGTCGCCGACGACGAGTGGACCGCCGGTGTCTCCACCTGGATCCCCGTCGCCGGCGACCGGAGCTGAACCGGTGCTCGCGAGCCTGGAGCCAAGCGGGGCGCACGACCGTGCGCCCCGCCACATCTTCGCCGGTGTCCCGTGTCGTGGACCGGTGCCGGGTGCATCGGGCGGCGAAACCAGACGTTGCCGTCTGATCGTCCGGACCACCTCCCGTGCTCAGCGGAGCTGGGCTTCGACCTCGATCTCGACCTTCCAGGCCGGGTCGAGGAGGCCGGCGACCACGACCATCGTCGCCACGGGTTCGGCCGTGCCGAACACGTCGCGGTGGGCGCGGCCGATCTCGTCGGCGTCGGCGGCGTCGACGATGAACATGCGGGTGCGGACCACGTCATCGACCTCGGCCCCCAACATGGCGAGGGCGTCGACGGCGATCTCGCCGCACAGGAGCATCTGGTCGTAGGCGGACTCGGGCACCGCCGCGTCGTCGGCGGGGATCGGTGCGGTCCCAGCGATCTCGACCCGGTCGCCGACCCGAACCCCGCGGGCGAACCCGTAGCGCTCCTCGTACGGCGAGCCGGAACGGGCGTGGCGTCGCTCGGTCATCGGACCCTCTCTCTCAGAAGTTCACTTGCATCGAATTGCCGTCCGGGAGGCGCAGGTACGCCGACGTCCCCCAGGGCTCGTCGACGTACTCGACGTCGACGCCCCACCGTGCGCTCTCCGCCCGGAACTCGTCGAGGGGCATCGTGCTCACGAGGCTGTGGTCGGCGGTGCCGGAGGGATGCGCTTCGGAGGCCTGGTGGAGGGCGAGGACCGAACCGTCGGCGACCAGACGCCGCCAGTGCGCATCGGAGCGGTCCTCGTCGAGGGTGAACCCGGCGAGGCGCATGACCTCTTCGACCGCGTCGAGCCGGTCGGTGTAGTAGACGATCATGGGTCGAAGCATCGGGTCCTCCTCCCGCCCCGTCGCGAGTGTATCGGGCGACCGGAGCCGAAGCCGCCGTCCTACGGCGACCTGGCCACCCAGAGCTGCTCGAGGCCGTAGGCGGGCGGGGACCGGTCGAAGTCGGACCACTCGGCGACGATCTGGAACCCGGCCAGGCGGAGGAGGTGCAGCGTCTCGTAGCGGTACAGCCAGCGGAGATCGAGGCGTTCTCGTTCGTCGCGCAGGACCGTGCCCGCGTCGTCGAGTTCGGTGAACCGCCAGACCTCGCTGAGCATCTGAGCCGCCGGGTCGACGGTGCGGTCGACGACCTCGACCGCGACGCTGGTCCCTCGCTCGGGATGGGTGAGGGTGAGCGTCGGCGGTGGTGGTGCGTCGGGGAGGAGGAACTCGAGACGAGGATCGAACAGGTCGATCACGAGGTGGCCGCCGGCGACGAGATGGCGCCGGATGCACGCCAGGGCGGCCTCTTGATCGGCGACGGTGGGGAGGATCTGGAAGGACCGGCCAGGGACGACCACCAGCCCGAACTCACGTCCGAGGTCGAAGTCGGACATGTCGCCGAGATGGAACGTCACGGAGGTTCCCGGATGGTCCTCGGCCTTGGCTTCGGCCCTGCGCAGCATCGGCTCGGATCGGTCCAACCCGACGACCTCGAACCCGGCGTCGGCCAGCACCCACGCCACCCGGCCCGTACCGCAGCCGAGGTCCAAGACCGGCCCGCCGTACTCGGCGGCACAGGACCGCCAGAAATCGAGGTCGTTGCCGGTGACCTCGGCGGCGAAGGCGTCGTAGATCTCGGTGTGGAGGCTGTCGCGCACGTAGAAGGCCGGAGGGTCGCCCATGGGATCGACCCTACAGGTCGATGCGGTAGGTGACCTCCGGCAGCGGGGCGCCGCAGTGGTCGTCGACGACGACGTCGCTCGCCACCTCCCATCCGCCCCGTTCGTAGAAGGACCGGCCCCGCTCGTTCGAGTCGAGGACCCGAAGGGTGGCGGCGGAGAAGCCACGCTCGCCCAGCCAATCGAGGGCGGCGACCATGAGATCACGCCCGTGGCCGTCGCCCCACGAGTCGGGGTCAACGTAGATGGCGTACACCTCGCCGACCTCCGGACCCAACTCCGTGTCGCGGGCCGGCCCGGCGTCGGCGAACCCGACGATGCGGTCGCCGTCGACGGCGACGAAGGTCGCCGCGCCCCGATCGGCTCCGAGGAGCTGCGTCCAGCCTCGGGTACGCCGCTCGACGGTCATCTGGTCGAGCAGCGAGTCGGGCATCAGCCCGCGGTAGGTCGCCTCCCACGATCGCACGTGCACGGTGGCGATCCCCAGGGCATCCGACGGGCGAGCTTCACGAACGGCCATGGCCGCAGGATACGCGAGGCACTCCGCCTCGGAGCGGGTCAGGAAGTGTGAGAGTCGTCGCATGACTGGTGAGGTGAAGGTCCGCGACGTCACGAGCGGGGGCCGACTCCGAGTCAACCTCGGGACCCGAGGACCACCTTCGCTCAACCCAACACTTCTGTGGAGCGCAGCCAGCTGCGAGCTGTCGCCGACCCCCGTGCGGAACCGGTTGGCCGTCGTCACCGACTTCCGCATCGACGGCGGAGCGACCGTATCGGCTTCGCCAGGTTCCTCCGCTCCGTTGGAGATCCGGTCCACCACTCCCCTCGAGCGGCTCGACGGGAGATCGAACGACGCTGCGATGTCACCAGCATCTCAGCTTGATCACCAGAGCGCCATCCGAATCCTCGGCGCCGCGTTGGCTGAATCTCACCATGATTGGCAAGTTCATCGATCTTCCCTACCTCTCGGAAGCCTCTATGGCACTCTTCGACCACACCGAGCACGATGACCTGAAAGGGAGATGAACTCCAGCCACCAGTGCCAACCCTCGGCTAACACCAACGCTGAGTGCGGCCCGCGCCGACCCACTACCAAACGAGGGACATGATCCGTGAGACCCGGGGCGGTCCACTGGGCGAACGATCGGCGTTGTAGATTGCCGGTGTGAGCGAGGCCATTCAGACAGCGACGATAGAGGTACCAGCTCCACCGACGAACGATCCAGGAGGGGAGGACCTAACTGCCAGCCCTCCGTGGGCTGTGCCATCACTTCTCCTGTTGATTGGCGTCGGGTTCGTGGTTGCAGGTGTCGTATGGTGGAGGGCGCGGCCCCACCGTAGGGTCCGTTGGCACGCGCCGGTCGTGGTGCTAGCGGCGACGTTTACCGTCGGTGCGGCCGTTGCTAGAGCCTTTCGGCTGTCGACGGCATGGCAGGTATCGCTGCTGGTTGTTGCGGCCGGATTCGTCCTGGCGCGGCGGTTCGGCAGCGACGTGCTCGACCCGATCCAACAGGCGGCCGAACTCGGTGCGGCCCAGGACCGTCAGATCTCGGCCATCACACTCGTGCCACCTAGATCCCGGCTCCGGACGCTCTCTGCCACAGACCTGGGCGTGTGGAAGTCAACCGTCGCCGATGATGTCATCGATCGCGGTGAACGTTCACCCTACGTACCCCGTGAAGTCGACGGGCCTCTGCGGGCCGCCCTGGAGGATGCAGCAGACGGTGGTGATCCCGTGGTGCTCTTGAGCGGACCGCCGAAGGCTGGGAAGACCAGGACACTCTTCGAGGCGGCGAGGAGCACTCTGGGTGATAGGTATGTCATCGCGCTGCGGCGTCCTCAGATCGATGGCGACTACGCCAAGCGGCCGATCGAGGCCTTGATCTCCGTAGGGGAGACCTTCGACGTGGCAGGTTCAGAACTGCTGATCTGGGTGGATGATGCCCACGAACATCTCACTCACGGTCTGACCGTGACGAACCTCGACCGACTGATAGAGCTCTTCCCTGGCGCCGTGTTGGCCTTCACGATGCACCGCGCCGATCTGGACAAGCTCAGCGATGACGTAGGCCACTCAATAGCCGAAAGTACGCTCAGCGGCGAGGAGTCGATCGGTGTACGGGACCGGAAGCTCTACGAGCGGCTTGAGTCCGCGGCTCGGGGCTTGGAACTGACGATTGAGCTCACGGATGAAGAGCTACCAGAGGCTACCCGCGTCTACGGAGAGGCTGTTACAGCGAGCGGTGCAGGTACGGTCAAGCGGCTCGCGAATGCCTTGTCGGCTGTCGACATCCAACGGAGCCGCTACCGAAGCGCTGCCAACGACCCCGGCTTAGCAGTGGGCTTCCGTTTGGTCGATGCTGCGCTGCGGTGGCGTCTCGGAGGGATGCCACCCGGCATAAGCGAACCGGTCCTCGAGGAGTACACGAAGGAACTGCTTCTTCACGCTGATCCTCCGAGGCATCTCGATCCGGAGTCGTGGCGAAGGGGTTTGGAGTGGGCGTCCCGGCAGCATCAAGGTTCAGCGCTGTTGCTCGCCGACAGATGCGACGGCGCCACGCGCTTCTGGCGTGCCTTCGACGCGCTTGTCATCGATGGCACGCCGCCGCAAGCCGATTGGGAGTGGGATCTGCTGCTCGAGCACGTGACCGCTGACACTGCCGAAGGTGTGGGCCGCGCCGCCTACCTCGATGGCCAGACACGAGTCGCAGAGCAGGTGTGGACCGACTGGTCGGAGGAGCGCCCGCAGCTCGGCTTCTACCTCGGCTTCCTCCACCAGAAGGCGGGTCGGG
This sequence comes from Acidimicrobiia bacterium, assembly GCA_027036355.1. Lineage (GTDB taxonomy): Bacteria > Actinomycetota > Acidimicrobiia > Spongiisociales > UBA5794 > JALSQW01. The sequence continues at coordinate 219 of JALVQZ010000057.1, read as the reverse complement.
AGGAGGAGGCGATCGCTGCCTATGAGGCGGCCATCGGAAGCGGCCATCCCGACGGTGCTCCGGCGGCGATGTTCAACCTGGGGGTGCTCCACCATACGGCGGGTCGGGAGGAGGAGGCGATCGCTGCCTATGAGGCGGCCATCGAAAGCGGCCATCCCGACGCTGCTCCCAAGGCGATGGTCTCCCTGGGGGTGCTCCACCATACGGCGGGTCGGGAGG
>JALVQZ010000056.1 GCA_027036355.1 Acidimicrobiia bacterium | reverse complement strand
GGAGCTCGTCGACGTGGCCGGCCATCTGCACCCCGGTGATCGTCCGCCAATCCTCGGGGTCGGGATGGATGGCGGCGGCACAGCGCGGGTCGGCGGCGAGGTGCTCGGCGTGCCGGCTCCTCGCCGACGAGACGAAGACGAGATCGAACCCATCGTGGGCGTAGAACACCGGTGACGCCCACGGACCGTCCGGTCCGGCGGTGGCCAGGGTCGCCACCTGGCAGGAGGCCACGACGGCGAGCGCATCGTCGCGTGGTTCGACCACTCGGCTCCTCTCGTCGGGACACCGGAGGGTAGACGCGAGCTACGCTCGCGGCATCGTCGTGGAGGGGAGCGGAGTGGAACGGATCATCGTCGGGCTCGCCGGAGCCAGTGGGGTCGTCTACGGGACCCGGATCCTCGAGGTCCTCCGCGAGCGGCGCGACGTCGAGACCCATCTCATCGTCAGCGGCGGCGCTCGCCGGACCATCGAGCTCGAGACGGATCTGGAGGTCGCCGACGTCGAGGCGCTCGCCGACGTGGTGCACCCGATCGACGACATCGCCGCGCCGATCTCGTCGGGGTCGTTCCGCACCTCGGGGATGGTCGTGGCGCCGTGTTCGATGAAGACCCTGTCGGGGATCGCCAACTCGTACTCGGCGAACCTGCTCCTGCGGGCCGCCGATGTGACGCTGAAGGAGCGCCGTCCCCTCGTCCTGCTCCCGCGGGAGACGCCCCTGCATCTCGGCCATGCCCGACTCCTCGTCCAGGCGATCGAGATCGGGGCCATCGTGATGCCTCCCGTCCCTGCCCTCTACCACCGCCCCACGACGGTGGGCCAGATCATCGATCACACGGTGAGCCGGGTCCTGGACATGTTCGGACTCGACAACGACCTGACGGATCGCTGGGCCGGCGGGTAGCGGACCCACGAACCCCGGACGCCCCTTGACAGCGCCTCGTGCGGTGCGCTACGTTCAGGGTGTTCTCTATGGCGAACGGAGTTCTGTAATGAGAACATACCAGGAGGCATCCTCCGGTTGCATCACGGTGGCCGTCTGATGGCCGCCAAGGTGTCCGCCGTCGAGCGAGCGATCGCCATCCTGCGGGCCTTCGAGACCCGTGACGAGTGGTCGTTGTCGGAACTCGTCGACCATCTCGACCTCAACAAGTCGACGGCGCATGGGATCCTCGCCACGCTCGTCGCCGATCGGTTCCTCCTGCGTGACCCGATCACCCTGCGGTATCGCCTCGGTCCCGCCCTGATCCGTCTCGGACATCTCGCCCACGAGCAGACCGACGTGCGTCGCATCGCCCGGCCGTACATGGAGTCCCTCGTCGCCGAGACCCGCAAGACCGTCCTGCTGGGGACCTTCCACGACGATCACATCGTCGTCATCGACAAGGTCGATCCCATCGGCGGGCTCCACGTGTCGGCCACCATCGGCCAGCACATCCCCTTCTCGGCCGGCTCCTTCGGACGGGTGTTCCTGGCGTGGATGCCCACCGGCGATGTGGACCGCCTCCTGGCCCGACACGGTCTCGAAGCGTTCACCCCGGCCACCATCACCGACCCCGAAGAGTTCAAGGAGGAGCTGGCCCAGGTCCGTCGGCAGGGGTACGCGGTCGACGACCGGGAGGAGTACCTGCTCGGCGTGCGGGCCGTGTCGGTGCCGCTGCGCGGGGTCGACGGCCGGGTCGTGGCGGGCCTCACCATCGTCGGGTTCACCGCCCGCAGCGAGGACCAACCGGGCGAGGTGGCGATCAAGGCCGCTCTGGAGGCGGCGGAAGGGATCTCACGGCGGCTCGGCGCCGACCTGTGAACGAGCAAGGAGGAGAGCGAACATGCCCTACGACGATCTGCGGAGCTTCATCGACCGACTCGACCAGGAGGGAGAGCTCCTCCGGGTCAAGCGCGAGGTCGACTGGAACCTCGAGCTGAGCCACGTCGCCAAGGTGAACGAGGAGCGCCAAGGCGGCGGCAAGGCCCTGCTGTTCGAACACGTCAAGGACTATCCGGGCCACCGCGTGTTCACGAGCGCCCTCACCGCCAGGGAGCGCCTCGCGCTGGCGCTCGAGATGCCGCCCGACACGAGCCTCATGCACCTGTCCCAGGAGTGGGTGGAACGCATCCACGGCAACATGGTGCCCCCGGTCGAGGTCGATCGAGCCGACGCCCCGACGAAGGAGAACGTGCTCCTGGGCGACGACGCCAAGCTGTCGAAGATCCCGGCCCCGTGGTTCTACCCCCTCGACGGGGGGCGCTACTTCGGTACCGCCGGCTACGCCATCACCCGGAACCTCGAGACCGGACGGCTCAACCTGGGCACGTACCGGGCCATGATCAAGGACGACGACAAGCTGTGCGTCTACATGATCAAGGGCAAGGACGGCGAGATCGATCACCGGGCCTACGAGGAGGCGGGCATCCCGATGCCCATCGTCTACGTCTCGGGCGCCGACCCGACGCTGTTCATGTGCGGGAGCACCCTCTTCGGTCTCGAAGAGTCCGAGTACGACGTCGCCGGAGCCCTGCGCGGCGCGCCGGTGAAGGTCGTGAAGGCCGAGACGAGCGACCTGCTCGTTCCCGCCGCCGCCGAGTGGGTCGTCGAGGGCGTCATGATGCCCGGAGAGCGCATCGCCGAAGGCCCCTTCGGCGAGTACACCGGCCATTACTCCGGCAAGGGCGACGAGCCGACCTACTTCATGCACGTCCAGGCCATCACCCACCGCACCGACCCGATCCTGTGGTCCACCACGGTGGGGCGTCCCACCACCGACACCCACATGGTGATGGGCGTCAACCGCACCGCGTCACTGTGGAACGATCTCAAGCGAGCGAACATCCCCGGGATCAAGGCCGTCTACGGGCCTCCTCCGTCGGCCGGACGGATGCTGGCGATCATCTCGATGCGCCCCATGTACCCGGGGCACTCGACCCAGGTGGCGCTCGCCGCGTTCGCGTCGACGACCGGCAACTACGGGCTGAAGACCGTCATCGTCGTCGACGAGGACATCGACCCGGAGAACATGGATCAGGTCCTGTACGCCATGAGCTTCAAGTTCCAGCCCGGGTTCGGAAGCCAGGTCCTGCATCGTGGTCGCTCGACGCCGCTCGACCCGTCGCTGCCTCGTTCGGCGCGGTTCTTGACCAACCGGCTCATCATCGACTGCACCACCCCGTACGAGTGGCCCGAAGAGGAACGGCCGATCCCGATCCGTCTCGATCCGGAGATGGAGAAGCACGTGCGTGACCATTGGGAGGAGTACGTCGGCGGATGATCGAAGGCGCCGTCCTCGACATCGACGGCACGGTCGCCCGGGGGAGGAAGGCCCTCCCCGGCGCCCTGGAGGTGCTCGCGGATCTCCGCGAGCGCGGCATCCGCTACGCGTTCTTCACCAACGACAACCAGAGCCCCATCGCCAAGTGGGTCGACAAGCTCGCCGGGATGGGGATCCAGGCGGCCGCCGACGAGATCGTCACCTCGGCGCTCGTCGCCGCCGAAGCCGTCGCCGAGCTGCATCCGTCGCGGCGGGTGCTGGCGGTGGGCAACGTCGGGTTGCTCGAAGCCCTCGCGGCGAAGGGGGTCGAGCTCGTCGAGTGGGAGGAGGCCGATCGGGCCGAGGTCGTCGTCATGGGCAAGGATCCGGCCTTCGATCAGCAGCGTCTCGCGGTCGTCTGCCGGGCCATCTGGGGAGGCGCCGAGTTCGTGGCCACCAACGACGACCCGAGGGTCCCGATCGCCGACGGCTTCGCCCCGGGGACCGGCCCGATGATCAAGGCCGTCGCGTACGCCACGGGGGTCGAGCCGCTGGTCACCGGCAAGCCGTCGCCGTGGGCCGGACGCATGGCCGCTCGGATCCTCGGGGTCGCTCCCGAGCGCACCGTCGTGGTCGGCGACCAGCTCGCCACCGACATCGCCATGGGTCGGGCCGCCGGGATGCGGACGGTGCTGGTGCTGACCGGATCGAGCGCTCGAGAGGACGTCGAGTCCGTGCCGGAGGGTCATCGCCCCGACGCGATCATGCCGTCGATCGCCGACCTGCCCGGACTCATCGACACCTGGGAGGCCGAGGTCGCCTGAGCGGATCCGGTCCGGTCGAGGACCCAGGCTCGGAACATCCGTTCAGGTCCTGCCGCCCGAGCACGGTGACGCTACTTCTCGAGGATGGCGACGAGATCGTCGAGGTTCCTCGCTTCGGCCACCTCGTCGTGGTACTTCGCCGGGACGGATCGTTGGAGGTCGCGACGTCGACGTTGCCCGAGAGCGGGGTCTCGATCCCGCGGTCCGTGGAGACCCAGAGCCCGTCGCCGTTGACGATCCGATAGAGATCGAGCTCCGCGGGCTCTCGCTTCTCACGGAGGAACAGCACCATCGGGGCGGTTGGTAACGTCGATCGCAACTCCTGCACGAGGGTGTCGATGCCATCGGGAGCGACGTTGAGCGGGAACTCGAGCGTGATCGTGGAGTCGACTCCGGAGCCGGACACGACCTCGGCGACCGCGACGGTGGCCTTCCCGTAGGTCACCACGTCTTCCTCGGCGTCACCCTGGAGCTGACGGCTCACACCGATGTCGACGAACCGACCGACGATCACCGCATCCGAAGCTTGCTTCATCGCACCCAGGCTCGAATAGCCCTCGACCTCGTCACCGGTGATCCGCAGCGAAGCCCAGAACTCGTCCGCGGAGGCCTGATCTCCAACCGACGCGGTCGAGCACGACGTCAGCACGAGGAGAAGCGACGCAACGCACGCGACGATTCCAACGGGACGTCGCCGAGTCGCCATGTGCGTTCGTGTCGCTCGGACCGTCGTCATGTGAGCAGTCGTCTGCAGATGCGATCGATCGTCCGCGTACACACGTCTCGGCGTCGGGCATCGATGCAGTCTCCGCTGAGCGACGACGTTGCATCATGACCATCATGGGTGAGCCCGGCTCGGTCCCTCATGCGTCGACGAGATCGCGCAGCAACCGGCGAACGAACACCGGCACCATCTTCTTGCGGTAGCGGGAGGTGAGGTCGGTGTTGGACATCGGCCGGACCGCCTTGCCGGCCAGCTCGGCGGCCTCCTGGATCACGTTGGCGTCGAGGGCACGTCCGGTCAACAGATCCTCGGCTGCCGTGACCCGCACCGGTGCCGACGCCACCGCTCCGAGGACGAGACGGGCATCGGTGCAGACGTCGCCGTCGATCTCCAGCACCGCGGCGACCCCGAGGATGGGGAAGTCGATCGACCCGCGCCGGCGCAGCTTGCGGTACCCGGCGCGGCGTTCCCCCAGGGGAGGAACGATCACCTCGACGAGGATCTCGTTCGGCGCCTTGGCGAGATGGTCCATCCCGTCGTCCCGGTAGAGCTCGGCGACGGGCGTGGTGCGTTCACCGTCGGGTCCGGCGAGACGCACCGACGCGTCGAGGGCGACCATCGCCGGCGCCAGGTCGGACGACGACACCGCCCAGCAGACCTTCTTGGCCGGAGCGACCCAGCACATCTCGCCCCCGGCCTTGAGGCACGGCTCGGCGGCTTCTCGCCACGTCTCGGGCACGTTGAGCCAGTGACAGCGAGTGTCCACGCACAGGTTGCCGCCGACGGTGCCCCGGTTGCGGAGCTGGGGGGAAGCGACCGCGCCGGCGGCCTCCCGGAGGACCTCGGGGACCGCGCCGTCGTCGGCGAGGCGGGCCACGGTCGTCATCGCCCCGATGCGGAGCGTCCCGTCGTCGTCGACGCTCACGCCGTCGAGGCCCGTCACCCGTCGCAGCGACACGATCGTCTTTGCCTCGGGGTACTGGCGTCGCTTCAGGTTCGGGACGAGGTCGGTGCCGCCGGCGGCGAGCATCGCGCCGTCCTCGGACAACCGAGCGATCGCTTCGTCGAGGCTCGTCGGGGCGGCGTGGCGCAGGACGGGGAGCCGCAGCATCAGCGCAGCTCCGGTGGGGGATCGACCGGCAGCGGGGGCCGGAACTCGTAGGCGGGAAGGTCCGTCGGGCCGTAGCGGCCTTGGCCGTCTCGTTCCCGGTCGCGCAGGGCGGCGAGGATCTTGTCGGGTCGCAGCGGGATCTCGTCGACGCGGATCCCGAGGGCGTCGTGGACGGCGTTGGCGACCGCCGGCATGACCGGCAGGAGCGGACCCTGGCCGACCTCCTTGGCGCCGAACGGACCCTCCGGGTCGATCGACTCGACGAGGATCGCTTCCACCGGCGGCATCTCGAGGGCGGTGGGGATCTTGTAGTCCAGGAGCGACGGGCCGTCGTGGAGCGCTCCCCGGAAGGCCTGTTCCTCCATGAGGGTCTCGCCGAGCGCCATGTGGACACTGCCCTCGATCTGGCCCCGGACCAGCAGCGGGTTGATGGCCCGGCCGATGTCATGGGCCAGCCAGACCTGCTCGACGGCGACGAACCCGGTCTCGGGATCGCAGTCGACCTCGGCGACGCACGCCGAGTACGAGTAGGCGGGGGACGGGCCGACGCCGGCGCCCTTGTAGTCGCCTCGGATGCCCTTGGGTGGCTTGTAGGAGCCGGCGGCGGTGAGGAGCCCCCAGCGGGCTTCGGCCATCCGCACCGCGTCGGGCCAGGGGATCTCCCGGTCGCCGGCCAGCACGACGCCCCGTCCGAGGCGCACGTCGTCGGTGTCGAGCTCCAGCTCGTCGGCGACGGCGGTGAGGATCAGGTCGGCCAGTTTCATGGCCGCCTCCAACGCGGCGTTCCCGGCCATGAACGTGACTCGGGACGAGTACGACCCGAGATCGATCGGGGTCAGGTCGGTGTCGGCGGTGACCACGGCCAGGTCGGCCGCATCGAGGCCGAGGGCCTCGCCGACGACGGTGGCCAGCATCGTGGTGGAACCTTGCCCGCAGTCGGCGGCCATCGAGTAGACCGTGACGAGGCCGCCCCGGTCGACCTTGAGGAGGACCTCGGACTGGGGCATGTCGTTGAAGTAGATGGGCAGGCCCGCTCCCGACATGTAGGCGCCGACGGCGAGCCCGATGCCGCGGTTCGGCGGCAGGTTCCGGTGCTTGGCTCGGAACTCCGACGCTTCGACGACCCGCTCGATGCAGTCGGCCAGCCCACAGCTCGTGATCCGGAGATGGTTGACGGTTGTCGAGAACGGATGCACGAGGTTGCGCTCCCGGATCGTCACCGGGTCCAGACCGAGGTCTTCGGCGGCCTTGTCGAGGTGGACCTCGAGCCCGAATCGCGGCTGTGGCGTCCCATGTCCGCGCTTGGGGCCGCACGCCGGCTTGTTCGTGAAGAATCGCACACCCTGGAACCGGTAGGCCGGGATCCGGTAGGTCGTGGTCTGGAGCTGACCGGTGTACAGCAGCGACGCCGGACCGTAGGAGCCGTAGGCGCCGCCGTCGACGTAGGTCCTGAACCACATGGCGGTGATCTCGCCGGCGCCGGTGAAACCCGTCCTGATCCACATGAGCACCGGATGGCGGCCGCGGTGGGCGTAGAACACCTCCTCGCGGGTGAGGATCAGCTTCACGGGCCGTCCTGTCGCCAGCGCCAGCTTGGCGGCGACGAGCTCGTGGGCGAAGACGTCGGTCTTGGCGCCGAACCCGCCGCCGGTGGGGTTGGCGGTCACCCGGATCCGGTGCTCGGGGATCTCGAGGACCTTGGCGACGATGCGGTGCAGGTAGTGGGGCACCTGGGTCGCCGACCACAGGTGGAGCCGCCCGTCGTCCTCGACGAGGGCGACGGCGCCGTGCGGTTCGAGGGCGGCGTGGTTGTTGCCCTGGTAGAAGAACACGTCTTCACGGATGTGGTCGGCACGGTCGAAGCCGGCGTCGACGTCGCCGAAGTCGAGGGACACCTCCCGATGGCGGTTGTTGCGGGGCCCGTCGCCGTGGATCGGCTCGTCGACGATCTCGACGGCGTCGTTCATCGTGGCGACCACCGGGAGCGGCTCGTAGACGACGTCGATGAGCTCGACCGCCCGCTGGGCGATGTCCGGGTCGTCGGCGGCCACCGCGGCGACGGCGTCGCCGACCTGACGGACCTTGTCGATCGCCAGGGCGTGCTCGTCCTGGGCGACGGGGAGCAGACCGTAGGCGATCGGCAGGTCGGCGCCGGTGAGGACCGCGTGGACCCCGGGCAGGGCCGCGGCCGCGGAGGTGTCGATGGAGACGATCCGGGCGTGTGCCTGGGGTGAGCGGAGGATCTTCCCGTGCAGCATCGACGGATACGACAGATCGTCGACGTAGACGAGACCGCCGGAGGCTTGGGCGAGGGCGTCGGTGCGGGGCGCAGCCCGGCCGACGACACCGTGGTGGGGGTCGATCCTCATGGTCGGTCCTCGGCGGCGACCGCGGCGATGGCGCGCACGATCGGCAGGTAGCCGGTGCAGCGGCACATGTTCCCGGCGATGGCTTCGGTGATCTCGCGGTCCGTCGGGTGCGGATCCCGGTCGAGGAGCGCCTTGGCGGTGAGGATCATGGCCGGGGTGCAGTAGCCGCACTGGGCGGCGCCATGGTCGGCGAAGGACCGCTGCAGCGGGTGGGGGTGGCTCACCGACCCGATCCCCTCGATCGTGACGATCTCGGCGCCGTCGGCGTCGAGCGTCAGGGCCAGACACGACAGGACGGCGACACCGTCGACGAGCACCGTGCAGGCCCCGCACTCGCCCAGCTCGCAGCCGTGCTTGGTGCCGGTGAGGCCGAGATCCTCCCGCAGGGTCTCGAGCAGGGTGCGATGGGGAGCGACGAAGAGCCGTCGCTCGATGCCGTTGACTTCGAGACGGACCGGTTCGACCTGCGGCTCGACCATGTCTGCATCGTAGCGCACCCGTTCGACCGTCCGGTCAGGAACGGCCGGCCCTAGGCCCCCTCATTCGTCCCCGGCGTCGTCTCGCTCGCTGCCGCGTCGGGTCCGGTCTGCATGGTCCTGCATGAGCTGTGCGAAGACGTCCCCGGGGACGACGTCGATGGTGACCGTTCCGTCTCGCAGATCGACGACGACCCCGCCGCCGGTGTCGAGGGTGGCTCGATCGGCGACACTGATCTCGGTCGTCGACTCCGGCAGCGGAATGGGTTGGACGGTTCCCGAGCCTCCGGTGACCGTCTGGGGTTCTCCGGGAGGCCACACGATCGCTGACACCTTGGCCGTCGGAGGGCCATAGGCCGACAGGGCGACCGAGATGGTCTGGGTGGGGTCGAGGGAGTACGGACCGATGATCCCGGCGTCGTGGATCTCGAGGGCGGCCCATCCGGTCGTTTCGGCGGTCGTGGTGTCGTAGAGGAACAACACCTCCCAGCGGGCCCAGTGGTCGAGCCCGAGCGCTTCTCGGAGTTGCTCGGTCAGATCGCGATCGCCGTTGACGTCGATGGGGAGTTGTCGCTCGGAGGCAGGGCGTGCGGCCCATTCGGAGACCACGGTCGCAATCCGTCCGGCCGTGTCGTCTCGCGAAGCCCGGAGGGCATCTCTCCGTGGCGTCGCCGGAAGGGGTTCGTTGTTGGCGGTGGCCGAGGTGAGGGCCTTGCGCTCATCCAGGAAACTCAAGGCCACGTCGAGATCGGACTCGCCGGGTTCGCGCATCGCGTCGAGGTCGTCACCGAACCTGGTGCGTTCTCTCGGCCGTGGATCGAGCAGCGCTCCGTCGGGAGCGAAGGCGTACCGAACTCGCCAACGGCGTTCACCGGAGTCACAGAGGTCGTAGACGCTGTCGACGGCCAGTGCATACCGTCCCTCGCGTCCGATCGCTCCGGCGAGCTCATCGGGGATCCAGACGGTGATGGAGGATCCGGAACCGGGGAGTGGCTCCAGTGAGGGCTCCGACGGTCCTGGCGGATACTGACCTGCCGCGTCGAAGAGCGAACTTCGTACGCGGAAGAGGAAGGGATTCATCGAGCGGCAAACGTCGGGGTCGGTGGCCGGTCCTGCGAGCTCGCCGTCGAGTACGCCGAGGACGACGAGACCGTCGATCGTCTCGGGTCCCTGGCTGGCAGGCGGGCTCGCACATGCGCCCACCGCGAAGACGGTGGCGATGAGGATGGAGGCGAGGCGCTTCACCACGGGACGGACGCTCCTTTCACCATCACCCGATCCCGATCGGTCCTCAGATACGTAGGCAAACCGAACCTGGTCATGTAGTTCTTGACGAACACCCTCGTCCGGATCACACGGTGGTGCTGTCCCGAGATAGCCGTCGCGGCCGTTGTGCAGTAGTTCCAATTCGTTGACGGATAGCACGTTCTCGCCACCCATTGCCAATTCTCGATTGGCGAGGACAGATCGGCCAACTCACCGCACGAGCCGACGCGGTCGAGGCGCTGATACCCCAGCAGGATGGTTACCGTTCCCGAATCCACCGAAGAGTCCTTCTTGAAGTTCGCGCGGGCTTTCAGCCAGCCGCCCGAGTACCAGTTGAACATGGTCTCATTGAAGATCTCGCTCGGCACCAGTGCGCCGCGGAACTTGGCATAACGCGGCGTCGTATCTGCCCCACCCCCGCTAGATGTGGTGTAGAAGGTCGAGACGTTTATTCCATACCAGTACTCCGTTCCGCCGAACTCGGATTCCTCGAAAGAGGAGTTGGCGGAAGCTGTTGCGTAGCCTCTGACCACTTGGGTACCGTCCTGAATAGAGATCGCTGCTTCGTCGTCGTGTGAGAGGGAGCGGCGGCTTTGATCAGAGCCAGCGATGCAGGTCGCCATGCTCGCGTACCCTTGTGCTGCTGGCCAGGTGTCCTTCTTTCCGACGTGGCCGAGCCCCCATGCGTGACCCCATTCGTGAGTGGAGATTGCCTCCATGTCATATGTGCCGTTGTAGAACTCGTTGTAGTACCGCGTATTGAATCGGATACGGTGATCCCACGGCAAACAGACGGTCTCGGCGTGGAGTGTCGTGCCGAGATCTGCCCATTCTGCAACGAACGTGGTTCCTCCCTTGTTCAGGACACGATTGCCCTTGTGGTCATGAACGTCGTTGACCCAGTTCCAGAATCCGGCCTCAAACCGAGCCTTGGTAGTCGGGTTCCATCGCCAGTCGCTGGAGTAGCTCCACGTGGCCGTTTCGAGGTCGCCACATACTCCCCATTCCTGCCCGTACTCGGGATTGATGGTGTTCACGGCGATCGCCGCGAGCGGTGTCGTTGCCAAGACCATCGATGCGATGATGGCTATCACGACAGCTCTGGGGAAAGCGCCTGCAGCCTGACTCTGCCTTCTTGACACTTCGGCGTCCTCTCGGTTCGCCGACTGCCCGAACTCTCAACATACGTTGTGTGTGTGTGTGTGTGTCAAGGGTCGGTCTGCCCCGTGACTTGGTGTGGTCATCGTAGCGGGGACCCCGACCGCCCGGTCAGGACCCCGGCGGGGTCTTCCACCCGACGACGTAGGCGACGCCCTCGGCGAGGCGGCGGGCGGTCCGGAGGTAGGTCGCCTCCTCGACGATGCCTCGGGTCGTGTCGACGCTGGCCGAAGCCTCCATGATGCCGCTGGGATGACCGATCCGGATCCGCCCCGGGCGGGCGCCTCCCATGGCCTCGGCCACGACGGAGCCGGCCAGGCCCGCGGCCACCGCCGTGGTGGCCGACACCGTCCCCGGGTACGCCTTGTGCAGCGTCGACGGTCGGCCGCCGATCACCCGAGCGCAGACGTCGGCGCCGGTGACCTCCACACCGGCGATCGTGCGGTAGGGGATGGGTGGGGCGACGGCGACGGGCACGGGGATCAGCCCGTCGCCGTCGATGCCCACGACCTTCGCGGCGGCGTCCTTGATCGCTTCCACGGCCACCAGGTGCTCGGCGGTGACGTCGCCGGGGCGTTCGGTCCCGGTCATCCCCACCGCATCGGCCGGGAAGAACACCGACAGGTTGGCGAGATCGACGATCGTGACGTCCACCGGTCCGATGGCCGTCTCGAGGAGGTCACGGCTCGTTCCGGTCGGCAGCAACGACCCGGTGACCCCACCGGCGGTGTCCGAGTAGTCGAGGGCGATCGGGGCGCCCGAACCCGGGACGCCGTCGATGACCAGGTCTCCCTTCACCGCCGCCCGTCCGGCGACGACCGGCACGTGAGCGACGATGACCTTGCCGGTGTTGGTGTTGTGGATGCGGACGGTCGTCGCCGGTTCGGTGATCGGGACCAGTCCCTCGTCGACGGCGTAGGCGCCGACCGCGGCCGAGATGTTCCCGCAGTTGATGTCGTAGTCGACGACCGGTTCGGTGATCGACACCTGGGCGAACGTGTAGTCGAGATCGGCGTCGTCGCGGGACGGCGGGTCGATGATCGCCAGCTTGCTGGTGAGCAGATCGGCGCCTCCGAGGCCGTCGATCTGGCGGGGATCGGGACTGCCGAACAGCCCCAGGATGAACCGGTCGCGCTCGGCCCCCGGGGGAGGGAGGTCCTCGCCCCGGAGGAACGGCGCCTTCGACGTTCCGCCCCGCATGAGCACGAACCTGATCGCGCCCATCTCGGGATGGTCGGTCACTTGGTGAGGATCTGCACCGTGCACGCGGCTCCTTCCACCCCGACGGTCTTGCCGCCGCGGCAGTGGGCGATCCCGACCTTCGCCCCCTCGATCTGGCGGGAGCCCGCGTCGCCGCGGAGCTGCTTGACCAGCTCGACGACCTGAGCGACGCCGGTGGCCGCGAGCGGATGGCCCTTGCCGAGGAGGCCGCCGGACGGGTTCACCGGGAGCCGGCCGCCGATGTCGGCCTCGCCTCGCTCGACGGCGGCGGGGTAGGTCCCCTGCTCCCACAGGCCCAGGCCTTCGATACGCAGCACCTCGGCGATCGTGAAGCAGTCGTGGACCTCGGCGAAGTCGATGTCCTCGGGCCCGACCCCGGCCCGCTCGTAGGCGTCGTTGGCGGTGTCGCGGGTGAGCTCCTCGAAGGTCATCGACCCGGGAGCCGTCTCGACCTTGCCGGTGCGCAGGGCCGAGGCGGAGAGACGCACGGCACGGGACGGGTCGCCGTGACGTTTCACCCAGTCGCCCGAGGCGAGGAGCACCGCGGCAGCGCCGTCGGACACCGGTGAGCAGTCGAGGAGCCCGAAGGGCTCGGCGATGGGCTTGGCCATCAGCACGTCGTCGATGGTGATGTCCTTCTTGAAATGGGCCAGCGGGTTCAACGCCGCGTTGCGCTTGTTCTTCACCGAGATGCGGGCGAGCTGTTCACGGGTGAGGCCGAACTCCTCCATGTAGCGGCGGGCCCGCATGGCGTACACGGCCGGCATCGTGGCGCCGACCGCCGCCTCCGGGTCGTCCTCGCCGGGGGTGAACGCACCCTTGAAGGCGCCGGTCAGGTGCTCGGTGCCGAAGGCCAGCGACACGTCGGCTTCCCCGGCGAGGATGTCGAGGAAGCTGCCCCGGATCGCGGTCGCCCCCGACGAGCAGGCGTTCTCGACGTTGGCGAGGGGGATGCCGGCGAGCCCGACCTGGCCGAGGACCTGCTGGCCGGTCACCATCGGCTGGAACACGTGGCCGGCGTAGGCGGTGCGGATCGCTCGCGGGTCGATCTCGGCGTCGTGGATGGCGCCCCGCACGGCCTCGGCTCCGAGCCCGGCCGCGGTTCGGTCGGGATGCTTGCCGAACTGGGTCATGCCGATCCCGATGACGTACACGTCGGTCATGCGTCGCCTCCTGGTGCGAAACGGTATCCGAGCAGCGGGGTGCCTTCGTCGTTGGTGCCCCACGGCACGATCTCGAGATGGACGTCCATGCCGATCGCGACCTCCTCGGGGTCGGCGTCGATCTGGCCGAGGACCCGCACGGGTCCCGGGAGGTCGACGTAGCCCAACACATAGGGGACCTCGAAGGCCGGGGTCGACCGGTGCACCACCGTGTAGGTGTAGAGGGTGCCGTCGGTGGGCAAGGGGATGGTCTCGAGATCCTCGGTCAAGCAACCGGCGCACACCTCCCTGGTGGGGAAGTAGTGGGCGCCGCAGCTCGGACACCGGCTCCCGCGAAGGAAGCCGGTCCCGTCGTCGTCGACGACGAGGTCATGGGGCCGGAACGATACCGGCGTTCGGGTGGTCATCTTCACCTCCTCGGGACGCGGGGATCGGCGACCCCGGCGTTTCCCGTCCGACCGTTCGGTCAAGTCCCTGTGAGTGTCCGTCTGGCGCCCGCTCCCGTCAATGGTGCGAGAGGCCGCTTTCCCTGGTGAGAACGCGTCATACAAGGGGAGAATGCATCATCGAAAAGGGTCGAACGCGGGATTGACCCCCTCGTCCGTGGGCAGGATGCTGGAACCGACCGAACGGCCGGACGGTGAGCACGGAGGGAAGATGCCCATGGACCACGACGAACTCCTCTACGACTGGAACGTCCTCGGCGGCGAGACCCCCGCCAGGCCCGCGACCATCGAACTCGACGACGAGACCCTGCGTGACGGGCTCCAGAGCCCGTCGGTCCGATGCCCGACCACCGCCGAGAAGATCGACATCCTCCATCGGATCGCCGACCTCGGCATCCAGGGAGCCGACATCGGCTACGCCGGTGCCGGGGAACAGACCTTCCTCGACGTCATCGCCCTCGCCAAGGAGATCGACCAGGCCGGGCTCGACGTCGCCGCCAACTGCGCCGGTCGGACCCACAAGGCCGACATCGACCCCATCGCCGAAGCCCAGCAACGCACCGGCGTGCCCATCGAAGCGTCCCTGTTCCTCGGATCGAGCCCCATCCGCCGCTTCGCCGAAGGATGGGACTTCGACTTCCTCCTCCAGACCACCGACGAGGCGGTCCGGTACGCCCGGAGCCTCGGGCTCGAGGTGATGTACGTGACCGAGGACACGACCCGGGCCCACCCCGACGACCTGCGCAGGCTCTACACGACGGCCATCGAAGCGGGCGCTCGCCGGATCTGCTTCTCCGACACGGTCGGCCACGCCACCCCGTGGGGCGTGAGCGCGTTGATGCGGTTCGCCCGCCAGATCGTCGACGAGACGGGCCAGGACGTGAAGATCGACTACCACGGACACCGCGACCGGGGCCTGTCGGTGCCCAACTCCCTCGCCGCCCTCGCCTCGGGGGCCGACCGGGTCCACGGCTGCGCCCTCGGCATCGGCGAGCGATGCGGCAACACGCCGATGGACGTGCTGCTGGTCAATCTCAAGCTGCTCGGCTGGTGGGACGGCGACCTCGCCGGCCTACCCGCCTACTGCGAGACGGCGTCGGAGGCCACCGACACGCCGATCCCGGTCAACTACCCCGCCCTCGGGAAGGACGCCTTCGAGACCAGCACCGGCGTGCACGCGGCCGCCGTCCTCAAGGCCCTCCGCAAAGGCGACACCTGGCTCGCGAACCGCGTCTACTCGGGGGTTCCCGCCGACATGATCGGTCGCGGCCAGGTCATCACCGTCGGGCCGATGTCGGGCAAAGCCAACGCCGAGGCATGGCTCCTCCAGCACGGCATGCCGATCGACCCGGGCGCGGTCGAACGCATCCTCGACGCCGCCAAGGCGTCGAACCGCGTGCTGTCGGAGACCGAGATGCTCTCGGTCCTGGGTGGCGAGGCGTGACCACCCTGTCGGTCCGAGCGGACCGGGCGCTCCTGTCGGGCAACGAGGCGATCGCCAGGGGCGCATGGGAGGCCGGCGTGCACGTCGCCGCCGCCTATCCCGGGACCCCGTCGACCGAGACGCTCCAGGCGCTCGCCGGATACGACGAGGTCGACTCACGCTGGGCGACCAACGAGAAGGTCGCCGTCGACGTCGCCCTCGGCGCCTCCCTCGGCGGCGCCCGGGCCTTCGCCGCCATGAAGCACGTCGGCCTCAACGTCGCCGCCGACACGTTCATGACGGCTTCGTACGTGGGGGTCGGGGGCGGGTTGGTCATCATGGTCGCCGACGACCCGGGGATGCACAGCTCCCAGAACGAACAGGACACGCGCCTCTACGCCCGTCTCGGTCTCGTCCCGCTCCTCGAGCCGTCCGACTCGGCGGAAGCGAAGGACTACACGAAGTTGGCGTTCGACGTGTCCGAGGAGTTCGACACGCCGGTCCTCCTGCGTTCGACGACCCGGATCTCCCACAATCGAGGCATCGTTCCCCTCGAGACGCGTCGCGAGGTGGCGGTGCGCGGGTTCCGCCGCGACCCCGCCAAGTACGTGATGTTGCCCGCCTACGCCAGGGGCCGGCATCCGGTCATCCTCGAACGGCTCGAGCGCCTCGCCGGGTACGCGGGCGACCTCGCTGCCGAGGAGGGAACCGACGGCCGCGTCGGGATCGTCACCGCCGGGGTTCCGTACCAGTACGTCAAGGAGGTCGCTCCGGACCTGAGGATCCTCAAGCTCGGCATGACCTACCCCATCCCGATCGAGCGCATCCGCCGGTTCGCGGAGACCGTCGACCGGCTCGTGGTCGTCGAGGAGCTCGAGCCGTTCCTCGAAGAAGCGCTCCTGGCGGCGGGCCTCGACGTGGTCGGGAAGGCGTTCTTCCCCCGCACCGGCGAGCTGAGCCCCGACCTGGTGCGAGACGGCCTCGCCGCCCTCGGCGTCGCCGACCCGCGTCCGCCGGTTCCGGACGCTCCCACGACCGTCACCCGTCCACCGCTCATGTGTCCCGGATGCCCACACATGGTGCCGTACTGGTCCATCAAGCGGCTCGGTGCCACCGTCACCGGCGACATCGGCTGTTACACCCTCGCCGCGCTCGAGCCGCTGGCCACCATGGACACCTGCATCTCCATGGGTGCGAGCATCGGCATGGCCAGCGGCATGGCCGCCAGCGGAGGCTCCGACGAACCGGTCGTCGCCACCATCGGCGACTCCACGTTCCTCCACGGCGGCGTGCCGGCCCTGATGGAGGCCGTCTACAACGACGCCAACATGACCGTCGTCATCCTCGACAACGGCACCACCGCCATGACCGGCGGCCAGGAACATCCCGGCACCGGCACCACCCTCGCCGGAGAGAAGGCCCGGGCCGTCGACATCCCGGCGCTGTGCAGGGCCGTCGGCGTCGAGGACCTCCACGTCGTGGATCCCTACGACGTGTCGGCCACGCTCCGGGCCATCGAACAGGCGATGGCGTACCGGGGCACCTCGGTCGTGATCACCCACCGGCCCTGCGTCGAGGCGCCGCTGCGGGTCAAGGACCGTCCCTTCGAGGTGGTGCCCGACAACTGCACGGCGTGCCAGCTGTGCATGAACCTGGGATGTCCGGCGATCGTGTGGACCGACGAGGTCTTCGAAGGCCGGCGCAAGGTCACCATCGACGCGGCGATGTGCACCGGATGCACCCTGTGCGCCCAGCTCTGCCCGCCCAGGGCGATCGTGCCGGTGGAGGTCCAGGCATGAGTGCCCGCGGCGTCGTCCTCGCCGGCGTCGGCGGCCAGGGTGTCGTCCTCGCCTCCGCCGTCCTCGCCGAAGCCGCCCTCCAATCCGACTTCGAGGTCAAGCAGTCCGAGGTCCACGGCATGGCCCAGCGAGGCGGCGCCGTCGTCAGCCACATCCGGTACGGCGAGACGGTGGCGTCCCCGGTGGTGCCGCTCGCCTCGGCCGACGTGCTCGCCGCCTTCGAATGGGCCGAAGCGTTGCGATGGATGCCGTACCTGGCGCCCCGCGGCGCCCTGGTCGTCGACGCCCGCCGCATCGTTCCGCCCGGAGCGTGCAAGGACCATCGCACCTGGGGTGTCCCGTACCCGGCCATGGACGCCGCCACCGTCGCCGATCGCGCCGCCGACGTCCTGCTCATCGACGCCACCGGCATCGCCGCCGGTCTCGGCAACCCGAAGGCCGCCAACAGCGTGGTCATGGGGGCCGTTTCCCGGTTCCTCGACATCGCCGACGTCGCCTGGGAGAAGGCGATCACCCGGTTCGTTCCCCCCGGGACCGAGGAACTCAACATCGCCGCGTTCCACGCGGGCCAGGAAGCCGGGTCGGTGAGGCCCGAGGACATCCCCGACCTGGGGCTCGACCCGATCGAGGAGCGGAACTACCGGATCCAGGTCGACCACTCGTGGTGCAAGGACTGCGGGATCTGTCCAACGGTCTGTCCTGAGTTCTGCCTCGCGATGGACCACGCCCACCGCCTGGTGGTCGTCGACGAGGCGGCGTGCATCGGGTGCCGCCTCTGCGAGGCGCTCTGCCCCGACTTCGCGATCAGGATCTCGGTGGGTGAGCCCGCCGCCATGTCGGGAGGTGCCTCATGAGTCGGTCCCGTTTGATCCGAGGCAACGAAGCCTGCGCCCTCGCCGCCATCGCGGCCGGCTGCCGGTTCTACGGCGGGTACCCGATCACCCCGTCGTCGGAGATCGCCGAGCACATGGCCCGCGAGCTTCCCGAGGTCGGCGGCGTGTTCGTCCAGATGGAGGACGAGATCTCGTCGCTGGGGTCGGTGATCGGCGCCGCCTTCGCCGGCGCCAAGGCGATGACCGCGACCTCCGGTCCCGGCTTCTCCCTCATGCAGGAGCACATCGGCTACGCCGTCATGTCCGAAGCGCCCTGTGTCATCGTCGACGTCATGCGCGGCGGGCCGTCGACGGGGCGCCCGACGTCGCCCTCCCAGGGCGACGTGATGCAGGCTCGATGGGGCACCCACGGCGACCATCCGGCGATCGTGTTCGCTCCCGCCTCGGTGGCGGAGATCTTCGAGCTCACCGTCAAGGCCTTCGACGTCGCCGAGCGCACGCGGATGCCGGTGATCGTTCTCTACGACGAGGTCCTGGGCCACACCGCGGAGACCGTCGCCCTCCCCGAGGAGGTGACCGTCGCCGAGCGCCGGCAACCCGACGTCGAGCCCGAGGCCTTCCTCCCGATGGTGCCCGCCGACGACGGTGTTCCGCCCCTGCCCGCCTTCGGTGACGTGG
>JALVQZ010000055.1 GCA_027036355.1 Acidimicrobiia bacterium | reverse complement strand
GCGCCCGTCGGGGTGTGGGTGATCCAGATGCCGTCCGGGTCGCGCTCCAGCCACCATCGGCCTTCGTGGAGGAGGCCGTGGTGGCGGCGGCAGACGAGGGCGCGGTTGTCCAGGTCGGTGCGGCCCCCTTCGGACCAGGGGACGACATGGTGGGCGTCGCACCACCTCGGTGGTCGGTCGCACGCGACGAAGACGCAGCCACGGTCCCGGAGTCCGAGGAGCTTCCGCAGGGTCGGGGTGACCAGGCGGCGGCTCCGCCCGACGTCGACGACGACCGACCGTGCCGACAGGACGACCCGCGACAGGACCGTGTCGCAGGCGAGCCGTTGCGCGGTGTCACGACCGATGGGGATCCGTTCCAGGTCGCAGTGGGCCTCGAGGGGGTCGCTGCGTGTTCCCGCCAGGGTGGCAGCGTCGACGACGACCGACACCGCGGTGGCGCCGCCCGTCTCGGGCGATACGGTGCCCGATAGACCGAACCAGCCGTCGAGGAGACGCGAGAGGTACACGCCCCGGCGTAGGTACCGGTCCCGGTAGTCGCCGGAGGCGAGCTCGTCGTCGGCGAGCACCGCCCACCGGCGGGCGACGGTCGCGAACCGGTCCACCGGCAAGGCCGCGGCTGCGTTCAGGAGGGCGTCGAGGTGGCCGTCGTCGAGGACTTCCGCCCGCCGTGCGGTGGCCTTCGCCAGGACCTCCACGTGGTTCGAGGACACGGCGCCGGTGGCCAACCCGTCGGCGACCTGGGGATGCCGGTGGACCATGGCGGCGGCGCGGAGCAACGTCCGAGCCTCGGCCTTCGGGAGCGAGGTGCGGGCCGCCAACCATCCGGCTCCCGACAAGGACGCATCGGCCGCCCACATCCGTCGGGCGTTCCAGCGGCCGGCGAGGCGAAGGATCGCGGCGTCGAGACGCTTCCGGGCGGCCAGCAGTTCGACCAGGGTCCCTGGAGCGGCGTCGCCGGCCCCAGGGCCGTGGGGCGCAACGGCGAGGGCGCCGGCTGACGGAAACGCCTCCGGGTCGGGCGTCGCGTCTAGGTGCCGTCGCCGGTGACGAGTTCGTACGCCATCGTCTGGCGGATCGTCATGTCGGTGGTGAGGGAGCGAACCTCGCCGGTCGCCTGGTCGGGCGTTCGTACGAACATCGACATCGTCATGGCGACGTCGACTTCGGCGGACACGACCAGCCCGCTGTCCGGCGAGAAGCGGGAGACGGCGGTGCTCGTCGACGGCTCGATGCGGACCACGAAGGCGATGTCGTCGAAGGCCTTCTCGAGTTCCGCCCGTTCCTCGTCGGTCATCCCCGGGCTGTCCTCGAAACCCTCGGCGAGGCCGGCGAACAACTCGGTCATGAGCTCTCCGAGATCGATCTCGATCGCCTCGGTCTCGTACGTGCTCTCGACCACCACGACGTCGGTTCCTCCGATGGTCTCGGTGGCCACGAGGGTGTGGGTGGCGGTGGTCACGATCGGGCCGTCCGGTCCGTCGGTCTCGGTGACCTCGGTCCACGAGTCCCCGACGGTGACGGGTTCGTCGGGGAAGGCCGGCCCGACCGGACGGCCGAGCTGCTGGTTGCCGAGGTTCCCGAACCCGGAGCTGCTCCCAAGGAACTCCGTCATGTCCCCGAGCGCTTCGCCGTCGACCGACAGGACCGCTCCTCGGTCGTCGACGATCACCGTCACGTCGACCGGCGGGATCGTCCCTGCGTCGCCGAGGCCCTCGGTTCCGTCGACGGGTTCGCCGTTCACGGTCCCCTCGACCGTGACGTTGGTCAGCTCGCTGACGATCCGGATCCGGGTCGTGCCGGGATCGGGTCCGGGGCTCGTCTCGTAGCGGACCGGCCCCTCGATGACCGACCGGATGACCGCATCGATCGGAAGATCTTGGCCCTCCTCCGGCGGCACGTCCCCGTCGACGTGCATCTCGAGATCCTGATCGATCGACAGGCGGTACTCGACGACATCGACGTCCTCGTAGGCGTACGACAGCAACATGGCCTCCGGCGTGGCGGTGGTGGCCGCGGTCGCCGGGGTCTCCGTCGCGGTCGTGGGGGCGGTCTCGAGCGTCGGTCCCGTGCTACAGGCCGCTGCGGCCAGCGCGACAGCGGCGAAGAGGGCGGCGGTCCTGATCCTGCTCACGGGTGCTCCTCGATCGGCCTTCCATGGTATCGGTCGGTCCGGGGTCGGGGATGAGCCGGATCTTCCACCCGCCGGCGCCGTCAGCCCAGCAGCGGGAGGGTCTCCAGGTCGGTGCCGAAGATCGATGCGGCGTCGGCGTCGAACCAGCCGGTGAGGACCGAAGCGAACACCGAGCGGTAGTCGACGGTGTGGACCATGTTGCCTCGCCGGTCGAGGTCGGTGAGGCTGGGCGGTTCGCCGTAGCGTCCTCCCGCTACCGGGGCGCCGACGAGGAAGTGGGCGCCGGCGGTTCCATGGTCGGTTCCCGATCCGTTGAAGGCGGGCCGCCGGCCGAACTCGGAGGTGGTCATCACCAGCACCCGGTCCTCCGCTCCGGCGTCCTCCACCGCCGTGAAGAACTCACGCAGCGCCTCGTCGAGGGCCTCCATCATGTCCTGGTGCCTGGCCGCCTGGCCCTCGTGGGTGTCGAAGTCCCCCCAGCCGTGCACGTAGACGACCCGTGGAGGGTTCGGTCCGGTCACCAGCGCGGCGGCCACCTCCATCGACGTGCCGAGGTCGGACCGCCGGCGGCGTCCCGTCGTGTTCTCGTCGTCGGCCGGTGGGCCATCGAGGACCGCGTTGAGTTGGGCGGCGGCGTCGACGGTGGTGCCGATCGCCGCCCGGACGTCGTCGAGGAGGACGGCGCCGTCGAAGTCGCTCGGCGCGAATCCGCTCCACATCGCCATCAGCTCGTCGGTGTCGTCGATCCAGCCAGGAACGCGGGGAGCCAGGCCGGACATGTCCTGAACGGACACCTGGAAGGCCCGCTCGCCGAGGAGGGCAGGCGTCGGGCCAGGCCCGATCGTCACCCCGGCGAGCGGGTCTTCGGTCCCGACGGTGCCGTCGAGGTACCGGCCGAGCCAACCCGTGGCCCCGACCGAGCCGGGGAGGCCGCTCCACCACACCGCCATCGAGGCGAAGTGGGACAGGTCGGGGTCCGGGTAGCCGATGCCTTCGACGATGGCGACCTCGCCGGTGCCGTAGCGTTCCGCCAGGAACGTCAGGGCCGGATGGAGGCCGATCTCGCCGTCGAGATCGAGGGGCTCGTCGATGGCGAGATCCCCGCGCAGGTCGTGGTAGTGGCTCGAGGAGAACGGTACGACCGTGTTGAGCCCGTCGTTGCCGCCGCCCATCTCGATCACCACCAGGGTGCGTCCGGTCGCCGGGCCAAGCGCCCCGGGCGGGGGCACCGTCGCCGAGACCTGAAGCCCCCCGGAGGTCGTGGTGGTCGTCGCTCCCGGATCCTTCCCCCACACCGAGATGCCGTAGGCGCCGACGGCGACGGTGGCCACCGATGCTCCGAGGGCGGCGATGAACCGGCGGCGAGAGATCGCCGGGCAGGCACCGTCGGGGGTCTCGGCGGGTGGGGTCTCGGGGTTCATGTGCTCGGTCATGTGACGAAGTACTCCGGTGCGTTGATGGTCAGAGCGGTTCGGACGAACGGGTCGGTGGCGGCGTCGATGACGCTGCGGGTCCGGTCGGTGAGGTCGAAGATGCCGAGGCGGGCGGCGATCTCGGCGGCCGCCAGATCGGGCAGGCGTTCGGGGAGGGCCATCGTCAGGTCGAAGCCGTGGACGAGTTGGTACGGCCCGAGGAGCCGCGAGCCCTTCGGGAACCCGGCGACGTTGGGCGGGGCGAAGGGGACGAACTGCACGGCCCGGAGCGCCTGGAAGATGCCGCGACCGAGGGCGGGAGCGTCGGCCTCGAGGCTCTGGGCGACACCGACGGCCCGTTCGAGCGGGGTGCGGACCTTCGCGCGGATCGCCTCGTCGGAGACGAAGGCGGGATGGGCGGCGATCTCTTCGACGAGGGCCATGATCGACCAGTCGCGACGGAAGGTCGCCGCGATCCGCTCGTTGGTGTCGAGGTCCGGGTAGGTGCCGACCAGTTCCCGGTACAGCTTGGCCGAGACGAACACCGCCGTTTGCGGTTGATCCAGGATGACGTCGATGGCGCCCTGCGCGTCGAGGTCGCCGGTGACCCCGAGGAGCGTCTTGGTTCCCCCGTCGTGGCGGGTCGGCACGAACGTCGCCTCCCACGGGGTGAGACCTCGCCGTTGCGCCCGCGGGCCCGCTCGCGGAACGACCCAGCCGGAGAACGCTCGCGAGGCGGCGACCACGTCGGCTTCCGTGTAGTTCCCGCGACCCAAGGTGAACAGTTCCATCACCTCCCGGCCGAAGTTCTCGTTGATGCGGTCCACCGCGTTCTGCACGCCGTCGAGGTAGATCAACATGGCCGGGTCGATGGCGATGGCGCCGAGGAGGTCGGCGAACGATCCGGTCGCCAGCTTCCGGATGGTGGCGTGCTGGACGAACATGAGGTACGGGACCTTGACCTTCTGGATTCCGGTGGCGAAGTGGTCGTGCCAGAACCAGGTGAGGCGCTCCTCGATGCGGCGGGGCCCGCCGACCAGCTGGGTGAACCAGTAGCGGTACGGGGCCTCGCGCTGTTCGGGTGAACGGGCCTCGCCCATGTCGGAGGGTGCGACCGGTTCGGGTGGGGGAGTGGGAGTGGACAGGTCGAGGGCCATGGAGATGGCTTCGTCGACGTCGGCGGCGCCTTCGACGATCTCCGGTTCGACGCCGAACCCGAGGCGCCGAGCGACGTGGCTGATGCGTTCCCGTTCCGAGTAGTCCATGGCGTCAGTGTCGGGGCGACGTGTTCGAGAACGATGAAGCCGCCGCGAAGAATCGGGGCGTTCCGCCGCCCCCTCGGGCGTCTAACGTCTCTGGGTCGTCGACCGAGGAGCACCGATGGACATGTTCGACCTGACCGGGACGGTGGCGCTCGTCACCGGCGGCAACGGGGGGATCGGCCTGGGGATGGCGGAGGGGCTCGCCGGAGCCGGCGCGGCCGTGGCGATCTGGGGGACGAACCCCGACAAGAACGCCGCCGCCGTCGAACGTCTGCGTGCCCTGGGCGTCGACGCCGAGGCCTTCGTGTGCGACGTGGGCGACGAGGTGCAGGTCCTCGAGGCCTTCGGGGCGACCGTCGATCGCTTCGGGAAGGTCGACGCCTGCTTCGCCAATGCCGGGGTCGGCACCCGGGGGACCCGCTTCGAGGAGATGACCTTGGACGAGTGGAAGGCGATCCTGCGCGTCAACCTCGACGGGGCGTTCCTCACCCTGCGGGAGGCCGTGCGGCACCTCCGATCTCGGGAGGCGCCGGGATCGCTGGCCGTGACGTCGTCGATCGCGTCGGTCTTCGGCATGCCGCGGGGCGAGCACTACGCCGCCACCAAGGCCGGGGTGTCGTCGATGATCCGGGCCCTTGCCGTCGAGTACGGCCGCTACGGGATCCGGGCCAACGCCATCTTGCCCGGGTGGATCGAGACGGCGATGACCGCGCCCATGCAGGGCAACGAGCGCTTCATGGCCGCGGCCACCGCTCGCATCCCGTTGGGGCGTTGGGGTCGGCCCGAGGACTTCGCCGGGATCGCGGTCTACCTCGCCTCGGATGCCTCCCGCTACCACACCGGCGACACGATCGTCGTCGACGGCGGCTACCGGGTGTTCTGAGCCGGAGACGCGGCACGTGACCTCACCCAGACCCCGCAGGGTCGTCGCGTCGCATCGGCTCCTCCGTGTCGCCTTCGCCACGTCGGGGGCGTTCGCCACCGTGGCGCTGGCGTGGGCGGCGATCGTCGCCGTCCGTGGCGGCGCCTGGTGGGGACCGCTGCACGCGTTCCTCATCGGAGCGGTTCTCGCTTCGATCTCGGGCGCCACCCAGATGTTCACGATCACGTGGGCCAACGCCCCGCCGCCGCCCCGGTGGATGCCGATCGGTCAGGGATCGGCGCTCGTCGCCGGGACCGTCGCCGTCTTGGTGGGTGTCACCGCGTCGGTTCCGTCGCTGGTGTGGGCGGGCGGCTCGACGGTCGTCGCGTCGCTGGTGCTGCTGGCGGCGTCGCTGGTGCAGGTCATCCGCCAGAGCCTCCTCCGCCGGTTCGATCTGTCGCTGCGCTTCTACCTCTTGGCGCTGGCCTGCGGGATCGTCGGCGTGACCCTGGGGACGCTCCTCGGGACCGGGGTCGCGGACCTGGGCGTGGCCCGTCTCGTGCATCTCCATCTCAACCTCGTCGGTCTGGTCGGCTTCACCATCATCGGGACCTTGCCGACACTGCTCCCCACGTTCGCCCATCATCGGATGGTGAGCGGACGGGAGGCGGTGGCGGCGTGGTGGGCATGTGTCGCCGCTGCCGGCCTCATCGCCGCCGGTCTGGTCGGTCCGGTGTGGCTCGTCGGGGCGGGCGCGGTGCTGGCGGGAACCTCGGGCGCGGTGGTGCTGGGCGGGATCGTGGGCCGGTTGGGGCGCCGAGCGTTGAAGGAGACGCTGCCCTACCTGCAGGTGACCTCGGGGGTCGTGTGGCTCGTCGCCTGGACGTTCGCCGACGGCGTCGGGCTCCTGCGCGGCGTCCCCACCGGACGGTTCGCCCCGTGGACGGCGGCGGCGGTCGTCGCCGCCGTCCACGGGGCGAACCGTCCGGTGGGGAC
>JALVQZ010000054.1 GCA_027036355.1 Acidimicrobiia bacterium | reverse complement strand
TGGCTCCGGGCGACGGCGATGATCCCGGCGGTGGCGGCGACCGAGAGCTGGAATCCGACGCTGGACACGAGGGCGGGGGCGGCGAGGAGGACGATGACGACCGCCGTCGCCAAGGCCGTCCAGGCGTCGACGCCGACTCCGACGACGGGCCCGACGAGCATGAGGCCGGCCATGACCGAGGCACGCATCACCGACGGCTCCCAACGAGTGGCGGCAGCGAACACGGCGAGGCCCAGAAGCCCGATGATCGCCCGTGGTCGGGGGCGGATCGCCAGCGGGAACGTCAGCACCCACCATGCGGCCAGGAACAGCGCAACGTTGCTGCCGGAGACCGCGACGAGGTGGGTGAGCCCGGACCGCCGCATGGCCTCCTGGTCGAGCTCGGTCATCGCGGCGACGTCGCCGATGAGGAAACCCGACAGCAGCGTGTCGTCGGGCCGGCCGCTGCCGAGGACGGCCCGGACCCGTGCTCGGACGAGATTGCCGACCTGCACGATCGGGTCGGCCGCGGAGCCGACCACGGCGATCCGGCGGGCCGTGACGACGCCGGCGACGTCGACCCCGCGCAGTCGTCGAGGACGCGACGACAGTGTGCCGACGATCCGGACGAGATCGCCGACGACGACGTTCCCCTCGCGCACGGCGATGGGTGGACCCGGCCAGGCGACGATCGTGCCGTCCCGGAGCGAGATCGCGGTCGGGACGGCCACGAAGGGGCCCTCCGTTCCGTAGGGCTCCCGAACGACGCGGGCGGTGAGGTCGACGGGACCCGCCAGGGGCGATAGGTCCGGGGGTCGGCCCGATACCGATACGCTGCCGACGACGACGGCCACGGTGAGGGCGACGCCGAGGCCGGCCGGCCACGGTCGACGGATCACCCAGGCCACGCCGAGGAGCGCCGCCGCCCCGGCGAGCGCCGGCACCGGGACGAGCGCCCGGCCGGCGGCAACCCCCGCCCACACGACCGCGGCGTAGGCGATGGCGTGCCGGCCGACGGCCCCGGGGGTCCGCATCGTCAAGGCGCGGTGATGCCGTCGCGCATCCCCGCCAGCTTCGCCTCGCCGATCCCGGGAACGTCGAGGAGATCCTCGACGCTGGCGAACGGTCCGTACGCGTCGCGCCATTCGACGATGCGTCGAGCGAGGACGGGGCCGACCCCGTCGAGGGCCTCGAGTTCGGCCGCCGACGCCCGGTTCAGGTCGACGCCGCTGGCCTCGGTCGTGCCAGGGTCGGCACGTTCGCCGACGTTGGGGATGTGGACGCGGTCGCCGTCGGTGACGAGCTGGGCGAGGTTGATGACGCCCAGGTCGGCGGAGGCGGTGGATCCGCCGGCAGCGGCGACGACGTCGGCGACTCGGGAGCCTTCGGGGACGACGACCAGACCGGGTTCGACGACGGCACCGGTGACGTGCACCGTGGCGGTGGCCGGGGCCGTCGCCGTCGATGCGGGGGCGACGGCCACGGGAGGCACCGGCGGCGGGACGCCACGCCCGACGCCGAACCACAGGCCGACGGCGGCGGCGCCGACGATGACGACGCCGAGCGCCAGCGCGACCCGACCGGCGGACACTTCGGGCATGGTGGTCTCCCTCTGCCCTCCGGAAGCGACGATCGGACCCGCCAGCCGACTACTACCAGAGCCGGCACCCGGCGGGAAGGGGGCCGATCCGTGCCGGCGGGTCAGCCCCCGGTCCGCCGTCCGACCACGACGGCCGCCTGCTCGGCCTGCTCGGCGAGACGCTGCAGGTAGTCCAGCATGCGGTCGCCCCACAGCAGGAGGATGACCCCGGTCAGGTTCACGCCGGCGTGGGTGAGGATCGCCAAGCTGAGGTCGCCTCGCCGGACGGCGAGGACGCCCAGGACGATCCCGACGATGAACAGGCCGGGTACGACGGCGATGGCGTTCGGATCCATCAGGTGGATGAGGGCGAAGATCGCCGCAGAGCCGAGCACGGCGGGAGCCGTCCCGAACGAACGCCGGAGCCGGTCGAGCAGCATCTTGCGGTAGATCATCTCTTCGACGATCGGTGCGACGACGACGATGCTGACGAACACGAGCACGATCTCGAGGGCGCCCCGTGCCTGGCCGGCGAGCGCGGCGACGGCTTGTTCCGGCGGACCGTCCGGGAAGAGCCGGAACAACAGCGGCGCCATGAGGATCGAGACCCCGATCTGGAGTCCCATCCCGAGGAAGATCGCCCACACATCGGCGGCGTGCACGGCGAGTCCGTAGTCGGCGACGAGGTCGCCGGTGCCCTTCCGCTCGGACAGGACCCACATCGCGGCGAGACTGCCCAGGGTCTGGGCGCCGAAGAGCAGCGAGAAGGCGAGGATCGTCAGTTCGGACCCGATGGACAGCACGACCAGGGCGGTGGCGATCGAACTGGCGATCAACCCCGCGCCGATGACGAGAGCGACGTCGGGCAGGCTCCACTCGGCCGCGCTGCGGTGGGGAGCGACGGTCATGCGCTCGGACCGGCTTCGGCGGCGACGGCCTGTCGTTCGTACGAGATCCCGCGGTAGGCGACGTCGTGGGGCATGCCGGCCATCCTCGCAGACGCGTACTGCAACAGATAGCTCGCCAGGAAACGGAACGGACCGTCGCGTCGCCATTGGGCGAGGTGGACGATCTCGTGTCGGAGGAGAGCAGGTCGACCGCCGGCGACGACGTCGGCGAGGAGATCGGGCCGGACGAGGATCGTGCCAGGCAGGGTCATCGCCGAGATCCGGCCGTTCCACAGGCGAGCGAGCCAGGGCGGAGCAGGCCTGATGCAGGCGTGCGCGTCGGCATCGGGGGCCGTGACGCCGGAGGCGACGGCCACGGGACCGACACGATGGCGGCAACGGTCGGGGATGTTCGCCTCCTGGTCCGCGACGGGCATGGAACTCGCCTCCGAGCCCCCTACCATTGTCCCCCATTCCACACACGACGGGTGAACATGGCTACCGACTACGACCACAGGGCGATCGAGCGCCGCTGGCAGGACCGATGGGAGCAGGAGGGCATCTACCGCGCCGAGGTCGACTGGGACCGACCGAAGCACTATGCCCTCACGATGCTCCCCTACCCGTCGGGTGATCTGCACATCGGTCACTGGTACGCGATGACGCCATCGGACGCCAGGGCCCGCTGGATGCGGATGAAGGGCTACAACGTCCTGTTCCCCATGGGCTTCGACGCCTTCGGGCTTCCCGCCGAGAACGCGGCGGTGCAACGCAACATCCATCCGGCGAAGTGGACGTGGGAGAACGTCGAGCGGATGCGCCGGCAGCTTCGCACGATGGGGGCGATGTTCGACTGGGAACGGGAAGCCGTCTCGTGCGATCCGTCGTTCTACCGATGGACGGAGTGGTTCTTCGAGCGGTTCTTCGAGGGTGGTGTCGCCTACCGGGGAGAGGCCATGGTCAACTGGTCGCCCACGCTGCAGACCGTCCTCGCCAACGAGCAGGTCATCGACGGCAAGGACGAGCGGACGGGTCAGCCGGTCGTCCAGAAGATGATGGAGCAGTGGTTCTTCGCCATCACCCGCTACGCCGACGAGCTGCTCGACTTCGACGGGCTCGACTGGCCCGAGCCGGTCAAGGCGATGCAGACGAACTGGATCGGCCGCTCCGAAGGCGCCGACGTGGTGTTCGCCACCGAGACGGGGGACGAGATCGAGGTGTTCACGACCCGTCCCGACACCCTGTGGGGGGCGACGTTCATGGTGCTGGCCCCCGAGCATCCCCTCGTCGACCGGCTCACGACCGACGAGCACCGGGCCGAGGTGGAGGCGTACCGGGAGCAGGCGATGCGCCGCACCGAGCTGGAGCGGATGGAGGCCGAGGGCGTGAAGACCGGGGTGTTCACCGGCGGCTATGCCCTCAACCCGGTGAACGGGGAGCGGATCCCGGTGTGGCTCGCCGACTACGTCCTCATCTCCTACGGCTCTGGAGCGATCATGGCCGTCCCGGCCCACGACCAGCGGGACTTCGAGTTCGCTCGCACCTACGGGTTGCCCATCGTGCCGGTCATCCAGCCCGAGGATGGCGAGCCTCTCGACGGAGCGACGATGACCGAGGCGTACGTGGGTCCCGGCACGATGGTGAACTCCGGTCCGCTCGACGGGGTGCGCACGACCGACGCCAAGGGCCGGGCCAACCCGTCGATCGCCGCCGCCATCGATTGGCTCGAGGAGCACGGCGTCGGGAAGGAGGCGGTTTCGTACCGGCTGCGCGACTGGCTCATCTCCCGCCAGCGCTACTGGGGCTGCCCGATCCCGATGATCTACCGCCAGGACGGCACCGTCGAGCCGGTCCCCGAGGACCAGCTCCCCGTGGTCCTCCCCGAGGACGTGGAGTTCACCGGCCGCAGCCCCCTGCCCGAGGTGAAGGAGTTCGTCGAAACGGTGGACTCCGAGGGCAACCCGGCGCGCCGGGAGACCGACACGATGGACACGTTCGTGGACTCCTCCTGGTACCAGTACCGGTACCTGTCCCCTCGCTACGACGAGGGCCCCTTCGACCCGGAGGAGGCGGCCTATTGGCTCCCCGTCGACACCTACACGGGCGGGGCCGAGCACGCCACGATGCACCTGCTCTACACCCGCTTCTGGACCAAGGTGATGCGGGACCTCGGCCTCTTCGACGAGACCGTCGAGGCGATGAAGGCGCACGGGCGCGACCCGGATTCCCTCTTCGACGAGCCGATGCTCCAGCTCCGCAACCAGGGCCAGGTCCTCGGCGAGGAGCGCCAGGGCGACATCGTCCACGTCGTCGGCCGGCATGAGGGCGGCCGCGTGATCGCCGAGCTCGTCCGGGTCGACCCCGAGGCGCCGCCCGGCGACGGCGTGGTCTACGGCGAGGTGATGCGCCGCACCGAGAACGTCCTGCAGGTGCAGACCGACGGCGGTCTGGTCCCCGTCGAGGTGCCCGATGACGCCGTCGTGGAGATCCCCGGCATCCCCGGCGACAACGACGTCACCCAGATCCGCCACCACCTCGAGGTGCAGCGGATGTCGAAGTCGAAGGGCAACGTGGTCAACCCCGACGAGCTCGTCGAGGCCTACGGGGCCGACACCGTGCGCACCTACCTCATGTTCGCGTACGACTGGGAGAAGGGCGGGCCGTGGGACAGCCGCGGCATCCTCGGGACCCGACGCTTCCTCGACGACGTCCACCGCATCGGGACGGAACGCTACGTCCCGAAGGACGTCTCGCAGGAGGCGACCAGGGCGCTCCGCCGCCGCGTCCACCAGACCATCCGCAAGGTGGACGAGGACATGGAGGCGTTCAAGTGGAACACGGCGGTGGCGGCGCTGATGACCCTGCGCAACGAGATGCTCGACGCGCTGCGCTCGGGAGCGGTGTCGGCCGACGTCTGGGACGAGGCGGTCAAGACCCTCCTGCTCCTCCTCGCCCCGATGGCGCCCCACCTGACCGAGGAGCTGTGGCGCGGGCTCGGGTTCGACGAGTCCATCCACCTCCAGTCCTGGCCCGAGTTCGACCCCGAGGCTGCCAAGGAGGAGACGGTGACCCTGGTGGTTCAGGTCAACGGGAAGGTCAGGGACCGCCTCCAGGTCCCCGCCGACGCCGACGAGCGAACCGTCGAAGAGGCGGCCCTGTCCTCCGAACGCATCCAGGGATGGCTGGCGAAGGGCGAGGTCCGCAAGATCATCGCCCGCCCTCCGGGCCTGGTGAACATCGTGGTGGGCTGAGGGTTCAGCCCTCGATCTCGATGGTGACGGCCGGCGCCTCGAAGCCGGCGGCCTTGTGGGCTCCGGAGCAGAACGGCTTGTTGTCCGACGCGCCGCAGCGGCACAGGGCGAGGCGAGGCATCTCCTTGGTCTCGCCGTCGATGCTCACCCGACCGCCGGTCTCCACGAGATAGGGGCCGTTCTCCGTTCCGGTGATCTGCATGTGCCATCTCCTTCGTTGATTGCTGACTGCAATCATCCTACCGGGCCCGCGGGGTCTCCCCGACGCCGCGGCTCAGTCCCCGGCGAGGGCGAAGGACCACAGCCCGTCGGCGCGGATCCCGATCCGGAAGTCGATGAACCCCGAGTCGGCGAACTGGCGCTCGTCGAGATCTCCGAGGAGGTCCTCGGTCCGGGTCCACTCCTGCGCCGGAACGTCCTCGAACCGGTCGTAGGCAGCCGCCGACGGCCACAGGTACACGTCGTGCCAGACGCCTTCGGCATCCGCGATCGGTCGCACCCCGAAGGGCGTCCGCAGGGTCTGGTAGAGGGTGAGCAGGCGACCGGTGCGACGGTCGACGTCGGCGAGCTCCGGGGCATCCGGCCGGTCGGGGATCCAGAAGTAGAAGCCTTCCGGGTCGGCGGCGAGATCCGCGAGCGCAGCGAAGTCGCAGGTGGCCGCCGCCCTGGCGATGGCGGCCCGAGTGGCCGCCACCTCCTCGGGTAGGCCACGCTGCGGCTCGATCTCGGGGTTGAGACGCCGAGCCGAGCATCCCCCGCCGTCCAGGAGGAGCTCGGCGGCCCCGAGCTCGTTGCCCTCGGGATCGTACGCGACGAGCCGCGCGTACTGGTTGTAGTCGGGCTTCGGGATGGCGAAGAAGGCAGCGCCGGCGAACGGGAGCTGGGAGACGCTCCGGAGCCGCGGGACGCTCGCATCCCGACCGACCTCTCTCGTTGCCAACGAGACCCACGCGGTCCCCGGAGGCGCGGCCAGCCACA
>JALVQZ010000053.1 GCA_027036355.1 Acidimicrobiia bacterium | reverse complement strand
CCGGCTCGTTCCGATGGCGGCGGGGACCAACAACGCGATCGGGCTCACCGAGGAGCCGACGATCGTCGGCATGGCCACGTCGATGGCGCTCCGGAGCAACGGGTTCCGGCCGGTGGACCGCCTCGAAGTCCTCTCGGGCGGGGACCGCTGGACGGCCCTCGTCGACGTCGTCGGCGTCCGGACCCCGTGGACCGGAGCCCGTGCCATCTGGGAGCCAGACGATCTCGTCGAGGCGTTCGTCGTCAACGCCACCCAGACGGCCACCGGCATCGCCGCGGTCGCCGCCGCCCTGGGGCCGATCCCCCGCGGGCGCGGCCGCCACGTCCGCTTCGGCGAAGGACGAACCGTGCGCGTCCCGCTGGCTCCCGGTCTCGTTCGCGACGTCCCGGTGGCAGCCGTCGCGGACCTGACGGCGAACCGACCCGGCGGTCTCGACCCGAACACGCGGTTGCTCGCTCTCGACGGGGAACGGCGGGTCGTCGGGGATGGCGCCACCGTCACCGTCACCTCCGGACCGACCCTCCTCGACATCCCCGCCGTCCTCGGACGAGAACGCGAAAACCCACCCAGCGATCGGGCTTCGGGTCGGCGGACCGGCGCGTAGCCTCGAAGGCGAGGACCCGAACGAGGCAACGACCCGGCGGCCATCGGGGATCCTCATCCCTGGGTGACCGCCCCGACCCCCTCCAGGAGGTGCCCATGGAGATCCCACGCGACGATCTCGTCGCCATGTACGCGACGATGGCCAAGATCCGCTACTTCGAGGAACGGATCAAGGAGATCTACTACGAGGACAAGCTGCCCGCGTTCGACATCGCCGCCGGACCGATCCCCGGCGAGATGCACCTCGCCGCAGGCCAGGAACCGGTCGCCGTCGGCGTGATGCCGCACCTCCGGCCCGGCGACGCGATCACCGCCACCCACCGGCCCCATCACGTCGCCATCGCCCAGGGTGTCGACCTCAAGCAGATGGCTGCCGAGATCTTCGGCAAGGACACCGGCCTCGGCCACGGCAAGGGCGGCCACATGCATCTGTTCTCGGTCGAGCCGAGCTTCGGATGCTCCGGCATCATCGGCGAAGGCATGCCGGTGGCGTGCGGCGCCGCCCTGGCGTTCAAGAAGCAAGGGAAGGACAACGTCGCCATCTCGTTCTTCGGCGAGGGCGCCGCCAACCAGGGGGCCTTCCACGAGTCGTTGAACCTGGCGGCTCTGTGGAACCTGCCGGTGGTGTTCATCTGCGAGGACAACGAGTTCGCCATCTCGGTCCCCAAGTCCGCATCGACGGCGATCGCCGACAACTCCGACCGCGCATCGGCCTACGGGATGCCCGGCGTCCTCGTCCCCGACAACGACCCGGTGGGTGTCTACGAAGCCGCCGGCGAGGCGATCCGACGAGCCCGCGACGGCCGCGGCCCGAGCCTCATCGAGGTACGGACGTTGCGTCTGTGGGGCCACTTCGAGGGCGACGCCGATGCCTACCG
Organism: Acidimicrobiia bacterium; assembly: GCA_027036355.1. Classification (GTDB taxonomy): domain Bacteria; phylum Actinomycetota; class Acidimicrobiia; order Spongiisociales; family UBA5794; genus JALSQW01. The sequence continues at coordinate 17,342 of JALVQZ010000053.1, read as the reverse complement.
CTCGGACGAGTACAAGCAGGCGATGGGCGACAAGGACCCCATGGTCCGGTACCCCGAGCGTCTGATCTCCGAAGGCATCCTCACCCCCGCCGACGCGGACGCGCTCAAGAAGGCCGCCCACGAGGAGGTCGACGAGGCGATCGAGTTCGCCCGGTCGAGCCCGTATCCGGCGCCCGAAGACGCGTTGAAGCACGTGTTCGCGTAGAGAACTCCAGGAGGACGAGATGACCGCAACGATGACCGAGCGGAAGCTCACGATGCAGAAGGCGATCGCGGAGGCGATCGGCCAGGAGATGGAACGCGACGACACCGTCTTCGTGATGGGCGAGGACGTCGCCGTCTATGGCGGGATCTTCGGAGCCACCGAGGGTCTCTACGACCGGTTCGGCGGCGAACGGGTCATGGACACGCCGATCTCGGAGACGGGCTTCATCGGCGCCGCCGTCGGTGCCGCCGTCCACGGGATGCGACCCATCGCCGAGTTGATGTTCGTCGACTTCTTCGGCGTCTGCATGGACCAGATCTACAACAACATGGCGAAGATCCACTACTTCTCCGGCGGCAACGTGAAGGTGCCGATGGTGCTGACGACCGCCGTGGGCGGCGGCTACTCGGACGCCGGTCAGCACTCCCAGACGCTGTGGGGCACGTTCGCTCACCTTCCCGGCATGAAGGTCGTCGTCCCGTCGAGCGCGTACGACGCCAAGGGACTGATGATCTCGGCGATCCGGGACGACAACCCGGTGGTCTACATGTTCCACAAGGGCGCCCTCGGGCTCGGCTGGATGACGAACAACCCGCACGCCACGGGTCCGGTCCCCGAGGAGCCCTACACGGTGCCGATCGGGAAAGCCAACGTCGTCCGGGAAGGCACCGACATCACGATCGCCACCATCGGCCTGTCGGTGCATCGCGCCCTGGACGCAGCCGAGACGCTCGCCGCCGACGGCATCTCCGCGGAGATCTTGGATCTGCGCTCCCTGGTACCGCTCGATCGCGACGCCATCGTCGAGTCGGTGAAGAAGACCCACCGGCTGCTCGTCGTCGACGAGGACTACCGCAGCTTCGGGATGTCCGGGGAGGTCATCACCACCGCGATCGAAGGGGCATTCGACTACCTCGACGCTCCCCCCGGACGGATCGCCGAACCCGACGTGCCGATCCCCTACAGCCGGCCCATGGAGCAGTTCGCGCTTCCCGACGTCGACAAGATCGTCTCGGGATCCCGTGCGATGATGTCCGCCTGAGCGTCCCGGATGGCCGTCGACGTTCCGATGCCCGTCATTACCGACGAAGGCGAGGACGGGGTGGTCACCGCGTGGTTCGTGGAGGAAGGCGCTCCGGTCGTCGAGGGCCAGCTCATCGCCGAGGTGCAGGCCGAGAAGGTCTCCGCGGAGGTGCACGCCCCGGCCGCCGGCACCGTGCATGGCCTCGTCGCCATCAACGAGCCGGTCCCCCAAGGCGCAGCCATCTGCCGGATCACCGAGGCGACGTCGGCGTCGACCGCCGGAACCTCCCGGCCTCGACCTGCCCCCGCACAGGTCGGGAGCACCGAAGCGGACGTGATCCGAGCCTCCCCCGCCGCCAAGCGCTTGGCGCGGGAACTGGGGATCGACCTCGCCCGGGTTCGGGGCACCGGTCCGGGCGGACGGATCACCGAGGCCGACGTGTCGGCGGCCGCGCCATCCGAGGGTGAGGAGCTCGGCGGCCTGCGGGCGGTGATCGCCCGGCGGATGCGGGAGAGCCAGCGCGACACCGCGGCGGTCACCCTCACAACCGTCGCCGACGTCACCGACGTCCCCACCGAGCACTTCACGGCCCGGGTCCTGATCGCCGTCGCCGGAGCCCTGCGCCGGCATCCGGCGCTGAACGGGACCAGGGACGGTGATCGATTCATCCCCGCCAGCGACCCGGTCGTGGCGGCGGCCGTCCAGACCGACGAAGGGCTCGTCGCCCCGATCGTGCCGGGCGTCGTCACCGGATCGGTGCCGGAGGTGGCCGCGTCCCTCGAGGCCGTAGCGAGGCGAGCGAGGACGGGAGCGCTCACCACCGACGACCTCGCAGGTGCGACCTTCACGGTGACGAACCTCGGCCCGTACGGGATCGACGCCTTCACGCCGATCATCAACCCGCCGCAGATCGCGATCCTCGGCGTGGGCGCGATCCGGACCCGTCCGGCCTTCGACGACGGCGGCGCGGTCGTTCCGGCCCGGCAGGTGACGTTCAGCTTGACCTTCGACCACGCGTTCGTCGACGGGGCGCCGGCCGCCGAGTTCCTGTCGACGATCGTCGACGAGCTCCTGGACCTCGGGTGAGATCGACCTAGCCCATCCCGAGGACGGCCCGGGCCCGGTCGGACATGAGCTCGGGCGACCAGGGCGGCTCGTGGACGGTCCGCACGACGGCCCGGTCGACGCCGGCGAGCGCGTTCAGTTTCGCTTCCGCCTCCTGGGCGAGGTAGGAGCCGAGCGGACAGATCGGGGTCGTGGTGGTCATGTCGACCGTGACGGTGCCGTCGTCGATCTCGACGCCGTAGATCAACCCGAGGTCGGTGATCGGGAGACCCAGTTCCGGGTCGATCACCTGCGACAGCACGTCGCGGACCGCCGCCTCGAGGTCTCCGGTCGCTTCGGTATCCATGACCGCCAGGCTATCGGCCTCCCGGCGCCAGAGGTTCTCGGCCGGCCCCCGGTGACCATCGCATCGGTATCCTCGCCCGATGGCCCTCCCCGCCCGCGCCCGCGCCGTCCCCGCGATCCTCGCCGTCGTGGCGCTCGTGTTCGGCGTGTGGATGGGCCTGCTGCGGGTGGGCTTCGCCCTCGGGGCACCACCCGCTCCCGGAACCCACGGCGCCATGCTCGTGCTCGGGTTCCTCGGCACGGTCATCGGCATGGAACGGGCCGTCGCCACCGGTCGGGGTTGGGCGTGGATCGCGCCGTTCGGCGCCGCCGCGGCGGTCATCGCCATGCTCGCCGGCCGGCCGACGGTCGCCGCCGCCCTGCTGCTGGTGGCCGGGGCGGCGCTGGTGGCCGTGTTCGCCGCCGCCTACCGGGACCAGCCCGAGCCCCACATCGTGCTCATGGGCATCGGCGCGTCGGGGTGGGTCCTGGCCGCCCTCACCTGGGCGCTCGGCGGTTCGGTGCCGTCGCTGGTGCCGTGGCTGTCGGCGTTCCTGGTCCTCACGATCGCCGGCGAACGCCTCGAGCTGGCCCGGACGATCGGGACGTCGGCGACGGCCAGGCGATGGCTGTGGGGAGCCGCCGCGATCGTCGTCGCCGGGTCGGTCCTCGCCTGGACGTCCCCTGAAGCCGGCGCTCGCCTGGCGGGCGCCGGGAACCTGGGCGTCGCCGCCTGGCTCCTCACCCACGATCTCGCCCGGCGCACGATCCACCTCTCCGGCGTGACCCGCTACATGGCCGCGGGCCTCCTCGCCGGGTACGTGTGGCTCGGCGTCGCCGGAGCGTTGTGGATGGTGTCGGGTCTCGTACCGGGCACCGTGGCATACGACGCGGCCCTCCACGCGGTGTTCCTCGGATTCGTGATGTCGATGATCATGGCCCATGCGCCGGTCGTCGTCCCGGCCCTCGCCGGCGTCGCCTTCCCGTGGTCGCCCGTGTTGTGGGTGCCCCTGGGGTTGCTCCACGCCTCGGTGCTCGTTCGTGTGGCCGGAGGCCTCGCCGCCAACCCCGAGGTGCGCCGGTGGGGCGCCGCCCTCAACGCCGTCGCCTTGGCGCTGTTCGCCGTCACCGTGATCGCGATCGTCGCTACCGGCCGGAAGCGGCGACGGGCCGCCGCCGGCCACCGGGAGGCATGAGCCGTGGCATCGACCGACCGACGCCACGTCGCGATCGGGTGGGGGCTCGTCGCCGTCCAGGCGGCGCTCATCGTCGGCATCATCCTCGTTCCCGTCGGCGACGACTGGCCACTGCCGGCCTGGGTGGCCACGACGGCGACGGCCCTCACCTGGGTCGGAGGTCTGCTGATCGTGTGGGCGGTCCTCGTGTTCGGCCGAGGGGTGACCCCGTCCCCCGTCCCGTCCAACAAGGCTCGGCTCCGGACCCGGGGGCCCTACCGGTGGATCCGTCATCCGATGTACACCGGCGTGATGGCGCTCATGGCCGGGTCGGCGCTGGCCCGCCGCAGCGTCGGAGCCGCCGCGCTCTGGGTCGTCCTCGTCGCGTTCTTCGTCGCCAAGGCCCGGTGGGAAGAGGATCGCCTCGTCGAGACGTACCCCGGTTACCGCGACTACCGGGACCGCACGCCGGCGTTCGTGCCTCGCCCGCGTCGGGACCCATGAACCGCATCATCGCCCTGTGGTGCCATCCCCGATCGCTGTCGACGGCGTTCGAACGGATGGTGATCGAACGGGGCGACCTCGAGGTCATCCACGAGCCCTTCCTCTACCTCTACTACGTCGTCCAGAACCCGCATCTGGTGATCGCACGCCAGGAGCCCGAGATCCTGCCCCACATGTCCCGTTCGTTCGACGAGATCGTCGCCGGCGCTCCGGGAGTACCGGATCGGGCCCTGAACGCTACTTCTCCTGGCCCAGGGCGAAGCCGCTCATGAAGGGCTTCTGGAGGAGGATGAAGACGATCACCGGAGGGATCGAGGCGATGATCGCGGCCAGCATCAACGGGCCGTACGTGAGACCGCCGTCGATGTTCTGCAGTGTCTGGAGTCCGACCTGGACGACCTGGGACGATTGCTGCCGGATGATCAACCGGGGCCACAGGTACATGTTCCACGTGTAGACGAACTGGATCACCGCCAAGGCCCCGATGACGTTCCACGACAGCGGGACCAGGACCCGACGCAGGAACTGGAGCGGGGTGGCGCCGTCGATCTGGGCCGCCTCGAGGAGCTCGACGGGCATGTTGGCGAAGTGCTGCCGGAACAGGAACGCACCGGTCGCCGACGCCAGGAAGGGAACGGTCAGAGCCAGCATCGTGTCCTGCCATCCGAAGCCCGACACGAGACGGAACATGGCGAGGATCATCACCTCGGTCGGCATCATCAGGGTCACGAGCACGAAGAAGAACACGATCCACTTGCCCCGGAACTTGAAGTACACGAACGCCAGGCCGGCCATCAGCGACAGGATCGTCTTGCCGATCGTCACGTAGATGGCCTGCTGGGTCGAGTTCCACATGTTCGTACCGAAGTCGCGCACGACCCAGACGTCGTTGAAGTTCGACGCCAGGGCGCTTCCGGGGGTGAGCTGGAAGGAGAAGACCTCGCCGTTGGTCTGCGTCGAGATCAGCGCCGCATAGAGCACGGGGAACCCGACCACGAGGATCGTCACGATGAGCAGGACGTGGATGGGCCACTCCCGACCTCGGATGAGCCCCTTCCTCGTGACGCCTGCGGAAAGACCGGCCACTCATCCACCTCCGTAGCTGACGCGCTTGCCCGAGGTACGGAACTGCCACAGCGTCACCGCGATGACCGCGGCGAACAGGAGCACCGACTGGGCGGCGCCTCGTCCGAGGTCGCCGTTGTCCACCCCGACCCGGATGATCTCGTAGATCGACACCGAGGTGGCGCCGGCGGGGGCGCCCTTGGTCATGTAGTCGATCGTGGCGAACACCTCGAAGAAGGCGTAGGTGAGGTTCGTCACGAGCAAGAAGAACGTGATCGGCGACAGCGCGGGCAGGACGATATGGACGAAACGCTGCCACGGGGAGGCACCGTCGAGGACGGCCGCCTCGACCTGATCGACCGAGACGGTCTGGAGGCCGGCCAGGTAGAACAGGACGTTGTAGCCGAGGATCTTCCATCCGCTGGCCATGATGATGGCCGCCTGCGCCAGGATGGCGCTCTCGCGGTAGTTCGGCATCCGGATCCCGAACCATTCCTTGAGGCCGTTGCTGATGATGCCGGCGGTGGGGTCGAGGAGCATGAAGAAGAGGATCCCGGCGACCGCGGGAGAGATGGCGTAGGGCCAGATCAGCAACGTGCGGTACATGGTGGCGCCCTTGACCTTCTGGAAGGCCAGGTAGGCGACCGCGAGGCCGGCGATCATCCCGAAGGCGACGATGCCCACCGAGATGATGACGGTGTTGACGTAGACGGGACGGTACTTGACCGTGCCGTCGCCGCCGGGCGAGAAGATGGCGTACAGGGCGACGAACACCGACAGCATGGCGCCCACCGAGGCCACCTCGGCGAACCGGTGGTTCCACGTGCCCGGCTCGGTCCGCCGGATCCAGAAACGGGCCCCGTAGACGGCGCCGATGGCGAGCAGCGGGTAGAGCACCAGCTTGAAGGGATCCTGGATGAGGAGCTCGGAGAAGTTCGTCAGGCAGACGTCGACGGTGCGGGGAGCTCCGAGGCGAGCGAGCTTGGTGGACAGGGTGAAGGTCTGGACGGCCGGCGTGTAGAGGAAGACGGCCAGGATGGCGAGGGTCGGCGCCAGCAGCGCCCAGGGGACCCACCAGCCGAGGCGGAACCCGCCGCTGCGGATCTCTCCGCCCATCGAGGAGCCAGCCGCCTCGCTCTTGCCGTCGCGGGAGTCGAAGACGGCTCGGGTGACGATGAGCGCCAGCCATGCGCCTCCCGCCATCAAGGCGTAGGTGAGGACGTGGTCGACGCTGGTGGACTCGGCACCGAAGGTGCATTGACCCAGGGCCAGCGGCGGTGCCGCCGCGCCGACGGTGGCGGCGCCTGCCCCGATGGCGACCCGGGCGGGGGTGCGGTGTCCGACGGCGAACGCCATGTACGCGGCGCCGAAGAGCGCGGCGACGGCGAGCGCCGGGATCAGCATGTGGAGCGGATGGGTCGGTTCCGGTTCATCGTGTTCGCCGGGGACGGGGGACGGCGCTCACGCGCCGTCCCCCGTCTCCGTGTCGAGGATCAGCCTCCGAAGAGCTGCTCGTACTCGGTGAGGAGCTTGTTGGCTTCCTCGTTGGCTTGCGCCATCCGCTCGGCGACGTCGAGGTCGTTCACGAGGATGTCCTCGATCGCGATCGTGATGACGTCACGGATGGAAACGAAGTTGCCGACCAGGGCACCACGGGTGGCCGGGGTGTCCTTGGCGGCGGCGAGCTGGTCGGAAGCGACCTTCGAGTTGGGGCTCTGCTCGTACCAGCCCTCGTCCTCGAGGAGCTTCTCGGCCGACTTGGTGATCGGGATGTAGCCGGTGATCTTGTGCCACTCGGCCGCGTTCTCCGGGTTGTTGAAGAACTGGAGGAACGCGAGCGCCCCGTCCTGGGTCTTCTCGTCCAGCCCGTTGAGGAGCCACAGCGTGGCGCCACCGATCAGGTTGCCTTCGTAGCCCTTGGCCTCGTTGTACGGCATGAAGCTGGCTTCCACGGTGAAACCGTTGGCGTCGCCGGCTTCGGTCAGGGCCGTCGTGTCGGACGACGAGTACACCAACATGGCGACTTCCTGCGCCTGGAAGGCGTTGGAGGTGCCATCCCAGTCACGCTGGGCGCCGGTGTAGATGTAGTAGCCCTTGTCGGCCATGTCCTTCCACCACGAGATGTAGTCGATCATCCCGTCGGAGGTGAGGAACACCTCGGTGGCGCGGCCCGAGCGGCCGTTGTCGTTGTTGGCGAGCAGCTCGCCCTGCTGGCCGAGGCTCTGCTCGACGAACCACGAGTGGTTGGGCCAGGTGATGCACGCCTTCGGCGCGTTGTCCATCGCCATGACCTTCTCGCAGGCCGCCTCGACCTCGCCCCAGGTGGCAGGGATCTTGTCGACGCCTGCCGCCTTGAGCATGTCGGTGTTGGAGAACATGATCGCCGACGACGTGTTCCACGGCTGGGAGTAGAACGACCCCTCCACCGTGTAGTAGTTGCGGGCGGCGTCGACGACGTCGTCGAGCACGACGGGTTCGCCGAGGATCGCGCCGCGACCGGCGACCGCGTCGGTCACCGACTTGAACACCGGATTGCCGGAGGCGTCGACCGCGTCGAGGGCTTGGCGGGTGGCCGCCTCGAAGAAGTGGATGATGGCCGGCGGCTCGCCCGAGTCGACGGCCAGGACGGCCTGTTCGAACACGGTGTTGTAGGAGTCGAACTCCTGCACGACGACGTTGTACTCGGGATGGAGTTCGTTGAACTCCTTCGCACGGTCCTTGGTGAACCCGAGACGGGCTTCGTCGGAGAACGCGATCCACATGCCGATCTCGATCGGAGCGTCGGAACCTCCGTCGCCCGAGCCGCCACCGCTGGCTGCGGTGGTGTCGGTGGTTCCCCCGCTGGAACATGCCGCCGCGACGATGGCGAAGACCGCCACCAGCGCGAGGTATCGAAGCTTGCTCATTCGTGAGCCTTCCTTCTAGCGAATGTCTGGTGCCGTGCAGGCAGAGGGTCCCACCGGCCGGACGCCACGCTAGCCAACCGATCCGCACCCGGCCATTCGGACCGAGCCGTTCAGCGGACGGGCGCGGGGACGCGATCCTGCCCGACGGAGGCGTCGGCTTCCACCGCCACCGACGGGAGAACGGCGTCGAGCCAGCGCGGGATCCACCAGTTCCGATCGCCGAGGAGCTCCATCGTCGCCGGAACCAGCAGCATCCGCACGACGGTGGCGTCGATGGCGACCGCGGCGGCGAGCCCCAAGCCGAGGATCTTGACGGTTCGGGTGTCTTCCAGCAGGAAGCTGCCGAAGACGAAGACCATGATGAGCGCGGCTGCGGTGATGACCCTGGCGGTGGCGGCGAGCCCGTCGGCGACGGCGGTCGAGTTGTCGCTCGTCACCGTGTACTCCTCGCGGATCCGGCTCAGCAGGAACACCTCGTAGTCCATCGACAGGCCGAAGACGATCGCGAACATCATCATCGGGATGAACGGCTCGATCGGACCGGGAGCGATACCGATCAGCGCACCGCCCCATCCCCACTGGAAGACCGCCACCACGATGCCGTAGGCGGCACCGATGGCGAGCAGGTTCATCCCGACGGCCTTCAACGGAACGAGCACCGAGCGGAAGACGGCCATGAGGAACAGGAACGACAACGTCAACACGGCACCGTAGAACCACCAGATCCGGGCGGCGAGGTAGTCGGAGAAGTCGAGGTTGGCCGCCACCGGTCCGGTCACCATGATCTCGGCGCCGGTGTCTCCCGCGATGGTGGGGATGACGTCGTCGCGGAGCCGATGGACGAGCTGGGTGGTCGCCTCCGACTGCGGCGACGTCTGCGGGACCACCTTGATGAGCGCCGCCGTCGGGGCGGCCGGGTCGTTGGGCAACGGCGGCGAGACCGCGGCGACGCCGTCGATCCCGGCGAACGCCGCCGTGAGGCGGCCGAGTCCGGCCGGATCGGTTCCGGCGGGGAGCGTGGCGACGACGAAGAGCGGCCCGTTGGCTCCCGGACCGAAGCCCTCCTCGAGGAGGTCGTAGGCCCGCCGGGTGGTCGTTCCCTCCGGGTCGTTGCCGGCGTCGGCGAACCCGAGCTGGATCGACAGGAGCGGGAGCGCCACGAGCGAGAGGGCGACGATGCCCACGACGGTGATGGCGGCCGCCCGTCGCTGGACGAACCGGCTCCAACGGTACGAGATGGATCGCTCGGAGGGCGCCGCCGACGAGAGGGTCACCGGCGCCGCGAGCGGGGACCAGACCCGGCCGAGGACCGCCGCGGCGAGCGCGAGGACGATCGCGCCTCGGAGGATGGGCAGGTCGAGGGCCACGCCCACCAGGGCGACGGCGACGAACACCGCGGCGAGGAGACCGCCCCGGCGGGTCGTCGCGATGCGGTCTCCGAACCATCCGAGAAGCGACGGGAGCAACGTCACGGACGCGACCATGGTCGCCAGGACCGTCATCGACGCGGCGACGGCGAGGCCCGTGACGAAGGTGATGCCCATCAGCAGCATGCCGAGGAGGGACACGACGACCGTCACCCCGGCGAACAGCACGGCCCGCCCCGAGGTGTCGAGGGCGGCGGCGACCGCGTCGGGGGTGGATCGTCCGGTCGCGGAGTACTCCTGGAACCGGGTGACGATGAACAACGCGTAGTCGATGCCGACCCCCAGGCCGATCATCACCCCGATCGTCGCGGCGAAGTCCGGCATCTCGATCACGTTGCTGACCAGCGCCGTGGTCAGGACGCCGGTGCCGACCCCGGCGAGCGCGGTGGCGATGGGAAGACCCATGGCGAGCACCGACCCGAAGGCGAAGATGAGCACGAGCATCGCGAACGCGAGGCCGAGCGTCTCGGAGCTGGGGGGCTTGCGTTCGCGGAAGACATCGCCGCCGTACGCGACCTCGATCCCCGGGTCCGACGGCGCCATGGCGGCGAGTTCGTCCCGGATGGCTCCACCCCGCTCGGTGGTGGTGTCCGCGGCGAGGACGAGTTGCGCGTAGGCGATGGTCCGATCTTCGGAGATCTGCCCCGCGCCGATCGGCGAGTACGGGCTGACGACGTTCACGACACCGTCGACCTCTCGCGCCGCGTCGAGGAAGTCGGAGATGAGGGCGCGCACCGCGGGGTCGTCGACGTCCCGGTCGGTCTTGAACACGATCGTGGCGGGCTCACCTCCGGCCCCTGGGAACTCGGTGGCGAGCACCTCCAAGCCGCGCGTGCTCTCGGATTCGGGAGCGGTGATGTTGGTGGTGAAGGCGGGGCCGACGCCGACCACCGCCGCGCCGAGGAGGGCGACGACGACCAGCCACGCCGCAGCGAACCTGCGGGGATGCGAGGCGGCGGTCCGACCGAGACGGGACAGCATGGGAGCTCCTATGTGAGACGACCTGTCTTGAATGAGACATGTTGTATCATATGGCAAGCTGTGACCGACCGCCAACCGAGAGCACCGATGCCCCCGATGCCAGAACCCACGAACCCGCAGGTCCGGCGCACCCGCCGGCTGATGCTCGAGGCCGCCCACCGCCTTCTCTCGGAGCACGGCCCCGCGGCGGTGACCCACCTCCGCATCGCCGAGGAGGCGGGCGTCTCCCGTGCGACCGTCTACCGGCACTGGCCGGATCGAGGATCCATCCTGCTCGATCTGCTCCGCCGCGGGACGGAGCTGCGCATCGCCTCCCCGCCCCCCGAGACGGACCTCGTCACCCAGGTCACGATCCTCCTCCGCTCGTTCGCGGCCATCCTCTCCGGCGAGGGAGGACGGACCCTGGCGGCGATGGTCGGCCTCGCCGAATGGGACGAGGACGTCTCGGCGGCGCTCCGGCAGATGGCGACGATCGGCCCCGGGATGCTCGCGGACCTCCTCAGGCGCGGGGTCGCCGGCGGGGAGCTGGACCCGTCGGTGGACGTCCCCCTCCTCGTCGATCGCCTCATCGGCCCCCTCTACCTCCGCCGCCTCCTCTATCACGAGCCGTTCGACGACGAGGAGGTCGACCGGCTCGTGGCCGCGACCCTCGGTCCGTCGCTTCGCCCGACCTGAGCGAGACGAGCCCAACGGCGGCACCGCCTTCTGATCGCCACGCCGGCGAGCAGGCGCTCGAACCGATCGACGCCCGGCCCGATGGCCGGGCGTCGTCGCGTCTCGGTACACTCACCGCCACGAAACGCCACCGAAGGAGTCTCCCGTGCGTTTGTTCGACATCTTCTGGACGATGTTGTGGTTCTTCATGTTCATCATCTGGATCTGGCTGCTGATCTCGATCTTCTCGGACATCTTCCGCAGCGAGATGTCGGGGTGGGCGAAGGCCGGATGGACGGTGTTCATCGTCTTCCTCCCCTTCCTCGGCGTCCTCATCTACCTCATCGTCAACGGCGGCAAGATGCAGGAGCGGGCCCTCGCCCAAGCGGCGAAGATCGAGCAGGCCCAACGCGCCTACATCCAGGAGGCCGCCGGGGTCTCCACGGCCGAAGAGCTCGCCAAGCTCGCCGAACTCAAGGACAAGGGCGTCATCTCCCAAGAGGAGTTCGAGCGCCAGAAGGCCAAGTTGCTGGCCTGAAGAAGCACCATCGACCCGATCCGTACCCTCGCCCTCGGGCGGGGGTACGGCGCGTCAGCGCCGCCGGGGCGCCCCGTCGCCTTGGCGCAGGAGCATCGCCACCGCCTCGACCCGGGAATGGACCTCGAGCTTGCCGAGGATGTGCTGGACGTGGTTGCGGACCGTCGTCGGTGACAGGAACAGCGCCTCGGCGATCTCCCGACCCGACTTCCCGTCGGCGAGGAGACACAGGACCTCCCATTCGCGGTTGGAGAGGCGCTCGAGTCGTGCCACGGCCTCGGGGTCGGGCTCGACGCTGCGCCGCTCCGCACGGTCCGAGACGATCCGCTCCAGTTCCAACGGGAACGCGATCTCCCGGACGAGATGGACCAGGCGAACGTCCCTCCGCAGCTCGGCGCGCGGCACGATCGTGGTGGCGCCCAGCCACATCGTGCGGCCGTCCTTGTCGTGCCCAACGACGTCCCGGGTCGCCACGATCTCGTCCTCGGGGCCGGGTTCGGACGCCGAGCAGCACTCGTCGCACACGCCGTTGCCGCACCGGTCGGACCACTCCAGCACCTCCCAGCACGGACGGCCGAGGACCTCCTGCGGCTCGTAGCCGAACAGTTCGGTAGCGGCGGGATTCCACCCGATCACCCGGAGGTCGCCGTCGATGGCGATCATCGCGTCACCGGTGCGGCCCAGGGCGTCGAGCAGCCCTGACACCTCGGCGGTGCGGTCACGCCGTCGGGCTCGATCGGGCGCTGATGACATGATGCGATCTCCTCAGTCGGACTATACGGACGGCGGCGATGGGTCGTCAACGGTCAGGCCCGCCAGGATCCCGCCGGCGGCCAGGATCCGGCGCATCTCCTCGGGAAGGGGCTCCCCGACGGCGGTGGCTCCGGTGGTCAGGTTCTCGAACACGCCCGCGGCGAGATCGACCTGCCCTTGCTGGCCGGTCTCGACGATCCCCTGCGCGTCGGGACAGATGAGGACCGGGAGCCCGATCGCCACGGCGTTGCGCAGGAAGATGCGGGCGAACGAGGCGGCGACGACACAGGCGATACCCAAGGCCGCGAGGTTCTCGGGGGCCGTCTCCCGGCTCGACCCGCATCCGAAGTTGCGTCCGACGACCAGCAGGTCCCCTGGCTCGACGGAACCGGCGAAGTTCGGATCGACCGACTCGAGGACGTGCAGCTTCCGGACCTCGACCGGATCGACCGCGTACGCGCCGGGTGACAGCAGGTCCGTGCTGATGTCGTCCCCGAACCGCCACACCCGACCCCGCATCACGTCATCCATCGGCCACCTCCCTCGGATCGACCACCCGACCCGCCGCCGCCGACGCCGCCACCGTGGCCGGCGAGGCCAGGAAGATCTCGGCATCCGCCGAACCCATCCTCCCGGGGAAGTTCCTGTTCGACGACGAGATGCCCCGCTCACCCGGGCCGAGGAGCCCACCGTGGCCGCCGAAACATGGGCCGCATCCCGGGGCGAGGATGGTCGCCCCCGCCTCCACGAGGGTGGTGATGTAGCCGGCCGCGAGCGCATCCTCCATGACCCTGCGGGACGCCGGAGCGACCAGGAACCGGACCCCCGGCGCGACCGACCGTCCGGCCAGGACGGACGCCGCCGCCGCCAGATCGTCCAACCTCCCGTTGGTGCAGGATCCGAGGAACGCCTGGTCGATCGCGGCCCCGCCGGCCTCGGACGCGGCGACGACCAGGTCGACGTCGCTCGGCAACGCCACCTGCGGTCCGAGCGAGGAGAGATCGAGACGGTGGGTTTCGAGATACTCGGCGTCGGGATCCGGGCCGGGAGCCTCCGTCGGCGGTTCCCCGAGGTACGCGAAGGTCGTCTCGTCCGCCGGGAAGATCCCGAACTTGGCGCCCAGCTCGACCGCCATGTTGGCCACCGTGAGCCGGCCCGAGACCGGCGCGCTCGCCGCGCCCGGTCCCCCGAACTCGAGGGAGCGGTACTGGGCGCCGTCGGAGCCGATCATCCCCGCCACGGCGAGCACCACGTCCTTCCACGACGTCCAACGGTCGAGCTCACCGTCGAGCTCGAAACGGATCGTCTCGGGAACCCGGAACCAGAGCCTGCCGGTGGCCATCGCCGCCACCATGTCGGAGGTCCCCACGCCCGTGGCGGCCGCGCCGAGCGCCCCGTAGGTGGTGGTGTGCGAGTCGGTACCGATGATGAGCATCCCCGGGCGCACGTGGCCGCGCTCGGGCAGGAGCTGATGGGAGATCCCTTCGCCGGCGTCGTAGAAGACCCCGACGTCGAACCGCTCCACGTGTTCGCGGATCCGATGATGGAGGTCGGCGATGGCGGCCGTCGGCGCCGGGACGAAGTGATCGATCACGACCGCCACCTTCGCCGGGTCGAAGAGCCGGTCGATGCCGTGAGCCAGGAGCGTGTCGAACACGCCGGCGGCGAAGATGTCGTGGGTCATGGCGAGGTCGATGTCCCCCACGACGAACTCGCCGGCTCGCACGTGTCCGCGCCCCGCGGCCCGGGCGAGGATCTTCTCGGCGACGGTCATGCCCACGACGGCGTCCTCCTCACGAGCCCACGCTCCGCCCGCCACACACGTACAGGAGCTGGCCGGTGACGTAGTCGGACTCGTCGGCGGCGAAGAACAGCACCGCATTGGCGATGTCCGCCGGGGTCCCCACCCGCCGCATGGGGATCGTCTTGACGAGCTTCTCCTTGATCTCGTCCTTCAACCCCTGGAACAACGGCGTGTCGACGAGCGCCGGCGCCACCGAGTTGACGGTGATCCCGAACCGGGCCAGCTCCAGGGCCAGGCTCTTGGTCAGCGAGACCACGCCGCCCTTCGACGCCGAGTAGTTCGCCTGACCGGCGCCTCCGAGCCACGCCCGCGACGAGATGTTGACGATCCGCCCGTACTCGCGCTCCATCATCTGCGGGATGACCGCCCGGGCGGTGAAGAACTGCGCGGTGAGGTTCACCTTGATGACCGTCTCCCAGTCCTCGTCGCTCATCTTGGCGACGTAGCCGGGGCGGGAGATCCCGGCGTTGTTGACGAGGACGTCGACCCGGCCGAAGGCCTCGGTGGCCGCCTCCACGAGCTCGTTCGCACCCTCGGACGTGGAGATGTCGGCCACGATCGCCCGGGCGGCGTCGCCGATGTCGGCGGCAACGGCTTCGGCCCGATCGGCGGCGACGTCGTTGACGACGACCTTCGCCCCGGCGTCGGCGAAGGCTCTGGCGATGCCTTCACCGATCCCCTGTCCCGCTCCGGTGACGACCGCGACGCGACCTTGCACTCCCATGTCCTACCTCCCTTTGAACTCGGGGGTCCGCTTCTCGACGAACGCCTTGATCCCTTCTTCGCGGTCCTCGCTGTGGCGCAACACCGCATGGCACATGGCCTCGAACGCCAGACCGGACTCCAGATCGACGTCCTGGGAGCGATTGACCGCGGCCTTGATGCGCCCCAGCGACAGCGGAGCGTTGCGGGCGATCTTGGCGGCGAGCTCGTCGACCGCGTCGTCGAGCTCGCCGTCAGGCACGACCCGGTTCACCAGTCCCCATTCCAGGGCGGTGGCCGCCGGGATCCGCTCGCCGGTGAACATGAGCTCCTTGGCCCGGGCGGCGCCGATGATCCTCGGCGTCCGCTGGGTACCGCCGACCCCCGGCATCGACCCGACCCTGGCCTCGGGGAAGCCGAGCTGGGCCCCCTCGGTGGCGACCCTGAGGTCGCAGGCGAGGGCCATCTCCAGCCCGCCGCCGAGAACGTATCCGAACAAGGCCGCCACGATCGGCTTGTCGCTGGTCTCGAACCGCCGCTGGACGCGCCGGATCAGGTCGCCGAGCGGATCGTGGACGGTCCCCGCCTCGTACTCCGCCGCCCGCGCCTTGAGGTCGGCCCCGACGCAGAACGCCTTCTCCCCTGCCGCGGTGAGCACGAGGACTCGCAATCCGGGATCGCCTTCGGCCTCGTCGACGATCCGCTCGAGGGTCTCGAGCATGCCGACGGTGAGCGCGTTCATCGCCTCGGGTCGGTTCAGGGTGATGACGCCGATGCCGTCGCGTCGCTCCCACAGGACCGGCTCGTCGCTCACGGTTCCTCCTTTCGTTCCGGTGTCGCCACGACGCCTCGCTCCACGAGCGCGTCGATCTGGTCCTGGTCGTAACCGGCGGCGGCGAGTACCTCCCTGGTGTGCTCGCCGGGACGCAGCGGAGCCGCCGTGCGGTGCCCGCCGGGGGTATCCGAGAACGTCGCCGGTTCCCGGACCGCTCGAAGCTCCCCGAGGTCGGGGTGCCGGTACCGAGGGAGGACGTCGATCCGCTCGACATGGTCCTCGGCGAGCAGTTCGGGGTACGTCAGCAGCGGCCCGCAGAGAACGTCGACGGCCTCGAGCTCCGCCAGCCACTCCTTGGTGGTCCGCGTGGTGAAGATGACCTCGAGCTCGGCGTGGAGTTCGGCCCGGTTGGTCACCCGGTCCGCGTTGGTGGCGAACCTCGGATCGCCCACGAGGTGGTCGACGCCGAGCGCCTCGCACAGTCGAGGCCAGCGGTTGGGGGTGTACGCGGCGACCTGGATCCACCCGTCCGCGGTGCGGAACGCCTCGTTGGGCGCCGAGTACGGGGCCGCGCTCCCCATCCGACGAGGCGGCTCCCCCGACGCCAGGTACATGGAGATCGGCACGACCTGGAACGCCATGATCGACTCCAGCAGCGACAGGTCGACACGTTGTCCCCTCCCGGTGCGCTCCCTGGCGTAGAGGGCGGCGACGATGGCCTGGGACGCGAAGATCCCGGCCACCATGTCGGCCGCGGGCACCCCGACCTTGACCGGCGTCCCTTCCCCGGTGCCGGTGACGCTCATGAGACCTCCGGTCGCCTGAACGATGCCGTCCACTCCGGGCCGGTCCCGCCACGGGCCCTCCTGACCGAAGGCCGAGATCGTCGCGTACACCAGCCGCGGGTTGCGACCGGACAACACCCGATACCCGACCCCGAGGCGATCCGCGACCCCAGGCCGGAAGCTCTCGACGAACACGTCGCTGGATTCTGCGAGCCGAGCGACGACGTCGATCCCACCGTCGGCCTTCAGGTCGACCACGATCCCGCGCTTGTTCCGGTTCATGCCCATGAACGCGGCGGCGGTCCCTTCGAGGAACGGGGGACCGAGCCCTCTCCCCCATTCGCCTCCGGGCGGTTCGACCTTGACGACCTCGGCGCCGAGATCACCCAGGAACATGGTGGCGACCGGGCCGGCGGCCCCTTGGGACAGGTCGAGGATCCGGACACCCGCCAGCGGCCCCGCGGTCACCGGCCCTCCTCGGAGACGACGGATCGCACGGCCAGGTCGGCGTAGCTCTTGGCGATCGCCTCCGGCGGGTAGCCACCGCCGGGGCGGTACCACCGCACCGACGAGTTGCACATGCCCAGGATCGCCATCGCGGTGAGCCGCACGTCGAGAGGCCGGAAGGCGCCGGCAACGATGCCCTCCTCGAGGA
>JALVQZ010000052.1 GCA_027036355.1 Acidimicrobiia bacterium | reverse complement strand
CGCCGGCGATCTGGGGAGCGATCGTCCTCGGCGGCCTCGGCCTCTTCGGGCTCGGCGCCGCGATCTCCCTGATGACCGGCCGCAACGTCTGGTTCTCGGGGTTCCGGCAGATGGGATTCGGGCTCGCTGCCGCCGCCGTCACGTTCGGCATCGGCACCCTGCTGGGGGTCGCGGTCTCGTGAGCGGGGACCCGGTCCGGATCGGGGTCGTCGGCGGCCTCAACATGGACATCCACCTCTTCGGCGTGGAGGAACCGGGGGTGGGCGCCACCTACCTCGCCGATCACTACCTGATCGAGCCGGGGGGCAAGGGCGCCAACCAGGCCAGGGCCGCCGCCAGGCTCGGTGCCGAGGTCGTTCTCGTCGGGCGGGTCGGCGACGACGAGTTCGGCCACCTGTGCGTCGCGGCGGTTGAGGGCGACGGGGTCGACGCCGGCGGTGTCACCGTGACCGCCGGCGAGCGGACCGGCTTCGTGGTCATCCGCCTCGTCGAAGGCCATCATGTCTCGCTCGTGTTCTCGCCGGGCGCCAACAACCACCTCACGTGGGGCGACGTCGAAGCCGCCCTACCCAGGCTCGCCGATCGCGACGTGCTGCTCACCCAAGGGGAGGTCCCTCCCGACGTGGTGGATCGGCTCCTCACCTGGGCCTCGGGGAAGGGCATACCGGTCTACCTGGATCCGGCCTCCCCCGACCAGGTCGCCCTGTCCGCGCTGCAGCGGGCAGAGGTCATCACGCCCGACCGGGAAGAAGCGGCGGCGCTCACCGGTCGGGATCTGACCACCCAGGCCGCGCCGTGGCTCGCTGCTCGCGAGCTCGTGAACCTGGGGATCGAGCGGGCCGTCGTGAAGCTCGGGGCCGACGGCGCCCTCTTGGTGGACACCACGCTGGGAACCCGGCACGTTCCGACCGCGTCCGTCCAAGCGGTAGACGAGACCGGCGCCGGCGACGTCTTCATCGCCGCGCTCGCCGTTCGCCGCGCCACCGGCGAAGGTTGGCCCGAGGCGGTCAGGTTCGCGAACGCGGCGGCGGCTCGTTCGGTTTCCGAACGCGGCCTCGCCCTGCCGACCGTGCCCGAGGTGCTGGAACTCGAAGCGACGATCCCCGGCGCCTCCTAGCGAGGTTCCCGTCGGGATCCCCACCACTTCGCCGCCTCGGTGATGAGGAAGATCGGAATGCCGACGGCGAAGATCACGAGCCAGTCGTTGAGGTGGAGCGGCACCGTCTTGAGGGCCCGCTGCAGTGGTGGCGCGTACACGGCGAGCACCTGGAGCGAGACGGTCGTCGCCCACGCAGCGAGGAGCCACTTGTTGGAGAGCAAGCCGATCCGGTACATGGGCAGCCGAAGCGAGCGGAAGTTGAAGACGTTGAGCTTCTCGAAGATGACGATGCCGGTGAACGCCATCGTGTGGGCCTTGGCGACGTGCAGGTCGCTGCCGCCCAGGTAGACGGTGAACACGACCAACGCGGCGATGCCGATGTAGCCGCCGAGGAACCCGATCTGCGTCATGGCGTGCCGGCTCAGGATCGGCGCTCGCGGGTCGCGGGGAGGTTGACGCATGACGTCGGGCTCGGCCGGTTCGACCCCGAGCGCGACGGCGGTCATGCCGTCGGTGACGAGGTTCATCCACAGGATCTGCACAGGGAGCAGGATGAGGGGGCCTCCGATGAGGATGTTGGCGAAGATCGCCAGCACCTCGCCCGTGTTCGACGACAGCAGATAGCGGATGAACTTCTGGATGTTGTCGTAGAGGCGCCGTCCCTCTTCGACCGCGGCGACGATCGTGGCGTAGTTGTCGTCGGTGAGGACCATGTCGGCGGCGGCCTTGGCGACGTCGGTGCCGCGTTGGCCCATCGCCACGCCGATGTCGGCCCGCTTCAACGCCGGCGCGTCGTTGACGCCGTCGCCGGTCATGGCGACGACGGCACCCTGGCGTTGGAGGGCCTCGACGATGCGGAGCTTGTGCTCGGGGGCGGTGCGCGCGAACAGCACGGGTTCGCGCACCACCGCGGCGAGGTCGTCGTCGGACATGGCGTCGAGGTCGGTCCCGACGACGGCTCGATCCGCGTGGAGGCCGATGCGACGGGCGACGGCGAGGGCGGTTTCGGCGGCGTCGCCCGTCGCATCGGCCTCCACGCGGAT
>JALVQZ010000051.1 GCA_027036355.1 Acidimicrobiia bacterium | reverse complement strand
GGAAACCCGGGCCGGAGAACGCGTACAACCCGGCCCCGTAGGCCTTCCGGACGATGATCGAGATCCGGGGAACGGTGGCTTCGGCCATGGCGGTCAGCATCTTCGCGCCCGCCCGGATGATGCCCTGGCGCTCGACCTCGGAGCCGATCATGAACCCCGGCACGTCGGCGAAGAACAGCAACGGGATGTTGAACGCGTCGCACAGCCACATGAACCGGGCTGCCTTGTCGGCCGAATCCACGAACAGGACGCCACCGAGATGCTGCGGCTGGGAGGCGACGATCCCCACCGGCTTGCCCTCCAGCAGCGCGAAGGCGGTGATCACCTCCCGGGCCCATCGCTCCTTGATCTGGAACACCGAACCGTCGTCGAAGATCGCCTCGAGGAACTCGACCATGTCGTAGCCGACCTTCGCGTCCTCCGGGATCACCGAGGCCGGGTCGGCCCCGGCCGGCGGCTCCGGCGCGTACAGCGGCGGCAGGACCTTGTAATGGTCGGCCACGTACGAGAAGTACAGCTTCGCCCACTCGATGGCCTCCTCGTCGGAGGACACCATCGCGTCGCCGACACCGGAGATCTCACAGTGAACGCGAGCGCCCCCCATCTCCTCGAGGGTCGTCTCCTCGCCGATCACCATCTGCGCCATCCGCGGCGAACCGAGGTACATCGACGCCCGCCCCTCCACCATCACCACCACATCGGTGAAGGCGGGGATGTAGGCCCCACCGGCGGCCGACGGACCGAACAGGCAGCAGATCTGCGGCACGCGTCCCGACAGGCGGATCTGGTTGTAGAAGATGTTCCCCGCTCCGCGCCGACCCGGGAACATCGCCACCTGATCGGTGATGCGGGCGCCCGCCGAGTCCACCAGGAAGAACACCGGCAGCAGCTCGTCGTACGCCGCCTCGAGCGCCCGGACGATCTTCTCCACCGTCAACGGGCCCCAGCTCCCCGCCTTCACGGTCGGATCGTTGGCGATCACGACCACGGGCCGTCCATCCACGGTCCCGCGCCCGGTGACGACACCGTCGGCGGCCAGCTCCTCGGCGAGCGCGTTGGCCAGCAGGCCGTCCTCGACGAAGGAGCCCTCGTCGACCAGCAGCGCCACCCGATCCCTGACCGGCAGCTTCCCTTGCTCGGCCAGGCGCCGACGATGCCGTTCCGGCCCGCCGGCGAGCGCCCGGTCGGCCGCCGCGCGGAACCGTTCCCCTTGGGTGCCAGTCACGCCTTGTCCCCTCGCTCTCGTTTCCTCGTGAAGATCCTGATCGGTGTCCCGACGAAGTCGTACTCGTCGCGCAGCCGGTTCTCCAGGAACCGAAGGTAGTCGGGGCCGAGCTCGCCGCCGCGCACGAACAAGATGATGGTGGGCGGTTCCACGTCGGCCTGCACGGCGTAGATGATGTGGGGGCGCTTCCCCTTCCGCACCGGTGGCGGATGCGCCTCCTGCCACCGTCGGACCGCCCGGTTCAGCTCGGGGGTCGGGATCCGCGATCGACGGTTCTCGAGGACCATCCGGACCGCCTTGCCCAGCCGGTGCATGCGGGCTCCGGTCTTGGCCGAGATGCGAAGCACCGGGGCCCATCCGACGAACGCCAACCGATCGCCGACGCTGTCCTCGGTGTGGAGACGCTGCTCCTCGTCGATCTCATCCCACTTGTTGAGCAGGATCACCAACCCGGCGCCGGCGTTGGCGATCTCCTCCGCCAGACGTTGCTCCTGGTGGGTCGCGCCGCGGGTGCCGTCGATCATCAGCAACGCCACGTCGGCATCCCGCAAGACGTCCCTGGCCCGCAGGACGGCGTACCGCTCGACGTCGTCCTTGATCTTGGTGCGGCGCTTGATGCCGGCAGTGTCGACCACCTCGAAGGGCTCACCGTCGAGCTCGACGACCAGATCGATCGGGTCCCTCGTCGTGCCCGGGACGTCGGAGACGATGACCCGCTCCTCACCGGCGAGCTTGTTCAGCAGGGTCGACTTCCCGACGTTCGGCCGGCCGATGATGGCGAGGCGCGCCAGGCCGGGCACGGGCGGCCGCCGGGGAGCGATGCCCTCGACCGGGAGTGCCTCGACGAGCCGGTCGAGGAACTCGCCGATGTTGCGTCCGTGCTGGGCGCTGACGGGGATCGGCTCGCCGAGCCCCAGGTTCCACAGGTGATCGAGCGTGAGCTCCACGGCAGGCGAATCGACCTTGTTGGCCACCAACAGGTACGGCGCGCCGGAACGCTGCAGGATGCGGGCGATACCGATGTCGTCCTCGGTGATGGCGCTGGTGGCGTCGGCCACGAACACCACCAGGTCGGCCGACCGGGCGGCCGCCTCCGCCTGCTCCCGGATCCGGTACGCGAACGTCTCGTCCGGTTCAACCGCCCAGCCGCCCGTGTCCACGACGACGAACTCCCGACCATCCCACTCGGCCGTGAACTCTCGACGGTCCCTGGTGACACCTGCCTGCTCGTCGACGACCGCCGCCTTGCGCCGCACGATCCTGTTGACGAGCGTCGACTTCCCGACGTTGGGGCGCCCGACGACGGCGACGACGGGGAGCTGCGTCACGCCACGGCCTCCAGGATCCCGCGGGCGGTCGCCTCCACCGCGACCAGCGGCGCCTTCGCCGCCGCCGCGACCTCGTCCAAGGCGACGTCGTCGAGGAACCGGTCCCCGCTGAGCGCGACGTCGGGGAGCAGGTACCGGCCGGCCGGCCGATCGTCGCGGCGGAGGGCGCGTTCGAGGTCCGCGCCGACCAGCAACCCGGCGACCGCCGTGTTGCCGCCGAAGAACTCGTTGCGCACCTCCAGGATCCGCATGGTCCGGTTCGCCAGCGCCTCGAGCCGAGGCATCACCGGCCGGAGGGCCGCCGCCCCGTACTCGCCGGTCACCAGGACCACCGGCCCAGGACCATCGACGGGCCGCGCGGGACGGGTCGTGCGAGGAGCCCGGTACCCCTCGGCGGGTGCCGCAGGGACGTGGCGCCACTCGCCGGTCACCACCGGAGCCTCCCCGGAGGCACGCCCCTCGAGGCGGTCCAGCTCGTCGTAGAGCCCCCGCACCATGCCGATCCCGTTCTCGTGCTGAGGGAACCCCTCGTAATGACTCGACGGCGGGACCGCCCATCCGGCGCGCAGGTACAGCTCGTCGGAGGCGAAGAACATCCGGCGGCCGAGCCGGTCCAGCGCCCGCTCCTGCCAGAAGTGGACGGTCTCCAGGTCCCGTCGGGCCTCGTCGGGGCTGTGCACGCGGAGGCGCCGTTCGGTGTTGAACCGGCTCAGGCCGAGCGGCACGATCCCCACCGACGCCAAGGAGTCGTACCGCGTCAGCATCTCGGCGAAGGTCCGCTCGAGGACGGCGCCGTCGTTGATACCGGGGCACAACACGATCTGGCCATGGACGGTGATGCCATGGTCGAGCAGCGCCCGGAGCCAGCGCAAGCTCGTCGCCCCCCTCGGGTTGCGCAGCATGTCCGCCCGGATCGCCGGGTCGGTGGCGTGGATCGACACGTACAGCGGCCCGAGCCGCTCTTCGACGACCCGGGCCAGGTCGAGCTCGGTGAACCGGGTCAAGGTCGTGAAGTTGCCGTAGAGGAACGACAGGCGATAGTCGTCGTCCTTGAGGTACAACGACTTCCGCATTCCCGGAGGAAGCTGGTAGATGAAGCAGAACTCGCAGTGGTTGTCGCAGGTCTGCACCCGGTCGAAGATCGACGAATCGAGACGCAGCCCGAGGGGGATCCCCGCTCCTTTCCCGATCCCGACGGTCCGCTCGGCTCCGCGGCGGCGGACCACGAGGACGGGATCGGGATCGTCGACCAGCTGCTGGTACTCGATGACGTCCGACGGCTGAACGCCGTTGACCGCGACGACCTCGTCGCCCACCTGGAGGCCGGCGACGTCCGCAGGGCTGCCCGGGACGATCTCGAGAACGACGGGATCCGACGACATACGGCGTGGATGGTACCGGGCCCCTGGGATCCAGGGCGCCCCTAACCTTGCGTCATGCCCGAGAAGGTCCTCCTCGCGGAGCCGCGTGGGTTCTGCGCCGGTGTCGAGATGGCGATCAAGGCGCTGACCTGGATGGTCGGCGTCTTCGAGCCACCGGTGTACTGCTTCCACGAGATCGTCCACAACCAGGCGGTGGTGGAGGTGTTCGAGCACGCCGGCGTCGTGTTCGTGGACGACATCACCGACGTCCCGCCGGGACGACCCGTCATGTTGTCGGCGCACGGGTCGGCGCCGGACGTCGTCGCCGAAGCCGACGAGCGCGCCGCGGTCATGATCGACGCCGTCTGCCCCCTCGTCACCAAGGTCCACCACGAGGTGAGACGGATGGCCGCCGACGGCTACGACATCATCTACGTGGGCCACGCGGGGCACGACGAAGCCATCGGGGCCGTCGCCGAAGCCCCCGAAGCCGTCACCCTCGTCGATCCCACCGTCGGACTCGGCGGCTTCGCTCCCGCCGACCCCGCCAAGGTGGCGCTCCTCGCCCAGACCACCCTCGGGCTCTACGAATGGGGCGGAGTCCTCGACGAGGCGACGACCCGATGGCCCGACCTGTGGACGGCCCGCCGCAGCGACCTGTGCTACGCGACCACGAACCGCCAGACCGCCGTGCAACGCCTCGCCGAGCAGGTCGACCTGATCCTCGTCGTCGGCTCGGCCAACTCGTCGAACACCCAAGCCCTGGTCCGGGTCGCCAGGAAGGCCGGCGTCGCCGCCCACCGCGTCGACGGTCCCGACGACGTGCGGGCGGAATGGCTCGAGAAGGCCGAGGTCGTCGGGGTCACCGCCGGCGCGTCGGCACCCGACGAGCGGGTCAAGGCGGTGATCGACGCGATCGCTCCCGCCAACGGCGTCGAGCGCCTGCGGGTCACCGCCGAGGACGAGTACTTCCCCCTCCCGCCCCGGCTCCGCAGCTTCGTGCAGGTCCTCCAGCGCCTCGTCGAAGGGGCGTTCGCGGTCAAGGACCAGGGACGGAAAGGACCGTTGGAGAACGACCGCGACTGGGGAGCCACCGACGCGCTTCAGCTCCTCGCCCGGTCCTGAGCACGGGCCACGAGCTGCATGATGCGGTCCACCACCGCGTCGATCCCCAGGTCGCTGGTGTCGACGATCACCGCGTCGGGCGCCGGCTGTAGCGGCGACACCTCGCGGGTCGAATCGGCCCGGTCCCTGGCGACCAGCTCGCCGACGATCTCCTCGGGAGGTCGACCGGCGGCCTCGGCGTCGCCGGCGCGGCGAGCCGCCCTGACCTCGGGGCGAGCGTCGAGGAACACCTTCACGTCGGCATCCGGGAACACGACGGTCCCGATGTCGCGGCCTTCGACGACCGCCGAACCGCCATGGTCGGCCACCCATCGCCGTTGCAGGGCGACGATGCGCTCCCTGACGCGGGGATGAGCCGACACGGTCGACACCGCGGCGGTCACCTCCGGGGCGCGGATCGCCGCGGTGACGTCCCGTCCGTCGAGCAGGACCCGGCCCCCGACGATCTCGATCGTCGCGTCCCGCAGCGCCTCGACCACTGCATCCTCGTCGTCCAACGGCACCCCGGCCTCGAGGGCCCGCAAGGTCGCCGCCCGGTAGGTGGCGCCGGTGTCGAGATGCGGCAGGCTCATGAGCGCCGCGACCCGCCTCGAAACGGTGCTCTTGCCGACCCCACCCGGGCCGTCTATCGCGATGACCACAGCGCCTCCAGATCGTCGTAGAACGTCGGCCAGGATACGCCGGCGACGTCCGCGCCGACGATCCGCACCGGACCCGCCGACGCCGTCGCGGCGACCGCCGCGGCCATGGCGATCCGATGGTCGCCCGCGGACTCGACGATGCCCCCTTCGGGTGGCCCGGTGCCGACCACGACGAACCCGTCGTCGGTGGGTTCGGCCTCGCCTCCGACGCTCCGGACCAGGTCGACGGTCGCCGCGATGCGGTCGCTCTCCTTGGCGCGTAGGTCGGCGGCGTCCCTGACGACCGTCAGTCCGTCGCCGTACATGCCGAGCACCCCGACCAGAGGCAGCTCGTCCAGCGCAGCGGTGGCGAGTTCGGCGCCCACCTCGGTGCCGTGCAGCTCCCCCCCGACGATCTCGACGAAGCCCACCGGATCCCCATGGATCGTGCCGGTGACCTCCGATCGCACGTCGGCGCCCATCCGTGCGAGCACCTCGAGGATGCCGACCCGACCGGGGTTGAGGGACACGCCTTCGGTGCGGACGGAGGCTCCCGGAACCAGTGCTGCCGACACCCAGGCGAACGCCGCGGACGATGGGTCGCCGGGGATGTCGTACTCGGTGGCGGGTACCGGGCCGGGGAAGATCCTGAACGCCGTCTCCGTGAGCCGTGTCCCGAGACCGAAGCTCTCGAGCCACCGCTCGGTGTGATCCCGGAACCCCGGCGGCGAATCGATCAGCGACGGTCCGGAGGCTTGCAGCGCGGCCAGGGCGAACGCCGACCGAACCTGGGCGGAGGACAGATCGATCGTGACCTCGGCTCCGTGCAGTGGTGCGGGTGCGTGGACGGTGACCGGAGGGGTCCCGGCGTCGCTGGTGACGACGACCGCCCCGAGCTCCATCAGTGGTCGAACGAGGCGGCCCATGGGCCGCCGTCGAAGCGACGCGTCGCCGTCGAGGATGGAGCGGAACGGCCGGGCCGCCAGCGCTCCGGCGCCGAGCCGCAAGGTCGTGCCCGAGTTGCCACAGTCGATGACCGACACCGGAGG
>JALVQZ010000050.1 GCA_027036355.1 Acidimicrobiia bacterium | reverse complement strand
CCGCTGCCGTGATGACGGTCGCCATCGCCGTCTTCTCGTGGATGTCGGCGGGCAGGAACCAGTGGATCGCGGTGCTGTTCACCGCCGGGCCCTTCGCGGTGTTCTCCCTGGCGGCCTGGCCGGCGGCCCGCGACCACCGTGCAGATCGCGGAACTCGCGATACGCTGGCGACATGACCCGTGTCCGCGTGCTCGTCGTGGCGCTCCTGGTGGCAGCGACCGCATGCTCGACGGCGGGCGGGGGATCGGCTCCGCCGACCGATGCGGCTTCGGGGGACCTGTCCACGGTGCAGGAGTGGGCGGACCAGGAGGCGGCGCAGGCTGCCCTCGCCTGGGCGAACCAGCTCGGTCTCGCCGACGTCGACGAGGCGTTGTGGACGGACCGGGTGGCCGATCTGTGCGAGCTCGCCGGCCGGCCCGCCGACCCCGATCTGCCCCCTTCCGTCTACGCCGACCTCGCCGAGCGCTTCGTCGACGAGGACGCTCCGTTCAGCGTACGCGCCGACGGTTCGCTTCCCTCGACGGACGAAGCCACCGACGCCCTTCGCACCGTCGCCCTGTCGGTCTGCCGCTGACGCGGTCGCCCGCCGAACCGTGGGCTGGCGGCGCCCTGTGGGGGCTTGGCCAACCCTGGGTTCGCAGCGCCCTGTGAGGGCTCCCACAACCCTGGGTTCGCAGCGCCCTGTGGGGGCTCCCACAACCCTGGGTTCGCAGCGCCCTGTGAGGGCTCCCACAACCCTGGGTTCGTGGTGCCCTGTGGGGGCTTCCACAACCCTGGGTTCGTGGTGCCCTGTGGGGGCTTGGCCAACCCTGGGTTCGCGGCGCCCTCAGAGGGCTTCCACAACCCTGGGTTCGCAAGGTGGGGTCAGTGGCGGGTCGGTGGGTCGTCCAGCGGATAGGGGGCGGTGCCGGGAACCCACCGGTGGGGGACCGGGGCCCGACCCGACCGAGCGGCCAGGAACCGGCCGAACCGCGACGCGACCTCCGCCCGGGACATGGGGCGCTCCCAGCACGCGTCGTCGCCGAGACGACAAGGGCTGTCGATACCGGCCGAGATCAGGGCTCGAGCTGCCGCGATCACCCCCTCACCGGGACCAGGGTCCAGGTCGGCGGACCACGCCAAGAACGCCGCGAACTCGCCCCCGGTGAGGAGCCGCGGCGGGCACTCCGCTCGCTCGTCCGTCGGGTCGCATGCCGCCGGGAACCCGTTGCGTTCGAACCACGCCACCGCACCCTTCGACATCCACGACGCCGTCCCGAACCGCAGGGGCTGTTCGTCCCAGGGCCACTCCAGCTCGTCGCACTCGGGCTCGTCCACGGCGAACCACACGTCGAGCGGCTTGCCGTCGGGCAAGAGCGTGTTGCCCAGCCACACGGCAACGGCGCCACCGTCGTAGACGACCAGATCCGTACGGCCGTCACCGTCGTAGTCGGCGGCGGCCGCATCGACGATGGTCGCCGGCGCCTCCTCCAAGGTGGTCGTTTCGGACACCGTGGCGTACCCGCCGGCCGCGGTGGCGATCCGCAGCGTGTCGCCCTCGAGGGCCCACAGGTCCGGGAGCTCGTCGAGGTCTCGATCCCCGATCATCCATGTCCCGGTCAGCTCGTCCGGAAGCGTGGCGCTCACCACGACCCTCGTCGCACCCGTCGCCGCGTCCACGGCCCACACGCCGAGCCGTCCGTCCTCGATCACGAACAAGTCGAGGGAGCCGTCCCGGTCGGCGTCCGCGGTCGAGATCCACGCTCCCGTCCCCGGTGTCGGTACTCCGGTGACGACCTCGGTCTCGGCGGCGAAGTCGCCGAACGACCAACGGACCGTCAGCCGGAGGCGGCCGCCGGCGTCCGAGACGAACCACAGGTCCTGCCCTCCGCGGCCGTCCCAGTCGCCGAAACCGACGGAGCGGACCGCCGAGGACTCCACGGGCACGTCGGCGGCGACCGTGCGCCGCAGTGAACACGCGTTGTACCGCCGAGCCGCCATCGCGGTGTCGACCACGACGTCGTGGCCCCGGAACGCGAGGGTGTTGACATCCACGGCGCCGTTGTTCGTGACGTCGGCGAGGACCGTGGCGAAGGTCGCCGGCAGCGGCCGGGGAACGACGCGGACCGTCGCCGCCCTCCGCTCGATCGGTACGGCGTCGGTCCGCGTCGTTCCCCGGCCG
>JALVQZ010000049.1 GCA_027036355.1 Acidimicrobiia bacterium | reverse complement strand
GAGTTCTTCGCCGTGGCCACCGAGACGTTCTTCTCCAGGCCGTTGGAGATGCGGCACCGGATGCCGGACCTCTACGACGTCGTCGGGCGGTTCTACCGGCAGGATCCCGCCGAACGTGAACGGCGATGGCGTCACCGTCACCGGACCTGAACGATCCGGCGCCTCACGTGGCGATCGACCGATAGCCGACGATCCGCTCACCGATCCGGGCCCGGTCGCTACCGTCCGGAGATGATCCGGTTGACCGTCGCCTTCGCGCTCGTCCTGTCGGCCTGCTCGGGGGTCGCCACCGTACCGACCCTCTCGACGCCGGCGGCGTCGGGAGCCGTCCCGGACGATCTGGCTCCGGGCCGGCTGGATGTCAGGACGATGAGACTGGCGGACGGCACCGACCTGACGTACGGTCTCGTGTTGCCCGAAGGGTTCGATCCGGCCGCCGACTACCCGGTGCTGCTGGCGTTCCCACCCGGCGATCAGGGTCCCGAGCTGATGGAGCTCCTCGCCGAAGGCACCTACCTTCCCGAGGCGCTCGCTCGCGGGTGGGTGGTCCTCGCCCCGGCGGCCCCCGACGGGGTGCTCTTCTTCCAGGGTTCCGAGCGGTCGGTCGCTCCGTTCCTCGACGCCCTCGAGTGGATCCGTCCCGAAGGCGGGAGGATCCACATCGCCGGGGTGTCCAACGGCGGTATCAGTGCCTTCCGGGTGGCCGGGGAGATGACCGATCGGGTGGCGTCGATCGCCGTGTTCCCCGGCTACCCGTCGTCGGCCGAGGACCGGGCTGCGCTCGGTGAGCTCGCCGCGGTGCCGGTGGCGATGTGGGTCGGAGCCGACGACGTCGGCTGGTTCGAGCCCATGGACGAGGCGCGCCGCATCCTGGAGAGCGCCGGCGGGACCGTCGAGTTCGACGTCCGCCCGGGTGAAGGCCACATCCTGCGCTCGATGTCCGACGGCGCCGACCTGTTCGACTTCCTAGAGTCCGCCCGTCCCTGAGGGCCCTGGTCGCGTCCACGTCCGCAACGGGCAGGGCTCTCCGGACGCCGGAACTCTCAGACCTTCGGGAAGCGCCGGACCACCTCGGCCGCGGGAACGATCCGATCGACGGCGGCGGAGCCCTCGCCTGCCCACACGACCCGCAGCGACACGTCATCGATCTCGGCGGCCCGCTCGTAGGCATCCCGTTGAGCGTCGAGAACCGCCCGGAGCTCGTCGATGCGACCGACCCACCGATCGGTGAGCGCGCTGCGCAACGACCTCCCCGTGTACCCCGGCGGCCACTCCGGCCCTCGCAACAGGTCGTAGACCACGCTGCGGACCGTGTCTCCGGGGCCGGCGTCGACGATCCGACGCTTCGCGGCATCCGAGTCCTCGGCTTCCACCGTGGCGTACAGCGCGGTGCCGATCGCGACGCCGGCCGCGCCGGCGGCGGCGACCGCATCGAGATCGGAACGGCCGACGATGCCTCCCGCGGCGACCACCGGAAGGTGCGGCACGGCGCGGGTGACGGCGACGACGGCCTCGACGATGGGGAGGTTCGGCCGGCCGTGCCCACCGGCCTCGGTGCCCTGAGCGACCAGCACGTCGGCGCCGGCGGCGGCCGCGGCGCGAGCCTCGCCCACCGTCCCGACCTGGCAGACGACCGGCACGCCGGCGGCGTGGATGGCCGGCAGGTAGGGCGTGGGATCACCGAAGGCCAGCCATACGGCAGCCGGTCGATAGCGGAGCACGGACTCGACCGTGGCGAGGTCGATCGCCCAGGTGATGAGCCCGATCCCGACCCGCCGACCTGCGACCGATGCCATCTGTCGACCGAGCCAATCCGGATCGCCATAGCCGGCCCCGACGATCCCCAGACCCCCGGCGGCGGAAACGGCGGCGGCGAGCCGCCCCCCGGCGATCTTGGCCATGGGAGCCAGCAGGACGGGCCGTTCGATACCGAGCACCCGGCAGAGCGTTTCGGAGGCGGAACCGGCCTGGGCGCGCGATCGCTCCATCGTGGCCCCCTCAGCGATCGAGCCGGTCCACGGCGGTGGCCAGCCGCTCGATGGCCTCGACGACGATCGGGCGGGCCGCCGCGACGGTCATCCGCGCGAACCCTGCGCCTTGACGCCCGAACCAGTGGCCCGGGCTCAACGCCAGACGAGCTTCGTCGGCCAGCCACCGAGCCAACTCGGGCACGTCCATGC
>JALVQZ010000048.1 GCA_027036355.1 Acidimicrobiia bacterium | reverse complement strand
GCGGCACCGAGGATACCGCTTCCCCTTCCCCGAGGTAGGTTCATCATGGCCATCCGCTGCGGCATCGTCGGTCTCCCCAACGTCGGCAAGTCGACGATCTTCAACGCGCTCACCGAAGCGGGCATCGCGGCGGAGAACTACCCGTTCTGCACGATCGACCCGAACATCGGGATCGCCACGGTGCCCGACCCGCGCCTCGACGTGCTGGCCGAGATCGTCCAGCCCGCCGAGGTCGTCCCCACCACCGTCGAGTTCGTCGACATCGCAGGCCTCGTCGGCGGTGCGTCCGAAGGCGAGGGCCTCGGCAACCAGTTCCTTGGCCACATCCGCGAGGTCGACGCCATCGCCCACATCGTCCGCTGCTTCGAGGACCCCAACGTCGTGCACGTCGCCGGGACCGTCGATCCGGCCGCCGACATCGAGACCATCGAGACCGAGCTCGCCCTCGCCGACCTCGCCACCGTCGACAAGGCCATCGACAAGACCGGACGGCAGGCCCGCGCCGGCGACAAGGACGCGGCCGGACGCCTGGCCGTCCTCGAACGCCTCGATCAGGCGCTGTCGGGCGGAACCCCGGTGCGGGCCCTCGAGCTGACGGGCAAGGAACGAGCCGTCGTGCGTGACCTGTTCCTGCTCACCGCCAAACCGGTCATGTACATCGCGAACGTCGCCGAAGGCTCGGGACCCGACGATCCCCTCGTCGAGCCGGTCCGCAAGATCGCCGAGACCGAAGGCGCCGACCTGGTCGTCATCTCCGGCGACCTGGAAGCCCAGCTCGCCGTCTTGGACCCCGCCGACAAGGCCGAGATGCTCACCGAGTACGGTCTCGACGAACCCGGCTTGCACAAGGTGATCAGAGCCGCCTACCACCTCCTCGGTCTGCTCACCTTCTTCACCGCCGGCCCGAAGGAGGTCCGGGCCTGGACCGTGCACCACGGCGCCACCGCCCCCGAAGCCGCCGGGCAGATCCACAGCGACTTCGAGAAGGGCTTCATCCGGGCCGAGGTCGTCTCCTACGACGACTTCGTCGCCTACGGCGGCGAGCTCGGCGCCAAGGAAGCCGGCAAGCTCCGCCTCGAAGGCAAGGACTACGTCGTCCGAGAGGGCGACGTCATGCACTTCCGCTTCAACGTCTGACCTCGGGGAACGTCGCCTCGTCCTCGCCGACGGCGGTAACGTCCCTCCCCATGGTCAGGGCCGTACGAGGGATCACCAAGGGAACGCTCGCCGTCGGGGGGATCCTCGCCGCGCAGCTCCTCCATGCCGCGCACCGGCCCGACCTGCCGTCGTACACCGACCAGCCGGTCGCCGGCACGTTCGGGGTCGCCGGCGCCCCGCCGCTGCGGATCGTGTTCGCCGGCGACTCGACGGTCACCGCTCCCGGGGTCGAACCCATCGACGACGCCTGGCCCCGGCGGGTCGCCCGCCATCTCGCCGCCGACCACCACGTCGAGCTGATCGTCACCGCCGCCGGAGGCTCCAAGGTCCGCGACGTCCTCGAAACCCAGCTCGAAGCCATCGTCGCCGCCTGCGCCGATGTCGTCGTCCTGTCGGTGGGCGGCAACGACGCCCTCCGGGGGACCCCCATCGCCCGCTTCGAGGAGACCTACGACGAGGTCGTCGCCGCCATCGCCGCGGAGTCGTCGCTCGTCGCCTGCGGCGTCGGCGACCTCGGCACCATCCCCCGCCTCCCCGCCCTCGCCCGCGGCATCGCCAGGGTGCGGGGCCGGAGCGTCGATCGGGCCATCGCCCGGGTCGTCGCCCGGTATCCCGGCGTGCTGAAGACCAACGCCTGGGGTCCGCGCTGGGCGCCCTTCGCCACCGACCGAACGGTGTGGGCCGGCGACCTGTTCCACGCGTCCGCCGCCGGCCACGGCCTGTACGCGGACGAGACGATCCCCCTCGTCGAGTGCCTCCTCAACGGGAGCGGTCGGCCATGAAATGGTGGATCATCGACGTGACCGTCCCCACCGCCCCCGGGTTGTAGCCCTCGGGCACGATGATGTCGGCGTAGCGTTTCGACGGTTCGACGAACTGCAGATGCATCGGCCGGACCGTCGCCTCGTACTGAGCCAGCACCGACTCGAACGTGCGCCCCCGCTCGACGATGTCCCGCTGCAGGCGCCGGAGGAGCCGCAGATCGGCGTCCGTGTCGATGTAGATGCGCAGGTCGAACAGCTCCCGCAGGCGGGGCTCGGCCAGCACCAGGATCCCCTCCACGACGATCACCGGACCCGGCTCGACCAACACCGTCTCGGCGGCCCGCGTGTGGCTCGAGAAGTCGTAGGTGGGTCGCTCCACCGGCCGACCGGCCCGCAGCTCGATCAGATGCTCGACGAGGAGCTCGTTCTCGAGGGAGTCGGGATGGTCGTAGTTGATCGCCGCCCGCTCCGCCAACGACAACGACGACTGGTCCCGGTAGTAGGCGTCGTGGGGAACGAGCTGAACGACGTCCTCGCCCACGATCTCCAAGACGCTCTGAGCGATCGTCGTCTTCCCCGAACCCGAGCCGCCGGCGATGGCGATCATCAGCGACCGTTCCTCCCCTGCCATCGGCCAGGCGCCGTTCGCCTCCAGGATGCTGGGCAGATCGATCGCCATGGACCGCAACGTTAGCCCGGCGGCGGCCCCGCCGGTTCTCCGCGGCGACCAGGCGGGG
Source organism: Acidimicrobiia bacterium (assembly GCA_027036355.1). Lineage (GTDB taxonomy): Bacteria > Actinomycetota > Acidimicrobiia > Spongiisociales > UBA5794 > JALSQW01. The sequence goes on along the minus strand of JALVQZ010000048.1, from coordinate 4,153 downwards.
CGTCCGCCACCTGCGGCTGGTACACTGCGGGGGACCCACCCCGGGGAGCTCGGGTGCCGCCGAGCTGAGAGGGTGGCCAGACGGACCGCCGTCCACGCCACCGACCCGTGGAACCTGATCTGGTTCGTACCAGCGGAGGAAGCGAGTGGAAACCACACCACCGGACACCACGGCCGTCGTATTCGCGGGCGGCGGAACCGGCGACCTCCCCGAGCCCATCGGAGACGCCATCGCCACCTGTCCCCTCCGGATCGCCGCCGACTCGGGCGGAGACGCCATGTTCCACGTCGACGTGACCCCTCATGTCGTGATCGGGGACCTCGACTCGATCTCACCTGCGGCGCTCGCCTGGGCCCGCGACGCAGGCGCCTCCGTCGTCGAGTACCCCGTCGACAAGGACGCCACCGATCTCGAACTCGCCCTCGACTACGCCATCGAACGCTCCGTCCGCACGATCGTGCTCGTCGGCGGAACCGGCGGGCGCCTCGATCACCTCCTCGGCAACGCGACGTTGCTGGCATCGCCCCGGTTCACCGGCATCACCATCATCTGGGAGAGCCGCGACGCCACCGCACGGGTCTGCCGGCCGGGAGAACCATGCCCGGTCCGGGGAACCGTCGACGACCTCGTCTCGCTCATCCCGATGGGAGGCGACGCCGGCGGTGTGACCACCACCGGCCTCCGCTGGCGCCTCGACGGCCACACCCTGACCACCGGCACGACCCTCGGCATCTCCAACCGCCTCGAACGCCCCCAGGCCTCCATCTCCGTCGCCACCGGGACCCTCCTCGTCATCCACGAAAGGATCCACCCATGAAGCTGCGTACCCTCCTCGTCGCCGTCGGCGCCGCGATCGCCGTCGGCGCCGCCGCCTGCACCGCCGGCCCGTCCGCCGCCCCACCCGGCGAGGTGGTCCTGATGACCCACGACTCCTTCGCCATCTCCGACGACGTCCTGGCCGCCTTCGAAGCCGAGACCGGCGTGCCCATCACCGTCCTCGAAGCCGGCGACGCCGGCTCGATGCTGAACCAGGCGATCCTGACCAAGGACGCCCCGCTCGCCGACGTGCTCTACGGCGTGGACAACACGTTCCTCGGCCGGGCCCTCTCCGAGGAGCTGTTCATCCCCTACGCACCCGCCGCGCTCGGCGACCTCGACCCGGACCTCATCCCCACCGACCTCGACCCCCAAGGGCACGTCGTCCCCATCGACTACGGCGATGTCTGCGTCAACTACGACAAGAGCGCCTTCGGCGAGGACCTGCCCCCACCCACGGGCCTCGCCGACCTGATCGAGCCGGCCTATCGGGACATGCTCGTCGTCGAGGACCCCGCCACCTCCAGTCCAGGTCTCGCCTTCCTCCTCGCCACCGTCGCCGCGTTCGGCGAGGACTCGGCCATGCCGTGGACCGACTACTGGCAGGCGCTGGTCGACAACGGCGTCGAGGTCGTTCCCGGCTGGGAGCAGGCCTACTACGGCCGGTTCTCGGGCGGATCGGGAGAAGGCGACCGGCCCCTGGTGGTGTCCTACGCATCGTCTCCCGTCGCCGAGGTCTACTTCTCCGAGCTCGACGAAGCGCCCACCGGGGTCGTCACCGACGGCTGCTTCCGCCAGATCGAGTACGCCGGGATCCTCGCCGGGACCGACAACGTCGAGATCGCCCGGAAGCTCATCGACTTCATGGTGTCGCCCCGCTTCCAGGAGGACATCCCCCTCAACATGTTCGTGTACCCCGCCAACACCCAGGCCCGACTCCCCGACGTGTTCGTCGAGTTCTCCCAGATCCCCGACCGACCCTCGACGCTCGACCCCGACGTGATCGACGCCAACCGGGAACGCTGGATCGAGACCTGGACCCGGATCGTTCGGTGAGGCGCAGTCCCTTCGCCCTCCGGGTGCTGGCGATCCTCCCGATCGCGTTCCTCGGCTACTTCTTCGTCTACCCGCTGGTCCGCATCTCGGTCCTTGCCCTCGCCCCCCAGGGAACCCCGGACCTGTCGGTCTTCACCGACGTGCTCACCGACCCGGACCTCCTCGGCGTCGCCTGGTTCACCCTCTGGCAGGCGGCACTGTCGACGATCATCACCCTCGCCGTCGGCTTCCCCGCCGCGTACGCGTTCGCCCACTACCGGTTCCCCGGCAAGACGTTCCTGCGGGCGCTCATGACCATCCCGTTCGTCCTGCCCACCCTCGTCGTCGGCGCCGCGTTCGTCGCCCTCCTCGGCCCCGGCGGCGCCCTCGGGATCGACCTCCAAGGCACCGTCACCGCGATCGTCGTCGCCCACGTGTTCTACAACGTGCCGGTCATCGTTCGCGGGGTCGGCTCGTTCTGGGAGCAGCTCGATCCCGGGATCACCGATGCGGCCCGCACCCTCGGGGCCGGGCCGCTCACCGCGTTCCGCACCATCACCGCGCCGCTGCTCGCGCCGGCCATCGTGTCGTCCACCGCCCTGGTGTTCCTGTTCACCTTCACCTCCTTCGGCGTGATCCTCGTCCTCGGCGGGTTCCGCAACGCCACGATCGAGGTCGAGATCTGGCGGCAGACCACCGCGTTCCTCCGCCTCGACATCGCCGCCGCCCTGTCCCTGCTCCAACTCGGCTTCCTCGCCGCCGTCCTCGCCGCCTACAACCGCTATCAGGAACGACGAGCCGTCGGCATCCAGCTCCGGACCGGGCTCGCTCCGGCGCGCAGACCCCGCTCGTGGGCGGGCCGCGCGGTCGCCTTCGGGATCGTCACCGCCACCTCGGCGCTCCTGCTCGTCCCCCTCGCCGTCCTCGTCGGGCGGTCCTTCGTGACCCCCGACGGTGTCGGGCTCGGCAACTACCTCGGCCTCGGCGAACGTACCACCGCGTTGTTCGTCCCTCCTCTCGAGGCCGTCGTCAACTCGGTCCGGCTCGCCGTCGCCGCCACCGTCCTCGCCGTGATCGTCGGGATCGTCGCGGCAGCCACGATCGCCTACGTCCGCGGCCCCCTCGCCCGCGGCGTCGATCTGCTGCTGATGCTGCCCCTGGCCGCGTCGGCCGTCACGATCGGGTTCGGTCTCCTCGTGTCGATGGGAACACCCATCGACCTGCGCCGCTCGCTGATCCTCATCCCCATCGCCCACGCCCTGGTCGCCATCCCCTTCGTGGTGCGCAGCGCCCTGCCGGTGCTCCGCGCCATCCGTCCTCGCCTTCGGGAAGCCGCCATGGTCCTCGGGGCGTCCCCCGGACGGGCCTGGTGGACGGTCGACGCCCCGCTCGCCGCCCGCGCGTTCGCCGTGGGTACGGCCTTCGCCTTCGCCGTGTCCGTCGGCGAGTTCGGCGCCACCGCCTTCCTCGCCCGTCCCTCCGCCCCGACCCTGCCCGTGGCGATCTTCCGGCTCCTCGGACAACCCGGGGCCGAGACCACCGGCCGGGCCATGGCCCTCAGCGTCATCCTGATGATCCTCACCGCCGCCGCGGTCCTCGCCATCGAAGCCGCCCGAGGCGGCGCCGTCGAGGAACTCTGATGCTCGAGGTCCGCGGCGTCGTCGTCCGCTACGGGGAGACCGCCGCCCTCGACGGCATGGACCTGACCGTCCACGACGCAGAACGGGCGGTGGTCATGGGCCCTTCGGGGTCCGGCAAGTCGACGTTGCTCCGAGTGATCGCGGGACTCGAGGTACCCGACCGCGGCACCATACGGTGGAACGGACGGTCCCTCGACGACGTCCCTCCGCATCGCCGCGGATTCGGGCTGATGTTCCAGGACTACGCCCTCTTCCCCCATCGCAACGTCGGCAGGAACGTCGCCTACGGCCTGGAGATGCAGGGTCTCGGGCGTGGCGAGATCGAGCGCCGGGTCGCCGACACGCTCGACCTCGTCGGCCTCCCCGGTGCCGAACGCCGGGACATCGCGACGTTGTCCGGCGGCGAGCAGCAGCGGGTCGCCCTCGCCCGGACCCTCGCCCCCAGGCCCTCGCTCGTCCTCCTCGACGAGCCCCTCGGTTCCCTCGACCGGACCCTACGCGACCGTCTCCTCACCGACATGCCGGCCATCTTCGACCGGCTCGGCTCCACCGTGGTCTACGTCACCCACGACCGGGAGGAAGCCTTCGCCATCGGCCACCGCATCACCGTGGTCGACGACGGCAAGCCGGCCGCCCCCGCGACCGCCGCCGACCTCTGGCGA
>JALVQZ010000047.1 GCA_027036355.1 Acidimicrobiia bacterium | reverse complement strand
GGCCGAGACCGAGCCGGCCCCCGAGCCGGTCCCGGCCCCGCCACCGGCGGATCTCACCCTCGACGCCTTCGAGGCGATCTGGCCGGCCGTGGTCGGTCGCATCCGAGCGGACGTCGGTCCCCGACGGCACGCCTTCGTGAAGGTGGCCACCCCGGTCGCCATCGACGGCACGACGGTGGTGTTCGAGGTGCCCTCGCATCTCCACTTCCATCTCGAGCAGCTGCAAGCCGACCGTGAGCTCACCGACCACATCGTCGACATCGCCTCGGGGCTGGTCGGAGGGAGGATCGACGTGCGGTTCCGATCCGGCGACCAGGGCGCGCCGGATGCGCCTGCGGGGACGCCGGCCGACGAGCCGGTGCGAGCGCCCGACAGCGAGGAACTCCTCGAGACCGGCGACGCCGACAAGGACCCCGAGGACCTGATCGCGGACATGCTCGGCGGCGAGATCGTCTCCGAATAGCCGGCCGTCTCCCATCGGCCGGGGCGCGGTATGCTCGAACCATGGTCGTCGTCTTCGGGATCGTCGCATTCGTCGTCCTGGTCGGGGTCGCCGTCGTCGTCTGGGGATGGTTCGAGGGAGATCCCCGATCGGAAGGGTGGCGTGGCCACGAGGACGAGATGATGGACACCATCCAGGAGCTACGGATCCGCCGCAACCTCAACCAGGGGGGATGACCCGTCGCCTCCGAGGCGCGGTACCCTCCCGGGCCATGCGACTGGGGATCGATCTCGACGGTGTCGTCGCCGACTTCAACAAGGGCTGGGTGGACCGGTACAACGCCGAGTTCGGCGCTTCGTTGTCGTCCGAGCAGATCACGACGTGGGACGCAGCCGCCGACCTGACCCACTTCGACGACATGTCGGGCTTCTGGCGCTGGGCGGAGGGCGGCGACCATGCCTCGATCTTCCGCAACCTGGAGACGTACCCGGGAGCCGTCGACGCGTTGGGGCGACTCTCACGGAACCACGAGGTGGTCATCATCACCACCAAGCCCGGGTGGGCGGTCCACGACACGTTCGCGTGGATCGCCGAGCATCGGATCCCGACCCGGGAGGTGCACATGACCGACACGAAGTGGCGGGTGCCGTGCGACGTGTACCTCGACGACGCTCCTCACCAGATCCTCGACATCCACCGCAACCGTCCCGAGGCCGTCACCTGCAGGTTCGTGCGGCCATGGAACGCTCCCGTCGCCGGGGTCCGCGACATCCACGATTGGGACGAGTTCGTCTCGCTCGTCGAGGGTCGGTTCTGCTGATCGGGCCGTGCGTCGGTTCGTACCTTCGGTCGGCGCTCGGTATCCTTCCGGTGACGGGAAAAGGGCGCTGATCGCGCCGAACTCGGACAGGGAGTCAGATCCAGATGAAGAAGAGCCATCTTCCCGCGCTGCTGGTCGCGCTGGCGCTGGTAGCGGCGGCATGCTCGAGCGGCGGCGGGACGACCACGACGGCCCCGCCGGCTGCCACGACCACGACCGCAGCCCCGACCACGACCGCAGCCCCGACCACGACCACGACCGAACCGGCACCCGAGATCGGCACGCCCGATCATCCCATCAAGGTGCTGTTCGTTCCGTCGGTCAGCGCCGAGGAGATCGTCGCCGGTGGCGAGATCCTGAAAGCCAACCTCGAGGAAGCCACCGGGCTCACGTTCGAGGTGGTCGTCCCGACGTCCTACGCGGCGACGATCAACGAGATGTGCGCATCCCCGGCGGACACGATGGGCTTCATCCCCGCCCAGGCGTACGTCCTCGCCAACGAGCTGTGCGGCGTCGACGTCTCGCTGAAGGCGAAGCGGTTCGGGTACACCGAGTACTGGACCGAGTTCATCGCCCCGCGGGACAGCGACATCGAGACCCTCGAGGACGTGGCCGGCCGCAAGTGGGCGTACCCGGATGCCGGTTCCACCTCCGGCTTCCTCGTTCCGTCGGGCATGTTCGCCGACATGGGCATCGAGCCCGGAGAGTCCTTCGAGGCCGGCGGCCACTCGGCCACCGTGCGGGCCGTCTACAACGGCGAGGCGGACTTCGGCACGGTGTTCTTCAGCCCGGCCGTCGATCCGGAAGGCAACGTCCTGTGGGACGGCACGCTGGCGACCGCCGACGTTCCGGCCGACAAGGTCGACAAGTGCAAGGTGACCGACGACGGCAAGAACATCGATTGTGACGGCTGGATCCCCAAGGACGCCAGGCGGAACATCCGTGAGGAAGCTCCCGACGTCATCCAGAAGGTGAAGATCTTCGCGCTGTCGGAGCCGATCCCGAACGACACCCTGTCCTTCGGGCCCGAGTTCCCCGAGGATCTGCGGACCGACATCGTCAACGCCATCGTGGCGTTCTCGCAGAACGATCCCGACGGGTTCTCCACCGCCTTCGACGCGTACTCGTGGAGCGGGGTGGCTCCGGCCTCCGATCCCGAGTTCGACTTCATCCGTGGCCTGGTCCAGAAGCTGGGCATCAGCGTCGAGGACCTCTAGGTCTCGACGGCGCAACCAAGGGACTCGGGCGGGGCTTCGGCCCCGCCCGAGTCGCGTCCGAATCGCATTGCGCGCGGCGAGCGGCGACAATGGCGCCGATGCTGGAGGTACGCGATCTCGTCAAGGTGTACGACGACGGGACGAGGGCTCTCGACGGGGTCTCGTTCGACGTCGCCGACAACGAGTTCCTCGCCGTCATCGGGCTGAGCGGTTCGGGCAAGTCGACCCTCCTGCGATGTATCAACCGGCTGATCGAACCCACCGAGGGGACGGTCGTGTGGGACGGGATCGACGTCACCTCGGCGTCGCAGGAGGATCTACGGAGGATCCGCCGCCGCATCGGCATGATCTTCCAGCATTTCAACCTGGTGAACCGCTCCAAGGTCATCACCAACGTCCTCGCCGGTCGCCTCGGCTACGTGAACCCGATCCTCAGCCTCATCAACCGCTTCCCCGCCGAGGACGTCGCCAAGGCCTACGAGCAGCTCGACCGGGTCGGCCTCGCCGACAAGGCCCACAACCGGGCGGACGAGCTCAGCGGCGGCCAGCAGCAGCGGGTCGGTGTCGCCCGGGCGCTCATGCAGGACCCGAAACTCGTCCTCGCCGACGAGCCGGTCGCCTCGCTCGACCCCGTCCTGGCCCATTCCATCATGCGGTATCTCGAGATCATCAACAAGGAGGAGGGAACGGCGGTCATCTGCTCGCTCCACCACCTCGACCTCGTCCACCGCTACGCCGACCGGGTGATCGCGCTCAACGAGGGCGTGCTCGTCTTCGAGGGCACCCCCGAAGAGATCGACGACGCCAAGTTCAAGGAGATCTACGGCAAGGAGGCCGAGCGCGTTGGCTGACGATCGCGTGCCCGCCGGGCCTCCGGAGAAGAAGAAGCGCGGATGGAGACGGTCGCTGGCGATCGCCGTGGCCATCGTCGCCGCCTTCGTCCTGTACGCGATCGCGTTCCAGACGACCGACGTGTCCCTCGACCAGCTCCAGTCCGAGACCCGCCGCGAGCAGCTCTTCAAGATCCTCCGGGCGCTGGCACGTCCCGACCTGATCCACTACGACCAGGAGGACCTCGTCGTCGACGCGCCGATCCTCGTGCCGTGCAACCCGGCGGTCGAGCTGCCGGCGACGTCTGGTCCCGGAACCGGTCCGACGCTGACGGTGGAGCCATCGTGCGCCTCCCCGGGCGACATCGTCACGGTGATCGGTTCGGGGTTCCGCGCCGACGTCGACGTCTCGCTGAAGTTCGTTCCGGACTCGGAGTTCGACGTGACCTTGCCGCTCGATCGCGTCCAGACGTCCGCCGAGGGCACCTTCACGCTCAGCTTCGAGGTCCCCGAACGGACCTCCGACAACCCGCAGTTCGTCCGCGCGGTCACGTCGATCCCGATCGGGTCGTGGAGCAACCGGGTGGAGGTGTGGACCGACACGAACCTGAACGGCGTCCGCGATCCGTCGGCCCTCCCGGCGTCCGATCAGCCCCTGTCGGCCTCGCCGTTGCCGCTGCCGGAGTTCACGATCCGCGACCCGGGGGGCGTCGCCCTGATCGACGAGAACGGCAACCCGATCGAGCTGCTGAGCTGGGGTGGCGCCTTCGAGGCTCAGTCGGGCTCGACCGCCGGTCTCGCCAGCACCGACATCGGCGTCGATCCGTTCTCCGTCGGAGAGGGCCAGTCCGTCCAGCGCACGGGTCGGGGCGCCGTCCCGGAGGATTTCGCCTGGGTCGGCCCGGCCCCGGCCAGCTTCGGTGAGCTCAACGCCGGACAGGAGCCGTTCCCCGAAGCGATCCGATCGCGGGTGTTCATCAACGAGCTGGCCTTCGGCGATTCCCCGGAGGTCGAGGTCGCCGGACCGCCGGGCAGCGACCTCACCAACCTGACCTTGATCTTCTTCGACGGAGAGGACGGCAAGCAGTACAAGAGCGTCAAGCTCGGCGACACGATCGAGCTGTCCCCGCGTCTGTCGGACAACGCGATCAACACATGGGATCGGATCGTCGAGACCGTGATGCTGGCGTTCCTCGCCACGACGGTCGGCACGTTGCTCGCCGTGCCGTTGAGCTTCATCGCCGCGCGCAACCTCATGCGTGACGTGAAGGTGCCGCTGGTCAACCTGGGTCTGGCCATCCTCGGTATCCCGGTCGGGCTCGCCGTCGGGGTGCAGATCGCGAGGTGGGCGAGACAAGTGGCCCTCCTCGTGGAGGGCAACTGGGTGCTCGACGTCGTCGCGCTCGTCGCCGTGCTGCTGGCGATCTGGCGGGGCGCCATCTGGGCCGTCGACGTCGACGAGGACGCCACGCGAACGATCGTCGATCGGATCGCCCGTCCGACGGTCATGTTCCTCGCCGCCGTCGGGTTCTTCGTCGCCCAGTACCTGTCGGCCGATCTGCTCATGATCGTCGGGACGGCGACCACTCGAGCCATCGGGTTCATCGGCAACTTCCTGTTCACGATGGGTGAGATCATCCAGACGATCACGACGCCGATGGCCGCGCTGGTCGGCGCCGGTATCGTCGCCCAGCTCGGGTCACGACTCGGGTACCTGATCCGGACGAAGCTGCCGCGTTCGACCGTGAAGATCCTCGAGTTCCCGATCGCCGCGGCCGCCGGCGCCACGGTGGCGGTGTTCATCGGCGCGGTCGTCGAATGGTTCGGCCAGTTCGGCAACCCGGTCGCCACCGTCTACGTTCCGGCTGCCATCGGGGCGGTCTACGGCCTGTACCTGGCGTTCCGGGCGTTGAAGAACGAAGCGGTCGGCACCGGGATCGTGATCTACTACATCGCCCGGACGGTGTTCAACGCGCTCCGCTCGATCGAGCCGCTGGTCATGGTCATCGTCTTCGTCGTCTGGGTCGGGATCGGACCGTTCGCCGGCTCCCTCGCCCTGGCACTCCACACGACCGCGGCGCTGGCAAAGCTGTACTCCGAGCAGGTCGAGTCGATCTCGTCGGGACCCTTGGAGGCGATCCGAGCCACCGGCGCGACCCGGATGCAGACGATCGTGTACGCCGTCGTGCCCCAGATCGTGCCGCCGTACATCTCGTTCACGATGTACCGGTGGGACATCAACGTGCGGATGTCGACGATCATCGGGTTCGCCGGCGGCGGCGGCATCGGCTTCCTGCTCCAGCAGAACATCAACCTGCTCCAGTACCGGCAGGCGGCCGCCCAGATGCTGGCCATCGCCATCGTCGTGGCGTCCATGGACTACCTCAGCTCGAGGCTCAGGGAGCGCTTCGTCTGATGAGCGAGCCCTTCCGGCTCCGGCGTCGAGCCGATGCCGAACGGATCGAGCGCGAGCTGCTCGCGCAGGCGGCGACCCTGTCGGCCGAGAGCCGGGGGCGGGCCCGACCCGAAGAGCCCGACGAGTGGCGGACGGCTTTCGAGCGGGACCGGGACCGCATCTTGCATTCCAAGGCTTTCCGCCGCCTGAAGCACAAGACGCAGGTGTTCATGAACCCCGAGGGCGACCACTACGTCACCCGTCTCACCCACACCCTCCAGGTGACCCAGATCGGCGGTTCGATCGCCCGGTTCCTGTCGCTCAACGAGACGCTGACCGAAGCCATCGCCCTCGGTCACGACGTCGGGCATTCCCCCTTCGGCCACACCGGCGAGGATGCCTTGTCGGAGTTCGTCGATGGGGAGTGGCTCCATTCGGCCCAGAGCGTCCGCATCTTCGAGGTCCTCGAGCCGGCGAACCTGACCTGGGAGGTCCTGGACGGCATCCGGGCGCACTCGTGGAAGATCGAACGACCTCCGGCGACCCCCGAAGGACACGTCGTCAGGTACGCGGATCGGATCGCCTACCTCGCCCACGATGCCCTCGACGCGCTGCGGGCCGGGGTGCTGACCCGGGATCGGTTCCCCGCCGAGGCGATCGAGGTCTTCGGCGAGCCCGGCCGCGACTGGGTTGCGTCGATGGTCGCCGCCGTCGTCGACGGGTCGGTCGCGGCCAGCAGGGTCGAGATGGATCCGGCGATCCTGGCGGTGATGAACGATCTGCGCAGCTTCATGTTCGAGCACGTGTACCTGCGGGCGGAAGCCGCACCGCAACGGACGAGGGCGAGGGAGGTCATCAGGGATCTCCTCGGCTACTACCTCGAACACGCCGAGGAGATCCCCGAGACCTACCGGCACGACGACGCCGACACTTTGACCCGTGTCCTCGACTACGTGGCCGGCATGACCGACCGGTACGCGATCCGCCGGCACGACGAGCTGTTCCGTCCCCGCCTGTTCTGACCGGCGACCGTCAGGGGGTGGGAACGTGGTCGGGCCAGAGCGGTTCGTCGATCCGCCAGGCGGGAGGTTCGCCCCACCGTTCGGCGTAGGTCACTT
>JALVQZ010000046.1 GCA_027036355.1 Acidimicrobiia bacterium | reverse complement strand
CCTCCCCACGGTGGATGTCGTCGGGGTGGCCGGGGTCGAGGGGAACGGTCAGTCGGCGCTCGTCGATACGCTGCTCGGCATCCGCCGGGCCGACGCGGGGTCGATCTCGCTGGCCGGCTCGGACATCACCGAAGCGTCGACTCGGGACCGCCGGGGCGCAGGGGTGGGGATCATCCCCGCCGACCGGCACCGCCAGGGTCTGCTCCTTCCCGCCCCGCTGTGGGAGAACGCCATGTTGGGCCACCAGTGGCTGACCCCGTACGCGAAGGGCCCCTGGGTCGACAAGAAGGGGGCCAGGGAGCGGACGGTCGAGATCATCGACCGGTTCGGGGTCATGGCCCCGGGTCCTGACGTCCCGGCGGTGGCGCTGTCGGGAGGCAACCAGCAGAAGCTCATCGTCGGCCGGGAGATGATCGCCGAACCGAGTCTCCTGGTCGCCGCCCACCCGACCCGGGGGATCGACGTCGGAGCCCAGGCCGACGTGTGGGACGAGATCCGCAACGCCCGCAAGGCGGGACTCGCCGTGCTCCTCATCTCGGCCGACCTCGAGGAGCTCCTCGGGCTGTCCGACACGCTGTACGTCATCTTCCGCGGGCGTTTCGTCGCCCAGCTCGACCCTCAGACCGTCACCCCCGACGAGCTCGGGGCGTACATGACCGGTGTGGGGGTGGGTCGATGAGGCGGGTCCTGCTGGCGTCGCTGGCGCCCATCTCGGCGATCGTGTTCTCGTTGATCGTGGCGTCGATCGCGTTGATGCTCGTCGGTCGCAGCCCGATCACGGCCTTCGGGGCGATGTGGGATTTCGCCCGGACCTCCACGTCGGTGGCGTCGATGATCAACCGGGCCGTGCCGTTGTACATCTCGGCGGTCGCGGTCGCGGTCGGCTTCCAGATGGGTCTGTTCAACATCGGCGTCGAGGGCCAGTACCTGCTCGCTGCCCTCTTCGCGGGGTGGGTCGGAGGCAACATCGTCCTGTGGGCGCCGTTGCACATCGCCGTCATCTTGGCGGTGGCGATCATCGTCGGGATGGTCTGGTCCGGGATCGCCGGCGCCCTCAAGGTCACCCGGGGGGTCCATGAGGTCATCTCGACGATCATGTTGAACTTCATCGGCTTCAGCGTCATCGCCTTCCTGCTGCTCAACTACTTCAAGGATCCCAACGGGTCGAGCCTCAACCTGGCGACCCCGCCGTTGCCGCCGTCGGGCCAGCTCCCGAACCTGAACTGGCTCTTCGGCGCGCTCGGGTTCTCCGAGCCGCGGGGCATCGACCTGCACGGGTTCGCGGTGTTCGCCATCGTCGTGGGGGTCTTCTACTACCTGCTGGTGTGGCGGACCCGTTTCGGCTACGAGCTGCGTGCCTCGGGCATCAACCCGGGCGCGGCGCGGATGGCCGGCGTCAACCCGAACCGGATGATCATGAACACGATGTTGATCTCCGGCGGCGTCGCCGGCCTGGTCGGCTTGGCCGCGGTGTTCGGCAACCTCCAGTCGTACACCCAGGACTTCCCCCGCAACCTCGGGTTCAACGGGATCGCGGTGGCGCTGCTGGGTCGCAACCATCCGGTGGGGATGGCGCTGGGGGCGCTGCTGTTCGGCTTCATGGACCGTTCGGCGCTGATCCTCGACCTGAAGGACACCCCGAAGGAGGTCGTCACGATCATGCAGGGTGTCGTCGTGCTGGCGGTCGTCATCGCCTACGAGGTGGTGAACCGGTTCATCGAGCGTCTCGAGATCAGATCCGCGGCGGAGGCCACCAGGGAAGCGGTCGAGGGAGCGGCGGCATGACCGACGTACGGTCCGAGATCGAGACCTCCTCGGCGCCGGCGTGGGCGGCGAACCGCTGGCTCCGGCTGACGTCGATGATCCTCGGCGGGGTGCTGCTGCTGGCGGTCGTCCAGAGCGTGTCGGACACGAGCGAGCTGACCACCTCGGGAACCTGGGCGGCGGCGCTGCGGTTGTCGGTGCCCATCATGCTGGCGGGCCTGGGCGGCATGTTCTCGGAACGCTCGGGCATCGTCAACATCGGCCTCGAGGGGATGATGATCGCCGGGACCTGGTTCGGGGCATGGGCGGGTTGGAGCTACGGCCCGTGGCAGGGGGTGCTGTTCGGCGTCGCCGGCGGAGCCGTGTTCGGTCTCATCCACGCCATCGCCACGGTGACCTTCGCTGTCGACCACATCGTGTCGGGTGTCGCGATCAACATCCTCGCCGCCGGATCGATGCGGTTCCTGTCGGTGGTGACCTACACGCCCGAGAGCGGCGGCGGTGCCACCCAGTCGCCGGGGATCAAGTCGCAGATCGCGACGTTCGACGTTCCCGTGATCTCGGACTTCTTCAACTGGCTGGAGGCGAAACGGATCTTCTTCGTGTCGGACGCCTCGGGGATCATCGCCGGGCTCACCTCGAACCTGTCGTGGTTGACGGTGATCGGTCTGGCCATCGTCCCGGTGTCGTGGTGGGTGTTGTGGCGCACCGCCTGGGGCCTGCGGTTGCGGTCCTGCGGCGAGAACCCCTACGCGGCGGAATCCCTCGGCGTGCCCGTGCTCAGGATGAAGTACTACGGCGTGGTCATCTCCGGGGCGCTGGCCGGCCTCGGCGGCGCGTACCTGGTGGTCGTGCAGGCCGGCATCTACCGGGAGGGCATGACGGCGGGACGCGGGTTCCTCGGTCTGGCGGCGATGATCTTCGGGAACTGGAACCCGGTCGGGACGATGGTCGGATCCACCCTGTTCGGTTACGCGGATGCGCTTCGCCTGCGTCAGAACGAGGCCGTTCATGCTCTGCTGCTCGCCGTGGCGATCGTGTTGATCGTCCTGGCGGTGTGGTCCGCGGCCCGCCGCCGGTACACGCCGGCGATCTTCGAGGGGATCTTCGGTGTCCTGTTCTTCGTGTGGTACATCACGACCGATTCGGTCCCATCGCAGGTCGTGGCCGCCACCCCGTACCTGGTGACCTTGCTCGTTCTGGCGATGGCCACGCAGCGTCTCCGGATGCCAGCGGCCGACGGCCTCCGGTACCGAAAGGGCGAGGCTGTCTGACCCCTCCGCGTCGTTGACCGCGGTGCCTGCGAGGGTCCGCGGCAAGCTCCTCGCCACGTTGTTCGCGTCGGTGGGCGTGACCCGCACGGGGTTCCTCGCCGCGGCGACGGTCACCGCGCTGGTCGCCCAGGAGACGCTCGGCTCGGCGACATGGGCGGGCTTGCCGGGGGCGGTCGCCGTGATCGGGATGGCGTTGGGAACCGCCCCGCTGTCGTGGTTCATGGCTCGCCACGGCCGCCGCCGAGGGATGGTGATCGGTCAGGTCATCGCCGGGGTGGGGGCGCTCGTGGCCGCGGTGGCGACCGACGTTGCGGTCTTCCCGCTCCTGGTCCTGGCGCTGTTCGTGATGGGGTTCGGCAACGCGGCGGACCGCCTCGCCCGGTACGCCGCGGCCGACGTCTCGGCGCCGGAGCGCCGGAGCTCGGCGATCGCGTTGATCGTGTGGGCGGGCACCATCGGATCGGTGGCCGGACCGGCGCTCCTGGAGCCCGCCCGCGGTTTGGCCGAGACCCTCGGGTTCGTCGGTCTGGCCGGACCCTATGTGCTGGCGGGCGCGATGTACGCCGTTGCGGGTCTGGTGGTGTTCGTGTTCCTCCGTCCCGATCCGCTCGACCTGGCGCCCGACGAGCGGATCGAACGGGGGGAGCAGCCGCTCCCGGTCCGTGAGCTGCTGCGGCCGCCGCTGGTGCGGGTGGCGCTGGCGGCGCTGTTGACGTCGCAGTTCGTCATGGTGCTCATCATGACGATGACGCCGATCCACATCCGGGCGGCGGGGGAGAGTCTCGGAGCGGTGGGACTGGTGATCAGCGCCCACACCCTCGGCATGTTCGCGCTGTCCCCCGTGACCGGCTACCTGTCGGATCGGTTCGGGCGGTTCCCGGTGATCGTCGCCGGGCTGACGATGCTGGCGGCGTCGGGGGTCATCGCCTCGACGACCGGCGGGGCCGATCGGCTCCTGCTCGTCGTCGCCTTGTTCCTGCTCGGTCTGGGGTGGAACTTCGGGTACGTGGCGGGGAGCGCCCTGGTGGTGGAGGCCGTCGAGCCCCACCGGCGTCTGCAGATCCAGGGCGTGGCCGACTCGATGGTGTGGATCTTCGGGGCCGCTGCGGGCCTGGCGTCGGGGTTCCTCCTCGCCGGGGGAGGCTACCGGCTGGTGTCGCTGGTCGGCTCGGCTCTGGTGGCGGTCCCGGTCGTGGTGATCGTGCGCGAGCGGCGACGTTCGGGGTCGGTCAGCGTTCCACTCCGAAGAACCTGACGCCCTGCAGGGCCAGCTCGCTGTAGGCGGGCGCGTCACCGATCGCCTGGGCCGGGTAGGTGCTGGTGACCTCGATCGTGAGCTTCGTGGTCTCCAGCGATGCGATCTTGACCCGCTGGGGTTCGTTGGTGTCCTCGAGGCGTCCGGCGATCTCGGTGTTGAGATCGTCGACGGTGATGACGTATCCCTTGATCCGGTAGTTGCGCTTGAACTTCTCGTCGTCGGTCAGGTTCTGGAACACGATCTCGCGGATCTGGACGGGCCGGGAGAACCGGAACGTCAACGACGCGTCGACCCCTTGGAGGGACTCGTCGTTCCAGTAGGTGCCGTCGTCGCCGTCGATGAGGTTGCTGGCGGGGAGCGAGGCGAGTTCGGAGCTGGCCTCCACCGAGGAGGGGAACAGCTCGGTCACGATCGGCGGCTGGGTCGTGGTGGTGGAGCTGGTGGCGGTGGCGGCTTCGGCGTCGGCGGGAGCACCGCCACGGAGGGCGTTGAGGGTGAGCGCACCGAGGAACACGACGAGGACGACGGCGGCCAGGACGCCGATGGCGCGAAGACCGGGGGAGGCGCCGCCGACCGGCGGCGCGGCGACGGGAAGCGGGTCCCGTCCGAGGCGGGCGCCGCACTGGTCACAATGCTGGTTCTGGAGGGCGTTGGCCGATCCGCACGACGGGCAGGTGATGCCGGCGCCGCCGGTCGGCGCGGCCGGCACGGTCGCGGCCGCCGGCGGGGGCGCCGCGGCGCGACGCGGTGGCTCTTCGTCGGGAGGGAGCTCGTCGAGCTCGAACGGCTCGAAGAGCTCGTCGAAAGGATCTGATGTGGTTCCGTCGTCTCGCACGCGCGGCCCTCTCGTGGTCGGTGGAGACGGGTTCCCCGCTCCCGTCTCCCCGGTATTGTGCCACGATGCTCCAGTTGTCGACAGTGCGTGTTGCCGAGCCGTGGACGGTGGGGAGCGTCCTGGCCGGGTTGATCCTGGCGGTGGCGCTCGGGATGGTGGTGATGTCGTTGATCCGGCGCCTCTTCCGCGACGACGAGTCCGATCTGTCGTAGGGCCCCGGTAGCGTGAGCGCGGTCCGAGGAAGGGGTCGGTGATGGGTTCGACGACGTTCAGGTGCGACCGGTGCGGCTACGAGGCGGGCCGGTGGATGGGGTTCTGTCCGCAGTGCCGGGCCGACGCGTCCCTGCGGGAGGTCGAGGCTCCCGCCCGCCGGGACACCGCGGTCTCCCAACGGCTCGCCCCGGTGGGGGGTCCTCCAAGGGGGAAGCCTCGCATGTCGTCGGGTATCGGGGAGCTCGATCGGGTCCTGGGCGGGGGGCTGGTCGCCGGGTCGGTCGTGTTGGTGGGCGGCGAGCCCGGCGTGGGGAAGTCGACGCTGCTCTTGCAGGCCTCGACCGGGTTGGCGGCGGCCGGTGAGGACGTGCTGCTGGCCTCGGCGGAGGAGTCCGCCGACCAGATCCGCATGCGGGCCGAGCGCCTCGGGGTCGCCGACGCGGGGGTGGCCGTCACCTGCGAGCAGCAGGTGGACGCGGTCGTCGCGCTGGCCGAGCGCAGCGCCGTCGACGTGGTGGTGGTCGACTCGATCCAGACGATGACGGTCCCCGAGGTGGCCGGCTCGGCGGGGTCGGTGGCTCAGGTCCGCGAAGCCGCCGCTCGCCTGGTCGGGTTCGCCAAACGGTCCGGCACCGCCGTGATCCTGGTCGGTCACGTCACCAAGGACGGCGCGATCGCCGGTCCGAAGACCTTGGAGCACATGGTCGACGTGGTCCTGTACCTGGAGGGAGATCCCGACCGGGGGATGCGGTTCCTGAGAGGGGCGAAGAACCGGTTCGGATCCACCAACGAGGTGGGCGTGTTCGAGATGGCCGACTCGGGGATGATCCCCATCCCCGACCCCTCGAAGGTGATGGTCGGCGAGCGTGACCCGTCGGTGGCGGGGACGGTGTTGTTCCCCACCGTCGATGGCCGCCGCTCGTTGCTCGTCGAGGTCCAGGCGCTCGTCGTTCCGACCGCGAACCCCCAGCCACGACGGTCGGCGAAAGGTCTTCCGGTCGCCCGGTTGCATCAGGTGCTGGCGGTGCTCGACCGGCATGCCGGCGTGTCCCTCGCCGCCCACGACGTGTACGTGAGCGTCGTCGGCGGCCTTCGGGTGGTGGAGCCGGCGATCGATCTGCCGATGGCGCTCGCCGTGGCGTCGTCGGCCGGCGACGTGCCCGTCGGCGACGTCGCCGCGTGGGGCGAGGTCGGGCTCACCGGGGAGCTGCGCGCCGTCGCCCAAGGGTCACGTCGCAGAGCGGAGGCCCTCAGGATGGGGGTGGGCCAGATCGTCACCGCCGCGGACGGGGTCAAGAGGCTGTCGGACGCGCTGTCGCTGGTGCGGGCCGGCGACGTCCGGGCGCGGCGGCGACCGGCCGGGCGCGGCGGGTGACCCTCACCGGCGACGTGAGGCGCTAGCCTGCGGCGTCGATGGCCCCCAAGGTCGCAGTTCCGCTCGACATCCTTCGCCGTTTCGCTCCCGGAACGGGGCTGCGCGACGCCGCAGGCT
>JALVQZ010000045.1 GCA_027036355.1 Acidimicrobiia bacterium | reverse complement strand
ACCTTGCCGATCACGACGGCGAGCTCCGCTTCGTGATGGACCTCGGTGGAGTCCTCCGGGTAGCGCACCGGTTGCAGCGGACCGACCACCGTCGTGGGCGGCTTCAGGAAGATGATCGGCGTCGTCGGGACCTCGGAGGCCAGCTCGGCGGCATGATCGGCGTAGTTCTTGCCCACCCCCACGACCTTGGTGGGGATCACCGGGGACAAGAGGCGAGCCTGCTCCCACGCGACGACGGTTTCGGTCGGTTCCCACGCCACGAACGGCGACCCGCGGTAGAGGCGGATGCCCTCGGGCTCCACACCGCCGTAGGTGATGTCGTCGACCTCGGTGTCGACGCGAACGATCTTCATGCTGCCTCCGGTGTCCGCCAGGCTCGTCGTGTTGTCAACCGAGCGCCGCCGCCCCGGTCGTGATCTGCCGGACGATCTCGTCGACGTCGGCGTACAGGAGCGACTCCGGCAGCGTCGCCTCCCAGGCCTTGACCCGCTCCGGATCGTGGGCGAACCCGGCGAACCGCTCCTTCCGGTAGGCCGCCATCGATGCTCTGCGGTCGTCGGGAAGCTGCTCGGCCAGGCCGGTCATGGCTCGTGCCGCGTCGAGATCGCCGATGGTCGGAGCCCGACCGTCGTGGGAGGCACGGGCGATCATGATCGCCCCGAGCGCGGCCTCCGTGTCGGCTCGGTGCTCGTGCTCGCCGAGCGGCAGATCGGCACGTTCGAGCAGCGTGAAGGCGAAACCGGCATCCGGCCCTGGGGTGCCGAACAGCCCGCCGCGGGGGATGTCCTCGGGACGTTGGATCTCGCCGGGGCGACCGGGACGCCATGCACGCGCCGGGCCGGGCTCGGGGATGGGGCGGGGAAGTTCCTCGATCTCGAGTTCGATGTTCGGTTGCTGACCCATGGCCTCACTCGTTGCGGGGGTTCGCCCCGGGATGCTACGCCGTTGCCTGGCTCAGACGAAGTCGAGCCACTCCTCGTGACGCCCCAGCGTGCCGGTGGCGGCGGCCATGAAGAGCTCCTGGGCCTTGCGGGTCACCGGGCCCGGCTCCCCGGCGCCGACGGGACGATGGTCGACCTCCCGGATGGGGGTGACCTCCGCGGCCGTCCCGGTGAAGAACAGCTCGTCGGCGTAGTACAGGTCGGTCCGGGTGATCATGGACTCGACGACGTCGTAGCCCTCTTCGATCAGCAGCGTCCGCACCGTTCGGGCGGTGATCCCGTCGAGCGGCCCGGCCGACACCGGCGGGGTGTACACGACACCGTCGCGCACGACGAACACGTTCTCACCGGACCCTTCGGCGAGGTACCCGGCCTGGTTCAAGAGCAAGGCCTCGTCGAGCCCGGCGGCCAGCGCCTCTTGCTTGGCCATGACGCTGTTGATGTAGCCGCCGGTGATCTTGGCGTTCGGCAGGAACGCCGACTGATCGATGCGGCGCCAGGAGGACACCCCGACGGTGATGCCGTTGCGGAGACCTTCCTCACCGAGGTAGGCGCCCCATTCCCATGCCGCGATGACGGTCTCCACGTTCGCTCCGGCGGGGTTCAGCCCCATGCTGCCGGTGCCGTAGAACACGATCGGCCGGATGTAGCCGGAGCGCAGATCGTTGACCGCGATGATCTCCTTGCCTGCCTTGACGAGGTCGGAGACCGACCACTCCAGCGGGATGCCGGTCGCCTTGCATCCGTGGGCGAGACGCTCCATGTGGTCGGTGAGCCGGAACACGGCGGGACCGCGTTCGGTCTCGTAGGCGCGGATCCCCTCGAAGACCCCCGTCCCGTAGTGCAGCCCGTGCACCAGCACGTGCACGGTCGCGTCCTCCCACGGCACCATGGTGCCGTTCATCCAGATGAGTTTGGTCGGTTCCATGGCTCCGATTCTGGCACGCCCGGAGCGATGGCGCGTCGCGGTCACATCAGATGGGTCGCGTGCCAGTCCAAGATCGCCTCGAAGCGCTCGACGCGATGGCGCGGCTTGCCGCCTCTGGACAGTTCGTGACCCTCGCCGGGGAACCGGACGAAGGCGGTGTCGAGACCCTTCTTGACGAACACGGCGAACAGCTGCTCGGCCTGCTCGATCGGACATCGCCAGTCCTGTTCCGAGTGGACGATCAGCGTCGGCGTCTCGACCCGATGCGCCATCGCCAAGGGGCTCGCCGCCCACCGCGTGGGCCACCCTTCGAGGGGGTCGCTGCCGAGGTAGACGCGATCGAACCATGGCCCGATGTCGGAGGTGCCGGTGAACGAGGTCCACGAGTAGAGGCCTCGCTCGGCCACTGCCGATCGGTACCGATGGTCCTCGGCGAGGACCCGGATCGTGGCGAGACCGCCGTACGAGCCGCCCATGACGCCCATCCGGTCCGGGTCGAGGCGTTCGAACGCGGCCACCGCCGCGTCGGGAGCGGCGAGGAGATCCACCAGGTCGGGGGGGCGCTCCTCGGTCCAGCGACCGACCACCGCACGGACGTGATCGACCCCGTAGCCGGACGATCCGCGTGGGTTGGTCGCGACGACGCCGTAGCCGGCTTCGACGTAGACCTGGAACTCGTCGAAGAACCCGTAGCCGTACTGGGTCGCGGGGCCGCCGTGGATGTTGACCAGCACGGGCACCTGCTCGTCGCCCTCGGGCAGGTAGACCCACCCGTCGATGCGAACACCGTCGTGTTCGATGGTGAACGCAGCGGGCTCGACGAGCTGGGTGTCCCGACGGAACCCTTCGTTGAGGGAGGTGACCGCTACCGGCTCGTCGCTGCCGTCCCACCGGTACAGCTCTCCCGGGTCGGTCGGGGACGTGATGACGAGGGCGGCGAAGGTCCCGTCGGGAGTCGGGTCGATCCCCGTGACGACCCGCGGCCCGTCGACGACCCGCTCGACACGAGCATCCGGGTGGATCCGGATCACGCCGACGGTCCCCCGGTCCTCGATGTAGGCCAAGGCGCTGCCGTCGTCCAGCCAGCGTGGAGGTGGCGGGCTCAAGGGCGGCGAGAACGGTGCGATGTTGCGATCGAGCTCGCCGGTGAGCGCCGTCATCGAACCATCGGGCTCGATCCGCCACAGTGGGTACACGTTGGGATGGACGTCGACGCCGGGAAGACCGATCACGTGGAGCCGTCCGGACCGGTCGTAGCTGGGCAACGACCACGTGCCGACGTCGGTGACGGGCACCGGGTCGCCCCCGACGGCGGCGACCGTCCAGATCTGGGTGCCGGGATCGAGCATCCGGGTCGGGTGCCTCGCGGACGTGAAGGCCAGCTCGGTCCCGTCCGGCGCCCACACGACCTGGGATTCGTCGAAGTCGCCTGGGGTCAGGAGCATCGGATCGTCCCCACCGTCGGGGTCCACGAGCCAGATGTGGGAGCGTCGATCGTCGAGCCATCCTCGACCGTCGAATCGGTAGCCGAACCGATCGATGCGACGGGGGCGGCGCGCCCGCTCGTCGTCGTCGAGGTCGGCCCATGGTGCGGTCCAGGTCGTGGCGACCACGGCGATGCGCTTCGCGTCGGGAGCCCACACGATCTCGGTGACCCCGAGATCGAACTCGGTCACGATCGTCGCCTCTCCCCCGTCGATCGGCAAGATCGCGACCTGGGCCGGTTGGTCGTCGCGGCAGCGGAGGAAGGCGATACGGGTGCCGTCGGGCGACCAGCGCGGGGTGGCGTCGGACGGACCGGCGGTCAGCGGCCGGGCCTCGGTGGCTCCATCCCAGATCCAGATCCTCGATCCGTAGCGGTCGTCGTCGAGGTCCGGACGGGTCACGACGAACGCGACCCTCCGGCCATCGGGCGCCACCTGCGGGTCTGACGGGATCCGAAGATCGGCGAGTTGGTCGGGACGCATGCTCCTCCTCACGTAACCTGTCGCGAGCACGCTACCGGGTGGAACATGACCGTTCGTCGCTTCATCGCCTCCGGATTCGGGGTCGGGTTCATCCCTCGCCGACTCTGGGGATCGGATTCGGGAGCCGGGACCTTCGGGGCCGGCTTGGCCGCGTTGGCGTCCCTGGCGGTCGGGTGGCGGCCCTGGTGGCTCCACGTGGGCATGTTCGCGATCGCCGTGGGGTTGTCGGTGTGGGCCTCGGAACCGTTCTCCGACGACGGAGCCGACCCGGGCTGGATCGTGATCGACGAGATCGCCGGGACGCTCGTCGCGTTGATCGGCCTGACCGGCTGGCCATGGCTCGTCGCCCTGGTGGTCGCCAGAGCGGGGGACATCACCAAGGCGCTGCCGGGCGTGGCCGCCGCCGAACGTCTCCATGGACCATGGGGGATCACCATGGACGACGTGATCGCCGGCCTGTACGGGCTGGCCGCGGGCTGGGCCGTCTACGCCGTCATCGGGTGAGGTCGATCGCCCGGGCAGCGAGGATCCCGTCGAGATCCCGCACGGCGGCGACTTCCTCGTCGGTCAACGCCCGATCGATGGAGAGGCCCATCATCGCCGCGGCGCCTTCGGGGCTCCTTCCGACGACCATGTCGGTGATGTTCACGCCGGCTTCCCCCAGGGCCGTCCCGACCTTGCCGATCATGCCGGGGACGTCGTCGTTGCGAAGGAGCAGCAGATGGGCCGACAGGGGCAGCTCGATCTGGTACCCGTCGACCTCGACGAGGACCGGGCCCTTGCGTTCGAGGACCGTTCCGGCGATGGATCGCTCCATCAACCCCACGTCACCGGAGAGGCGGACGAGGGACTCGTAGCCACTCGTGCCCGGTGCCGCCTCCTCGCGCACCAGCATCCCGCGCTCGTCGGCCACCAGCGGAGCGTTGACGTACGACACCGGGCCCTCCGAGACCGCCCCGAGCACCCCCTTCATGGCGCCGAGGGCCAGCGGTCGAACGGGCGCCTCGGCGAGACGCCCCTTGGCCGTCACGGTGAGCTCCGCCGGCAACCCCTTGGCGAAACCCACGAAGATCCTCCCGAGCTGTTCGGCGAGACCCAGGAACGGCCGGATCTCGTCGGGAACGGCGGGACCGAGATCGAGGTTGACCGCCGACGGGACGAGCTCCCCGCCCAGAGCCTGCACCACGGCTTCGGCGACGGCGACGCCGGCCTTGTCCTGCGCCTCCCTGGTGGAGGCGCCGAGATGCGGGGTGACGACGACCTGGGGGAGATCGAACAACGGCGAGGCGGTGGCGGGCTCGGTGGCGAACACGTCGATCGCCGCACCGGCGATGTGGCCGGAGACGATCGCCTCGGCCAGCGCAGCCTCGTCGACGAGACCTCCGCGGGCCACGTTCACGATCCTCGCTCCGCGGCGCATCCTGCCGAGCGCGGCGGCGTCGACGATCCCTTCGGTCTCCTTGGTGCGGGGGAGGTGGATCGTGAGGATGTCGGCGGCACCCAGGACCTCGTCGAAGGGCAGCGTCTCGACCCCCAGCCGCCGGGCACGTTCGACCGATACGTACGGGTCGTAGGCGACGATCCGCATCCCGAACGCGGCCGCTCGCTGGGCGACGAGGGTGCCGATCTTGCCGAGCCCCAGGATCCCCAGCGTCTTGCCGTGGAGCTCCATGCCCTGGAGCCGTTTGCGGTCCCATCGCCCGGCTCGAAGGCCGGCATCGGCCTCGGGGATGCGGCGGGCTTGGGCGAGGATGAGCGCCATGGTGTGCTCGGCGGCGGAGATGGTGTTGGCGTTCGGAGCGTTGACCACCATCACCCCGGCGTCGGTCGCGGCGGCGAGGTCGATGTTGTCGACCCCGATCCCCGCTCGTCCGATCACCTCGAGACGCGGAGCAGCCGAGATGAGCTCGGCATCGACCTTCGTCGCGGACCGGACGACGAGAGCGGCGGCGTCGGCGAGCAGGTCGAACAGCTCGGTGCGGTCCGCGTCGACGGCGACGACCACATCGTGCTCCGCGCGGAGCGCTTCGATCCCCGCGTCGGCGATCGCTTCGGCGACCACCACCTTCCTCCGCTCCATGGGCGCAGGATACCGGCCCCGTCAGGCACCCGAACCCGGGACGTAGACGACCTCGGCGAACAGCTTCTCGTTGGCGTCCACGATGGCGGAACGGCCGTCGGGGCCGGCGAGCCACTCGACGAACGCGGACGCCTCGGGGGTGGCGCCGGGATCCACCACGATGGCCCGGTACGGGTTGGCGAGCAGACGCTCGGGATCGCGTAGATCGACGGCGACGAGCCCGAGCGTCTGCGAGGCGCGTCGGAAGGCCCCGAGCTCCGAGAGGGTGAACGCACCTCGCTGATCGGCGACCTGGAGCGTGAACCCCATCCCCTGCCCGGTCTCGAGGTACCACGAGCGGCCGGCCGGCTCGATCCCGGCGCGTCTCCAGATCTCCCGTTCCCGCTCGTTGGTCCCCGAACGGTCGGCCCGAGAGACGAAACGGGCTCCCCGCCCGGCGATCGCGGCGAACGCGTCGATGGGATCCATCCCCGGCGCGACGACGTCCTGGCCGTCGGGCCCGACGAGCACGAACCGGCTGGCGAACACGGCCCGGGCCTCGGCCTGCGGGTGATCTCCCAGGAACCGGTCCTCGGCGGCCGGGAGGTGGCTGAGGAGGAGATCGGCGGCGCCGCGCTCGCCCAACGCGAGCACCTCGGTGGAGCCGGCCGCGACGACCGAGAACCGGGGCGCCGACGGGTGCGACCGTCGGTAGACGGCCACCAGCTCGTCGACGAGACCGGAGTCGACGACGGTGGTCCCGGCGGCGACGACGATGCGATCGGCGGCTCCCCCCGCCGACGCGCATGCCGACGCGAGCACCACCGCCGCGACCCCGAGCACGGCCAGACGCCTCACGCGGCGAGGACCGCCCGTGCGGCGGTCGCCTTGACCGTGACCGCGACCGGCATCCCGACACTCAGCTCGAGCGCGTCGAGGGCACCGGGAGTGATCAGCGCGACGATGGGGATCCCGCAATCGACGACGATCTCGTGGAGCCGTCCGACCTCACGGATGTCCGCGACGGCTCCCGGCAGGGAGTTGCGGGGCGAGTCGTGCACGCGGGAGGTGACGTCCTCGGATCCGTCCGCGGGGAGGTGGATGCTCACCGCCTCGGCGCCGAACAGCACGTTCACCGGCGTCCCGGGCTCGTGCTCGCCGACGGCCCGGAACAGGACCGGCCCGCAGCGAACCCGGACCATCGGGTCGCGGCGGGATTCCACGACGCCCGACAGCACGTTGCCGACCCCCACGACGCCGGCGACGACGTCGTCGCGAGGATGAGCGAAGACGTCGCCGACCCTGCCGGTCTGCACGATCTCGCCGTCGATCATCACCGCCACCCGATCGCCCAACACGGCGACGGTGTCGCGGTCGTGGCTGACGATCAGGGCGGTCCGCTCGCCGATGGCCTCGGCGATCCCGAGCGCGGTGGAGGATCGGTCCCGTAGATCGAGAGGGGCGAGCGGCTCGTCGAGCACCACCAGGCTCGATCGTCTGGCCAGGACCCTGGCGAGGGCGATCCGTTGCCGCTCGCCGCCGCTGAGGTCGGTCACGGACCGCTCGACGATGGCCGCCACCCCGAGGCGCTCCGCCAGCTCGTCGGCCCGGCGACGCTCCGGCGGGTCGAGGCCGAGGTACAGGTTGCTCCTGGCCGTGCCGCGGAAGAGGTACGGCCGTTGGGGAAGGTACGCGGTCGGGATCCCCACGCCCTCCCCGAGGGTGCCGGCGATGAGCCGCAGGAGCGTGGTCTTCCCCGACCCGTTGGGGCCGAACAGCACCGTGCGCCGGGCCTCGGCGAGGACCATCCGTTCGACGGCGACGACCGAGCCGTCGGCCGGATAGCGAAAGCCACCGAGGACGAGTTCACCCACCGGGCCGCTCCCGGAGCTGGATCCGGGTGAGGAGGACGTTGACGGCCAAGGCGATGGCGAGGAGCACCACGCCGAGGCCGAGAGCCGCGCCGAAGCGCGCCTGGCGGGCCTCCTGGACGATGGCGGTGGTCAGCACCCGGGTCTCTCCCTTGATGTTGCCGCCGACGATCAGCACCGCACCGACCTCGGAGACGACCCGCCCGAAGGCGGCGGCGACGGCCGAGAGGATGCCCGCCGACGCCTCCCGTCCGGCCAGGGTGGCTTGCCGCAGCGGGGGAAGCCCGAGCGCGGCGAGCTGCTCGAAGGCGGCCGCAGGGAGGTTCCGGACGGCGCCTGCGGTGACCCCGGCCGCGATCGGGATCGCCAGGAGGGTCTGGGCGAGGATCATCGCGGCGGGGGTGAACACCAACCCGAGCCCGCCGAGCGGACCGTCTCCCCAGACCAGCAACAGCAGCACCAAGCCGGCGAGGACGGGTGGCATCCCCATGCCGACGTTGACCAGCGTCAGGGCGGCGCTGCGGCCGCGGAAGCGCCAGAGCCCGAGCGCGACGCCGATCGGCACGCCGACGAGGACACCGAGGAACGTCGCCGTCCCGGCGACCACGAGGGTGAGCGCCACCACCGGGCCCAGCTCACCGGCCGGGTCGGCCAGGTAGCGCAGCGCATCGGCGAAGACGTCGAAGAGGAAGTCCACGCGGTGAAGATAGCGAGTGCCTCCTCGCAGGTGTCTTCGATATCCTCACCCGATGACGACAGGACGCCCCTCCGTTCCCACCGCGCTCGCCCGCGGAATGACCCGCCGCTGTCCCCGATGCGGGTCGGGCGGCCTGTTCCGTCGCTGGCTCGAGATGGTGCCGGTGTGTCCGACCTGCGGCCTCGAGTTCGAGCAGGAGCAGGGGTACTGGTTGGGGGCGGTGATGCTGAACACGGGGATCACCGAGGGCTCGTTCCTCGGGGTGTTCGTCGGCGGCATGATCGCCACGTGGCCCGAGGTGCCGTGGGTGACGTTGCTCGTCGTCGGCGTGGTCATGACCCTCACCTTGCCGGTCCTGCTCGATCCGTTCACGAGAACGCTGTGGGTGGCGCTGGAGCGGTCCGCCCGCCGCTGGTCGGAGAACGACGCTCCCCGGTATCCGACCACGATCGTCCGCGCCGCCGAACCCGACCCCGATCGCTGAGGGCCACGGCTGCGGTCGGTTCAGCCGAGTCCCAGCCAGGACCGGACGGTGTGGACGTCCACGGACGACACGGTGGCGAAGCCGGGCCGGAGACCGCCGCTGCGGTCGACGATCACGACCCGCAGACCCGCCGCTTCGGCCGCCTCGGCGCCGTTGACGGCGTCCTCGATGGCCAGGACGTCCCTGGCCGGGACACCGAGACCCGCCGCGGCCGCCAGGTAGATGTCGGGGGCGGGCTTGCCTCGATCGACGTCGTCGCCCGACACGATCGTCGTGAAGTAGCGTCGGAGATCGAACCGATCGAGCTTCCATTCGAGCGGGCCGCGCCGAGACGACGACGCCACCGCCAGGGGGATCCCTTCGCCGGCCAGGATCTGGATGGTCTCGACGGCGTCCGGGAACGCCTCCAGATGGTCCTCGTACAGCGACCGGCGGAACCCGTCGACGACCGTCATGACCTCGTCGTAGGACGGGAGCGGGACCCGCTCGGCGAAGTAGCGGTACGAGTCCCGTTCGGTCACCCCCAGGCAGGCCTCGACGTCGGTCGAGGTCATCTCGTAGCCGAAGGTCGCCAGGCCCGCCGACCAGGCCCGTTCGGCCAGCGGCTCCGAGTCGACGATGACGCCGTCACAGTCGAACGCGACCGCTCGCATCACGGCCGTGCCGCCCGGCCGATCCGGTCGAGCGACCGGAGGAGCCGTCTCCTCGCCTCGAACCCCGCCAGCAGGCCCCGCAGACGCGAGTCGGCCGTGGCAACGAACCGCAGCGTGACGCGGGTCCCGTCGCCGGCCGGGCGAGTGTCGACGCTGACGGTCAACTCGGCCTCACCCAGCCCCGGGATCCGGTCGATCCGGCATCGATAGGCCGTGCCGGCGTCCCACTCGACCACGACCGCTCGCCATGCCGTCGCCGGCGACGTCCCCCGGCGCCACGACACCCGCGTTTCGGTGCCGGGTCCGGGATCGACCGTCGACACCGGCTTGAGCGGCACGAGTGGGAACCAGTCGGCGAGCCGGCCGGGGTCCGCCACCAGGGACCAGACCGCCGTCGAATCGAGGTCCCGGTAGTCCTTCGACTCGACCGCCAACACACGGTGGTCGGTCACCGGCCCGCGCTCCTCCTGATGATCTCCTGCACCATCTTCGGGTCGGCCTTGCCGCCGGTGGCTCGCATCACCTGCCCGACGAGGAACCCGATCGGCTTCGAGTCGCCCGACCGGATCTTCTCGAGCGCATCGGGGTGCTCGCCGAGCACGTCGGCGACGACGGCTTCGATGGCGCCCGAGTCGGAGATCTGGAGCAGATCCATCGTTTCGGCCACCTGCCGGGGGCCGCCTTCGCCGGCGAGCACGCCCGCCAGCACCTGCTTGGCCGCGGTCGCCGACAGTTCCCCTTCGGCGACCATGGCGGCGAGTTCGACGAGATGCTCCGCGGTCAACGACAGCTCGTCGACGGTCGTGCCGACCCGCCGGGCGTAGGCCACCACCTCACCGGTGAGCCACGAGGCCACGGTCTTCGCCTCGGCTCCGGCACGCACCGCGGCGTCGAACAGTCCGGCCAACAGCGGGCTGTCGGCGAGCAACCCGGCGGTGCGCTCGTCGGCGCCAGCCGCCACCAGCCGCGCCCTGAGCTGCGCGGGCAGCTCGGGCATCGATGCCTTCACCCGGTCCCGCCATTGCTCGTCGATGAACAACGGGAGCAGATCGGGTTCCTGGAAGTAGCGGTAGTCCTCGGACTCTTCCTTCGAGCGCATGGCCGTGGTCCGTCCCGTGGTCTCGTTCCAGTGGCGGGTCTCCTGGATGACCGTCCCGCCGGTTGCGAGCACCTCGATCTGCCGTTCGATCTCGAAGGCGATGGCCCGCTGCATCGACCGCAGCGAGTTGACGTTCTTGATCTCGGTGCGGGTGCCGAGCTCGGACGTTCCGGTCCGCCGGACCGAGATGTTGGCATCGAACCGCATCGAGCCTTCCTCGAGGCGGGCGTCGGACACGCCGAGCGTGCGGACGATGCGTTGGAGCTCGGCGCCGTAGGCGCGGGCCTGGTCGGGGGTGCGGATGTCGGGTTCGGTGACGATCTCGACCAACGGCACCCCGGCCCGGTTGAAGTCGAGCAGGGTGTGATCGGCGTCCTGGATCCGGCCTCCCTCGCCCATGTGCAGGCTCTTGCCGGTGTCCTCCTCCATGTGGACGCGGGTGATCCCGATCACCGTCGGTTCCCCGTCGACGTCTACGACGATGCGTCCGTGCTCGCACACCGGGTACGTGTACTGGGAGATCTGGTAGTTCTTGGGCAGATCGGGGTAGAAGTAGTTCTTCCGGTAGAACAGGGAACGTTCGTTGATCGTGCAGTCGAGCGCCGTGCCGATGCGGACGATCCCGTCGATGGCGGCCTCGTTGGCCACCGGGAGCGCACCGGGCAACGCCAGGCAGACCGGGCAGACGGCGGTGTTGGGGTCGTCACCGAAATCGACCCGACATCCGCAGAACATCTTCGAGCGGGTCTGCAACTCGACGTGGGTCTCGATGCCGATCACGGCCTCCCAGCCCTCCGGGATCACGCTCATGGCTCCGTCACCTCCGAGGTGGCCAGCGGCGCCCGGAACGAGAACCCCGCCGATCGTTCCACTTCGGCGGCGACCCGGAACATCATCTCCTCGCCGAGCTGGGGCGCCATCACCTGGAACCCGATCGGCAGGCCGGCTCCGTCGAGAGCCACGGGAACCGAGATCGCCGGGTCCCCTGCCAGGTTCGACGGGATCGTGCACACGTCCGAGTAGTACATCGCGATCGGATCGTCGGAGCGCTCCCCGATCCGGAACGCGGTCGTGGGGCTGGTCGGTGACACCAGCACGTCCACCTGCTCGTAGGCGGCGGCGAAGTCCCGCCGGACCAGCGTGCGGACCTTCTGAGCCTGACCGTAGAAGGCGTCGTAGTAGCCGGCCGACAACGCGTAGGTGCCGAGGAGGATCCGGCGGATCACCTCCGGCCCGAAGCCCTCCGCCCGGGTCCTGGCCATCATCTCTTCGACCGTGCCGCCGTCGACCCGGAGCCCGTAGCGGACCCCGTCGAACCGGGCCAGGTTCGAGGAACACTCGGCCGGTGCGATCAGGTAGTAGGCGGACAGCGCGTACTCGGTCGACGGCATCGACACGTCGACGATCTCGGCGCCCGCGGCGGCGAGCCGCTCGACGGTGGCGACCGTCGCGGAGAGGACCTCGGGGGCGATCCCCTCCCCCATGAGCTCGGAGACGACGCCGATCCTGACGCCCTGGACACCGGCGTCGAGCGATCGCCCCATGTCGGGCACGTCGCCCGGGTAACTGGTCGCGTCGTGGCGATCCCATCCGGCGATCGCGGTGAGGACGTCGACCGCGTCGGGCACCGACCGGGCCAGCGGACCGATCTGGTCGAGGGAAGAGGCGAACGCCACGAGCCCGTAACGCGACACCAGCCCGTAGGTCGGCTTGACCCCGACGAGTCCGGTCAACGCCGCCGGCTGGCGGATCGAACCGCCCGTGTCCGATCCGAGCGCCGCGAACGCCGATCCGGCGGCCACGACGGCCGCCGAGCCACCCGAGGAACCGCCGGGCACCCGGTCGGTGTCCCACGGGTTGCGCGTGGGCCCGTAGGCGGAGTTCTCCGTCGACGAGCCCATGGCGAACTCGTCGAGGTTGGTCTTGCCGACGATCACGGCGCCGGCGTCCCGCAGACGACCGACGGCGGTCGCGTCGTACGGAGGCGTGTAGCCGGCCAGGATCTGGGAGGCGCAGGTCGTTTCGATACCCCGGGTCGACAGGTTGTCCTTCAACGCGAGGGGGATGCCATGGAGCGGACCGCGGTCGGTGCCCGCCGCCAGCTCCTCGTCGGCGCGGACCGCCGCCCGGCGGGCCCCATCGCGGTCGAGCACCAGGTAGGCGTGGAGATGCGCCTCGGTGACCGCAGCACGACGCCATGTGGCCTCGAGGAGGTCCTGGGCGGTGAACTCCCCGGCACGCAAGCCGCGGCCGGCGTCGGCGATCGAGAGATCGGCGAGGTCGGTCATGGGCCGTCGAGGATCTGCGGGACCCGGAAATAGCCGTCGACCGCGTCGGGAGCCTGGGCGAGGACGTCGTCCCGGTCGAGCGACGGTCGCACCTCGTCGGGGCGGAAGGCGTTGACGAGCGGCAGCGGGTGGGAGGTCGGTTCGACGTCGTCGGTCGGCAACGCCTGGACCCGCTCGGCATGTTCGAGGATGACCCCGAGCTGCGCACCGTACGCGGCCAGCTCCTCATCGGAGAGGGCGATCCGGGCGAGGGCGGCGACCTTGGCGATGTCGATCTCTACGGGCATCGGCGGGATGCTACCCCAGCGGCGCGCCATGCCACTGCTCCCACCGGATCGACGCCGGGACCGGCGAGCGACCGGCGCCTCGCCCCGGTCGCCTATCGGTCGGTGAGGAAGCGGCGCATCACCTCGAGCGCCGTCTCCACGTTGGCGATCGGCACGTACTCGGAGGCCTGGTGGGCCTGGGCGACGATCCCCGGCCCGTAGTTCACCGCCGGGATCCCGCGAGCGGTGAGGCGGGCCACGTCGGTCCAGCCCTGTTTGGCGGCCCGTGCTCCCCCGACGAGCGCGTCGAGCCGGTCCAGGTAGGGGCTCGCCTCCGGAACCGCCCCGGCCGGGGCACGGTCCTTGATCACGACCTCGTCGGCGACGGCGGCGACGGCTCGCAGTCGCTCCTCGGCTTCGTCGAGCCCGTAGATGGGCGGGAACCGGTGGTTGAGGTTGACGACGAACTCGGCCGGGAGCACGTTGTTGGCGATCCCTCCCACGGCCGTGGTGACCGCGAACGTCTCGCGGTAGACGAGGCCCGCGATCTCGACGGGCTCGGGCTCCCGCCGATGCATGGCGGCGAGCCATTCCCCGGCCTTGGTGATGGCGTTCTCGCCGAGCCACGGCCTGGCCGCGTGGGCGGCGTGGCCGCGGAACACCACGTCCGCGTTCATGGCCCCGTTGCAGCCGAGCTCCAGCTTCAAGTCGGTGGGTTCCATGACCACCGAGAACGCGGCGTCGGCGAGGAACCCCACGGCGTCGAGGACGGCCTCGAGACCGTTGTCGTGGGCGGGGCCCTCCTCCTTGTCGTAGAACACCCCGACGACGTCGTAGGGCCCGGCGACGACGTCGTCGTCCTCGAGGAGGTGGATCATGACCGCGAGCCCACCCTTCATGTCGGACGCTCCGAGACCCACGACGTTCCCGTCGACGACGACCGCCGGCCGGTTGCCCTGCTCGGGCACCGTGTCGGTGTGGCCGTACAGTGCGACGAGCGGCTTGCCGGACGGTTCGCCGACGACGAGGGCGTTGCCGACGCGACGGACCGGTCGCGTGGCGCCGAGACGGAACTCGAGGGCGGTGCAGATCTCCTCCTCGTCTCCGGTCACCGACGGGATGTCGATGAGCTCGACGAGGGTGTCGACGATGCCGGTCACACCTCCACCTCGAAGGTGCGGAGCGCCTCGTTGAGGGAGGTCTTGCGGTCGGTGGACTCGGTCCGGTAGCCGATCAGCAGGGGGGTTTGCAGGTGGTAGACGCCGGCGGCGAACTCCTTGGCTCGGGCGCCGGGAACGATGATGGCGTTGCGCGGCACCCGACCGCGGATCTCCACCGGCTCGGCGCCGGTGACGTCGATGATCGGGATCGAGGCCGAGATCGCCGTGTTGGCCCCCAAGACGGCCCCTTCCTCGACGACGACGCCCTCGACGACGATGGAGCGACTCCCGATGAAGGCCCCGTCCTCGATGATGACCGGTCGGGCGCCGGGCGGCTCCAGGACACCCCCGATCCCGACCCCGCCCGAAAGGTGGACGTCGCGTCCGATCTGGGCGCACGAGCCGACGGTCGCCCACGTGTCGACCATCGTGCCGGTACCCACGCGGGCGCCGATGTTGACGTATCCCGGCATGACGACCACGCCCGGCTCGCAGAACGCGCCGTACCGGATGATCCCGGGGGGCACGACCCGCACGCCGGCGTCGGCGAGGCCGGTCTTGGTGGGGATCTTGTCGTACCACTCGAAGGGTCCCGCTCCCATGGTCCGGACCTCCGCGAGCCGGAAGTAGAGGAGGATGGCTTCCTTCACCCAGGTGTGAACGATCCACTCCCCGTCGACCTTCTCCGCGACCCGCAGATCGCCGCGGTCGAGCGCGGCGATCGTTCGTTCGACGGCATCGCTCGCCTCGGCGAGGCGACCGAGGTCGGCGTAGGCGGCTTCGATGATCTGCTGGTCGTTCATGGCGCCATTATCCCTAGCCCAACAGCGCTACGAGCTGCTCGGCGGCCGTCGCGCATTCGTCGACGGTGGGGACCAGGGCCAGGCGGATGTAGCCCTCACCGCCTGGACCGAAGAACCGACCTGGGGACACCACGATGCCGTGGTCGAGGAGCCGGTCCGTCACCGCCAGGTCGTCGTCGACGACGACCCACAGGTACAGGCCCGCTCGGGAAGCCACGACCTCGAACCCGATGCGCTCGAAGGCTCGACGCAGGATCCGTCGCTTCTCGGAGAAGATGGCCCGCCGCTCCTGGACGTGGACGTCGTCGCTCCAGGCGGCCACGGCGGCAGCCTGGACGAACTCGGGCGGGATCGTGCCGGTCGTCGACCGTAGCGCCTTGAGCGCGGCGATCGCTTCGCGGTCGCCGACGACGGCCCCCGAGCGGTAGCCGGTCATCCCCGAGCGCTTCGACAAGCTGAGGTAGACCAGGAGTCCCTCGGCGGCCGGCCCGGCGATCTGCAGCATCGACGCCGGACCGTCGGGGTAGGCGTCCTCGTCGTACACGTCCACGTAGCACTCGTCGGCGAGCAGGAGCGTGTCGGAGCTTCGAGCGGTGGCGTACAGCTCGGCGAGGTCGCCGGCGGGGGTGACGGCGCCCGACGGATTGTGTGGCGAGCAGGTCCACACGAGCCGTGCCCGTTCCCACACCGATGGCGGGATGTCCCCCGCGCGCAGCACGAAGTCGCCCTCCAAGACGACCCGATGGACCGCCGCTCCGGCGAACCGGGCGCCCCGCTCGTACACGGGATAGCCGGGGGTCGGGTAGACCACGAGGTCACCGGCGTCACGGTCGACGAACACGAACGGCGTCGAGAAGATGGCTTCCTTCGAACCGGCCGACGGGAGGATCTGGTGGTCGGGATCGACCGCCACGTCGAACCGCCGTTCCAGGTACCCGGCCACGGCCTGTCGGAACTCGGCGAGGCCGGCGGCGGTCGGGTACTGCGACACCTCCCCGACGGCGTCGACGAGCGCCGTGCGGATGAACTCGGGGGTCGGCTCCCGAGGATCGCCGATGGAGAAGTCGATGAGCGGCAGGCCGGCGTCGCGTCGTTCGCGGGCCCGCATCTGGATGGTGGCGATGGGGTAGCCGCCGAGCTGTTCGAGGACCGGGTTGATGCGCATGGGCCCAACGGTAGTGGCGGCCGGTGACCTCCCGAAGGGTCCGGCCGCCACCCGCACCCGGCGCCTGCCGCACACGGCGAATGCGATCAGAGGACGCCTACGCTCCCGGACATGTCGCGAACCCGCTACCGCATCGTCCTGGCCTTGTTGGGGGTGACGTTCATCGTCATCGTCGTCGGCGCGGTGCTGATCCTGCCCGAGGGCACCCCCACCGAGCTCCCCGGCCCGGTGCGGGAGCTGGCACCCCGCGACGGCGATCTCGTGCTCCGACAGGCGAAGATCGAGTTCCGGACCGACCCTTCCTACCGGGCGAGCTTCGTCATCGACGGCGTCCCCATCCCCGACGACGAGGTCATCTACATGAACGGGACGGGGATCCACGTCTACCAGCCGGGCCCGGGCAAGGCGATCGAGGAATGGTCACCCGGGTTCCATGTCGTGGAGGCGCACTGGGACCGGCTGTCGGGCCTGCCGGATCCCGGCTCGATCACCTGGTCGTTCCGGGTCCAGTGACCACGCTCAGGACCCGCCGATCGCCTCGGGCCCCCGTTCGAGGAGTGCGGCGAAGGTGTCCTCGTCGATGATGGGGACACCTTGCGCTTCGGCCTTGGCGAGCTTCGACCCGGGATCCCGACCGACGACCACCGCCGTCGTCTTCCCCGAGACGGTGGACGACACCTTCCCGCCGCGAGCTTCGACGGCCTCCTTCGCCTCGTCGCGGGTGAACCGCTCCAACGAACCGGTGAACACCAGGGTCACCCCTTCGAGCGACGGCCCTTCGACCTCCTCCACCGGTTCGGCCATGCGAACGCCGGCAGAGCGGAGCTTGTCGATGAGCTTGCGGTTCTCTTCGTCGCCGAACCAGGCGACGATCGAGCGGGCGATCTCCGGGCCGATCCCGTCGATGGCGGCGAGCTCGTCCTCGGAGGCGGACATGATGTCGTCGATGCTCCCGAACTTCCGGGCCAGGAGCTTGGCGACCGTCGGTCCGACATGGTCGATGCCGAGCCCCACCAGGAGCCGCCACAGCGGGCGGTCCTTGGCGGCGGCGATCGCCGTCATCAGGTTCTCGACCTTCTTCGGGCCCCACCCCTCGAAGCGGAGGAGGTCGTCGGGCTGCAGCAGGAAGATGTCGGCAGGGTCCCGAACCAGGCCTTCGCGCATCAGCAGGTCGACGGTCTTGTAGCCGAGCCCGTCGATGTCCATCGCCGAGCGCGACCCGAAGTAGACCAGCCATTCCCGCAGGCGGCTGGGGCAGGCGTATCCCCCGGTGCAGTAGGCGCGCACGCCGTGTTCGTCCTTGACGATGGGGTTCCCACAGAACGGGCAGGTCTTGGGCATGTGCCAGCGGCGGAGACCCTTGGGTCGTCGGGACAGGACCGGACCGACGATCTCGGGGATCACGTCTCCGGCCCTGCGGACCACGACCCAGTCCCCCGGGCGGATGTCCTTGCGATGGATCTCCCGCTCGTTGTGCAAGGTGGCGGTCGTGACGGTGACCCCTCCGACGAACACCGGCTCGAGAACGGCGTAGGGGGTGACGACCCCGGTGCGGCCGACGTTCACCTCGATGGAGAGGAGCTTGGTCGTCTTCTCCTCGGCGGGGAGCTTGTAGGCGATCGCCCACCGGGGCGCTCGGGCGGTGAACCCGAGGGCCCGTTGATCGTCGAAGCGGTCGACCTTGATGACCACCCCGTCGATCTCGTAGTCGAGGGAATGGCGGTTCGCTTCGGCCCATCGGGCGTACTCCTCGATCTCGTCGATCGTGTGGAGGGTGCGGTTGGCCGGGTTGACCCGAAGACCGAGCTCGCGGAGCCAGGCGAGGGACTCGGAGTGCCGTTCGAGGCGGGGACCTCCTTCGACGTGGCCCAGGTGGTACATCCAGTTCGACAGGTTCCGGGAGGCGGTCACCGCGGGGTCCTTCTGGCGAACGGAACCCGCCGCGGCGTTGCGTGGGTTGACGAACGGCGGCTCGCCCCGCTCTTCCCGTTCCCGGTTGAGGGCCTCGAACGCGGACACGGGCATGTAGATCTCGCCGCGGACCTCGAGGACGGCCGGCGGGTCCCCCCGGAGCCGCAACGGGATCGCCTTGATGGTCCGCACGTTGGCGGTGATGTCCTCCCCGACGATCCCGTCGCCTCGGGTGGCGCCTCGCACGAGGACGCCGCGCTCGTAGACGACCGAGACGGCGAGGCCGTCGATCTTCGGCTCACACGAGTAGGCGTCCGGGTCCCGGCCCAGGATCTTCAGCACGCGCTCGCGCCACGCTTCGAGCTCGTCGAAGCTGAAGGCGTTGTCGAGGGAGAACATCGGCTCGAGGTGTCGAACGGGCTGGAACGCCGAGGAGGGGGGAGCGCCGACGCGCTGGGTGGGCGAGTCGGGGGTGATCAGCTCCGGATGGGCCGCCTCGAGCTCCTCGAGCTCGCGCATGAGCTGGTCGTACTCGGCGTCGGAGATCTCGGGTTGGTCGAGGACGTAGTAGAGGTAGTTGTGGTGCTCGATCTGCCGTCGGAGGTCCTCGATCCGCTCGGCGACCGCGGTGCGGTCATCGGACATGGAGGCCTCCGACGATGTCGCGCAGCTCCGACATCACCGCCGCGGCCGCCTTCGGGGTCGTCGCCGCGAGCCCGCACGACGGCGACGCCCACGCGTCGTCGATCAGGCTCGTGGTCGGAGCTCCTTCCATGACGAGTCGGGCCATGGCGGTACCGTACCGTCTCTGGACGACGGAACGATCGACCGGCCCCGGCCGGCTCGGCGCGAGTCCCCACACGAGTCCGGTTCCGTCCCCGATCGCCGCCGCGAGCTCGGCTGCGTGCTCCACGAACCCGTCGCCCAGGGCCAGGACATCCAGGGAGATGCGGTCGGGACGGAGCCGGACTCGTGTGGGGAC
>JALVQZ010000044.1 GCA_027036355.1 Acidimicrobiia bacterium | reverse complement strand
GGCGCGGCGGGTGACCCTCACCGGCGACGTGAGGCGCTAGCCTGCGGCGTCGATGGCCCCCAAGGTCGCAGTTCCGCTCGACATCCTTCGCCGTTTCGCTCCCGGAACGGGGCTGCGCGACGCCGCCGAGATCATCATCCGCCAGGGGACCGGCGGGTTGGTGCTGGTCGGCTCCGGAAGCGTGGTCGATGCGGTCTCCAGCGGCGGCTTCGTCCTCGACGCTCCGTTCACGGCCCAGCGCGTGGCGGAGCTGTCGAAGATGGACGGCGGCATCGTCGTCGACGACGTCGCCGACACGATCACCCGGGCCAACGTGCATTTCATCCCCGATCCGTCGATCGACACCGACGAGACCGGCACGCGGTTCCGCACGGCCGACCGTCTGGCGGTCCAGACCGGGCTGCCGGTGCTCGCCGTCAGCGAGGAGGGCCGCAGCATCGCCGTGGTCTTCTCTCCGCACGGCCGGTTCGAGCTGCAGGATCCGACCGCGCTGTTCGCCCAGGCGAACCAGCACCTCCAGGCCCTCGAGCGCCTCCGGCGTCAGTTGGACGACAGCGTCATGCGGCTGACCCGGGACGAGCTCGGGGACGCCACGATGCTGCGCGACGCCGTCGCGGTGATCCAGCGGGCCGCGATCGTCCTG
The DNA here is from genome assembly GCA_027036355.1 of Acidimicrobiia bacterium. Taxonomy (GTDB): domain Bacteria; phylum Actinomycetota; class Acidimicrobiia; order Spongiisociales; family UBA5794; genus JALSQW01. The sequence continues at coordinate 6,236 of JALVQZ010000044.1, read as the reverse complement.
CGGATCAACGCACAGCTCGAGACCGTCGCCGTCGAGCTGGGTGAGGAGGCGCCCCTCATCCGCATCCAGGCCTCCGATCTGGTCCGCGACGTCGCCGAGCTCGCCGAGTTGGTCAACTTCGACTACCAGCCTCGCCGGCCCCGCAAGGGCAGCTCGGTGTTCAAGAAGCTCGACGAGCTCCCCGACGAGGACCTGTACAACCTGGCGAAGGTCGGCGCGGCGCTCGGCCTGGTCCCCCTGGACAAGCCGGTTCGATCCCGGGGCGCGAGGCTCCTGGCCGGGATCCCCCGGTTGCCGAGCTCGGTGCGGGATGCCCTCATCCGGAAGTTCGGCGACCTGCGGCGGCTGCGCCAGGCGACGATCGAGGAGCTGAGCCAGGTCGAGGGCGTGGGGCGGTCCCGCGCCCGGCAGATCCGAACGTACCTGGACCTGCTGGCCGAAGCCGGAGCGGTTCCGGAACCCGAGAGCTGATCCTCGACGCCGAAGATCGTGACGGGCCGGGGTACACTGCGGCTCGTTCCCCCGTTGCCGAACCAGCGAGACCCTGTGCCTGCGAAGAAGACCCCCGCCAAGAAGACCGCCACGACCCGGAAGACCGCGGCCAAGAAGGCCACGTCCGCCAAGGCGTCGACGGCGAAGAAGACCGCGACCAAGAAGACGACCGCGGCGAAGAAGGCCCCCGCCAAGAAGGCGCCTGCGAAGAAGACGACGGCGGCGAAGAAGGCGCCTGCGAAGAAGACGACCGCGGCGAAGAAGGCGCCTGCGAAGAAGACGACGGCGGCGAAGAAGGCGCCTGCGAAGAAGACGACCGCGGCGAAGAAGGCGCCTGCGAAGAAGACGACCGCGGCGAAGAAGGCGACGGCGGCGAAGACGACCGCGGCCACCAAGCCGGCTCCCGCCAAGACCAAGCCCAAGGCGGTCAAGAGCCCGTTCAAGGTCGGCGACAAGGTCGTGTACCCCCACCACGGAGCGGCCACCATCATCAAGAAGGAACGCATCGAGTTCGGCGGCGAGAAACAGGACTACTTCGTGCTCGAGATCGCCACCGACCAGCTCATCGTGCGGGTCCCGGTGGCCTCGGCGGTCGAGCGGGGCGTCAGGCCGGTCATCTCCAAGAACCAGGCCAGGAAGGTGTTCGCCACCTTCAAGGAACCCCCCCAGGAAGCGGGTTCGAACTGGAGCCGGTGGTACAAGCTGCTGACCGAGAAGATCAACAGCGGCGACATCTACCAGGTCGCCGAGGTCGTCCGCGACCTGACCTACGCCCAGCAGATCAAGGGCATCTCCCCGGCCCTCAAGCGCATGCTCGCCAAGGCCCGGCTGATCATCATCAGCGAGCTCCGCTTCTCCCTCCATCTCGACGAGGAAGAGGCCATCAAGAAGCTCGACCGAGCCCTCCCCAAGGTCGAGCAACCCGCCGACGCGTAGGCCGCATCGCTTCAGGAGCCCCGACGGCGAGCCGATATCTGTCAGGTCGCCCACATCAGGAGCATCGGTTGATCACCGAGTTCGTTCGTCTGCTGATCACGCTGGCCACCACCGCTGCAGGGTTCCAGATCGCCGCCGGGCCGTGGTCGATCCCGGGGCTCGAGCCCGAACTGACCACCGTGTGGGGCGCCGTCCTCGGCGCCGGGATCGGGTACGTCCTGGGAGGCGTGGCCGGGCGGCGGGTCGAACGGTTCGTCGACGGTGCTCCGGGCTGGTTCGAGAACATGACCGGCCCCCAGGTCATCGCCGGTGGAGCCGGGTTGGCCGTCGGGACGGTCCTCGGTGCGGCCCTCGGCGCTCCGCTCGTCGCCTTGCTGCCCCCTCCGGTCGGGTGGCCGCTGGCGATCCTGGTGGTGGTCGTCCTGGCCTCGACCGCCGGTGGGGTGTTCGCGTCGAAGGCCACCGAGTTCGGGGCGACGACGACGAGATCCGTCGGAGGACGAGGAGAGGGCGACCGGGCCTACCTCATCGATTCCAGCGCCGCGATCGACGGGAGGGTTCTCGAACTGTCCCGATCGGGTCTGCTTCCCGGAGCGCTCTGGGCGCCTGCGTTCGTCGTCGACGAACTCCAGACCATCGCGGACTCCGCCGACCGAGAGCGGCGGCGGCGAGGGCGGCGGGGCCTCGACGTGCTCGAGGCGCTCCGGACCGAGAGGGAGGATCTGGTCGTCATCGAGGACTCGGTTCCCGAACGCGACGAGGTCGACGCCAAGCTCCTCGTCCTCGCGGAACGGTACGGGGCGATGCTCGTGACGACCGACCACAACCTCTCTCGTGCCGCGGGGCTGCGCGGCATCACGACGATCAACCCCCACTCGTTGGGGGAGGCCCTGCGTCCGATGCTCGCCACCGGCGAGCACATCGAGCTGCTCATCTCCAAGCCGGGAAGCGAACCAGGCCAGGGAGTCGGCTACCTGGAGGACGGAACGATGGTCGTCGTCTCCGAAGCAGCCGATAGCATCGGGGAGATGCTCGAGGTCGAGATCTCCAACATGGTGCGTACGTCCGTCGGAAGGATGTTCTTCGCCCGCCCCGCGCCGTGACCGCCTGGGGCATCCTCGTGGCGGCCGGGGCCGGCACCCGCTTCGGCGGCCCCAAGCAGGACGCCGTGCTCGCCGGCGTCCCTCTCTGGTCGCGAGCGTTGGAGGCGTTACGGGCCGGGGGCGTCGACGAGGTGGTCGTCGTCGGGACCCCGCCGGGGGCGGTTCCGGGAGGTCCGTCACGGCGGGCGTCGGTCGCCGCCGGCCTCGCCGAGGTCCCCGAACCGGTCGATCTCGTGCTGGTCCACGACGCAGCTCGGCCCCTGGCCACCCCGGCTCTCGTGTCGAGCGTGCTCGCCAGGCTGCGGCTCGGCGACGTCGACGGGGTCGTTCCTGCGGTGGCGGTGAGGGACACGTTGAAGGTCGTCCAAGATGGCAGGGTGATCCGCACCGTCGATCGCTCGAAGCTGGTCGCGGTGCAGACGCCCCAGGGGTTCAGAGCCGACGTCCTGCGCGCCGCCCACGCCGGACCCGAGGACGAGGACGTCACCGACGACGCCGGCCTGGTCGAAGCCATGGGCGGCCTCGTGGTGACGGTGCCCGGCGATCCGCGCAACATCAAGGTCACGTTCCCCGAGGACCTGGACCTGGCCGAGGCCTTGCTGGCGGGAGGTGTCGGATGATCCGCGTCGGTATCGGGTTCGACGCCCACGCCTTCGGCGGCCCCGGCCCGCTCAAGATCGGCGGCGTCGTCGTCGACCCCGAACGTGGGCTGGCGGGGACCAGCGACGCCGACGTCGCGCTCCACGCGCTCGCCGACGCCCTGCTCGGCGCGGCCGCGGCCGGGGATCTCGGCGAGCACTTCCCGTCGTCCGATCCGCGCTGGGAGGGCGCCGATTCCGCCGTCATCGTCACGACCGTGGTCGATCTCCTCGCCCGGAAGGGGTTCCAGGTCGGCAACTGCGACGTGACGGTGATCGCCCAGTCGGTCCGCATCGCACCGCACCGCGAGGCCATGCGGTCGGTCATCGCTCGTCTCGTCGGCGTCGACGCCGGGGCCGTGTCCGTCAAGGCGACCACCACCGATGGCCTGGGATCGGTCGGACGTGACGAGGGGATCGCGGCGATGGCGACCGTGTCGATCGTCAGCGACGATCCTCGAGCGCCTCGACGGCCGTCTTCGGATCGTTCGTGATGATGACGTCGACCCCGCCGTCTGCGAGGCGGCGGATCTCGTCGGGGTCGTCGACCGTCCATACGCTGACCCCCAGTCCGTAGGCGCCGGCGGCTTCGACGACGGTCTCGAGGCGATCGCCGGCGAGAGAGGGCACGGGCACGGCGATGGCATCCAGCCCGGTACGGTGCACCCACCCGATGACGGAGAGCGGCTCGACGAACGGGGTCAGGAGCTGCGCCGCGGCGACCCCGGGTGCGGATCGGCGGACCAGACCCATGGTGATCGGGTCGAAGCTGGAGACCAGCACGCGATCGAGCATCCCGGCGACCGAGATCTGCGCCAGGGTGGGCGCCACCAGCCGGCGGGCCGGATCGAAGTCGGGTTCCCCCAGCTCGTTCTTGATCTCGACGTTCACGAAGCGGTCGGCGGGGACCGTTGCGAGGGCCTCGGCGAGCGTCGGGATGTGCGGAGCTCGGCGCCGGATCTCGTCGAAGGTCGCCCTCGCCAGCACCCCGACCGCCGCGTCGGCGGGATCGTGCGACAGGATGAGCGTGCCGTCGGCGGTGGTGCGAACGTCGATCTCGACCCCGTCCGCGCCCTGGTCGTAGGCGAGCTCGATCGACTCGAGGGTGTTGTCGCCGGCGTAGGCGGACGCACCACGATGCCCGTAGACGAGCGGACCGGGGCCGAGGGGCGTGACCATGGGCGGACTCTACCGGGCCGGCCCGGTGAGGGCCGCCGCCGGCGGACCGGCTGATAGCATCCCGCCCATGGAGCTCTTCAACACCCTCGGCCGCACGCGCATGTCGTTCGTTCCCCGGACCTCGGGCAAGGTCGCCATGTACGTGTGCGGTCCGACGGTGCAGGCCGCTCCCCACCTCGGCCATGGTCGCTCGGCGGTCGCGTTCGACGTCGTCTACCGCTACCTGCGGTTCGCCGGCTACGACGTCGACTACGTCCGCAACGTCACCGACGTGGAGGACAAGATCATCGCCACGGCTCAGGCGGAGGGCATCGGGATCGACGAGGTGGTCGAACGGTCCTACGCCGCGTTCTCCGAGGCGTACCGCCTCTTGGGCGTGCTGCCACCGACGGTCGAGCCGCGTGCGACCGAGCACATCGCGGACATGATCGAGCTCGTCGAGCGCCTCATCGAAACGGGCCATGCCTACGAGGCGGACGGCGACGTGTACTTCGCCGTACGTTCCTACCCGGAGTACGGGAAGCTGTCCGGTCACGACATCGACGAGCTGCTGTCGGGGGCCAGGGTCGAGCCGGACGACCGGAAGCGGGATCCCCTCGACTTCGCCCTGTGGAAGGCGGCCAAGCCGGGGGAGCCGTCGTGGCCGTCGCCGTGGGGCGCGGGCCGTCCCGGCTGGCACATCGAGTGCTCGGCCATGTCCCGCAGGTACCTGGGCGACGGCTTCGACATCCACGGCGGAGGCCAGGATCTGATCTTCCCTCACCACGAGAACGAGATCGCCCAGTCCGAAGCCGCCAGCGGGAAGACCTTCGCCCGCTACTGGCTGCACAACGGGATGGTCAACCTCGCCGGCGAGAAGATGGCCAAGTCGACCGGTCACGTGATCGACCTGCTCGAGGCTCTCGGAACCTACGAGCCGTTGGCGGTGCGCCTGTTCTACCTGCGGACGCACTACCGCAAACCCGTGGAGTTCTCCGCGGAGGCGATCCGGGACGCGGAGGCGTCGCTGAACCGACTGTGGGCGTTCAGGCGTCGCGTCGGCGAGGCGGCGGGCCCGCCGGACGGCGATGCGCTGGCTCGGTTCTCCGCCGCGATGGAGGACGACCTCGATGTGGCCGGCGCCTTGGCCGTGCTGTTCGACGTCGTCAGGGAAGGGAACCGGCGCCTCGACGCCGGAGAGGACGCGGCGCCGCAGGTGGCGGCGTACGACGCCATCGTCGACGTCCTCGGCTTGGCCGAACCGGCGCCCGACCTGGCCGGTCTCGATCGGGAGCTGGCCGAACTCGCCGAGCGGTTCGGAGCGTCTGCGGCCACCGTCGAGGCCATCGTGGAGCGACGCGACGCCGCCAGGAGCTCTCGCGACTGGCGGCTGGCGGACGAGATCCGCGACGCGCTGGGCGCCATCGGCATCGTCGTGGAGGACACGCCACATGGCGCCCGTTGGCATCGGGGTTGACCTCGAGGGGTTCCACGCGGTCGAGGCCGCCGTCGAGGCGGGCCGGGTCCGTCGTCTGATCGTCGAACGGGGAAGGCTCGAACGTTCCGAGTACGACCGGCTGGTCGCCGAGGCCCGGTCGCGGGGAGCCGAGATCGAGATCGTCGACGATGCGAGGCCGCTGGCACGCACGAGCGCGCCGCAGGGGCTCGTCGCCCGGGCGCGTCCGCTCCCGACGGTCGATCTCGACGACGCCGTCGCCTCCGAGACCGTCCCCGCGTTGTTGGCCCTGGATCACCTGGAGGATCCGCGCAACGTCGGCGCCGCCGTCCGGTCGGCCGTCGCCGCCGGGGTGACGACGATCGTCGTTCCGACGAGACGGTCCGCTCCGCTCGGCGCCACCGCGTTCAAGGCCGCCGTCGGGGCGTTCGAGCGTGCCCGGATCGTGGAGGT
>JALVQZ010000043.1 GCA_027036355.1 Acidimicrobiia bacterium | reverse complement strand
TGGACCTTGACAGACTGCCTGATCGCCTTGTCCGCCGACTTGGCTAGCTGCCGGGAGGCATCGATGGCAACAACCCGATGCCCCAATTCCTTGAAATATCGACTATCCCGACCAGACCCACAGCCAACATCGAGTAGTTGAGCCCTTGGAGGTAAGTGGGGCAAAAAATGCTGATAGAGTGGCCGCATATCGACCGCCAGAGTGGACTCGACAAAGACCCCGGCATTGTTTTCGTAATAATCGATTGTGTCTGCCCTCATTTGGAACTAATACTAAAGCCAACTAATACCAAAAATCCACTGGCAATAGCTATTTCGCCAAGCCGACCACCATCAGTTCTATCACAACCCAGATCATGCCCCCCGCCCGCACCACCCCCTCTAGCCGCGCCCTAGCCCTCGGTGACGCCTGCGGCGCCCCCTATGAAGGTGGCCCAGTAGAGCGGGCCTTATGGGCCGTCATCGGCAGGAAAAACGGCCGCCGCCGCTGGACCGACGACACCCAGATGGCGATCTGCATCGCCGAGGAGGCGGCGACCGGGAGCTTCGACCTGGCGTCCCTCGGCGACCGGTTCATCGCCTGGGCCAAGGAGGCCCGCGACGTCGGGAACCAGACCCGTGCCGTCCTGTCGGCTGCCGCGAGCGGAGCGGAGCTCCCCGAGCTGGCTGCCGACTACCACCGGCGCCATCCGGACCACTCGGCCGGGAACGGTTCGCTGATGCGCACCGCGGCGGTCGCGCTGGTGCCCACCGACGACGTCGCCGGCTTGGCCGCCGACGTGTCGCGGCTCACCCATGCAGACCCTCGGGCGGTCGACGCCTGCATCCTGTGGACCGTGGCGGTGTCCGAGGCGATCGACACCGCCGAGCTCCCCGACCTCAGGTCAGGTCTCGAGGCGTTGCCCGCCGAGCGTCGGGACCGCTGGGTGGCGATCATCGGCAGGGCCGAGGCCGAACCACCCACCCACTTCACTCCGAACGGGTACGTGGTGACGGCGCTCCAGGCGGCGTGGGCGTCGATCGTCCACACCCGCCAGCTCGACGATCCGTTCGGGGTGGCGGTCGCCGATGCGGTTCGGGTCGGCGACGACACCGACACCGTGGCCGCCATCTGCGGATCGTTGTTGGGGGCGGCCTACGGCGCCGACGTCATCGACCCCCGCTGGCTGGAGGTGCTGCACGGTTGGCCGGGTCTCGACGCCGACGGGCTGCGGACCCTGGCCCGCCGCGCGGCCGGTTCCGAGTGAACGGCGTCAGGCCGTCACGTGGCGTTCGGTCGGCTCGGACGCGGTCTCGCCGTCGGTCCGCCGCCATCCGAGGGTGACCGAGCCGGCGAGGACGAGCCCACCGACCCCGACGGTGATCCACGGCCACGTCGTGTCGGTGGCTGCCTGGCGCTGTTCGTCGATCCAGCGATCGGCCTCGGCTTGGGTGCCGGTGAACACCAGCGTGCGGGATCCGGTGTCCTCGTTCACCTCGTACACCTGAACCTGTCCGTTGGCGGTTTCGGTCATCCAGTTGCGGCCGCCGCCGTATTCCTCGACGTAGGAGACCCAGAACAGGCCGCCGTAGACGATGAGCACGCCGGCGATGAACAACGCCAGGCGCATCGGCGCGGCCATGGCCGACATGAGTCGCCCGTCGAGGGTCAGGAAGACGAACCCGGCGGCGAGCGGGATGAGCACCAGGGCTGCACCACCGAGGGTCGCCGACCCACCGCCGACCACGATCGACAAGCCCATCAGCACGGCGAAGATCGCGGCGATCACGAACGAGGCGTAAGCGAGCGCTCTCATCTCCACCTCCTTGTCCTCACCTCCATCGTCGCGCCTCGTTCGCCGACAACGGCAGGGACGAAAGTCCCGGTCGCGGGGTCGTGTTGATGGGCTACACACCCTGACCAAAGGCCCTACACCGGACCGCTGGGCATGCCGACAAGGAAGGGAGTCCTCCGAGGCAGGGTCGAGAGGCTCTACCTTCTGGTGGTGGGAGTATGTCAACGTGGGTCGAAGACCCGAAAGGAAGACCGTCATGAAGCCCCGCCTGCGGCGAACCGTCGCCGTCGTGTTCTCGTTCGCCCTCGTCGTCACCGCCTGCTCCGCCGGCGGATCCACCACGACCACCGCGGCCGCGCCCCAAGCCTCATCGACCACCGCCGCGCCGACCACCACCGTGCCGGGGTCGGACGCCGTCTCCAACCTCCAGGACGTCCGTGACGCCGTCGTGCGCATCGTCGCCGAAGGCAGCTTCGTCGACCCCGTCGAAGGGCTCGTCTCCAACTCGGCCGGATCCGGATCGGGCTTCATCATCGACCCCTCCGGCGTCGCCGTCACCAACAACCACGTCGTCACCGGCGCCGCCATCCTCCGCGTCTACGTCGAAGGCGACGACGAGCCCCACAACGCCAGGGTCCTCGGCGTCTCCGAATGTTCCGACCTCGCCGTCATCCAGATCGACGGGGACGGGGACTTCCCCTACCTCGCATGGTTCGACGGCCCCATCACCGCCGGCCTGGACATCTACGCCGCCGGTTTCCCCCTCGGTGACCCCGAGTACACGCTCACCGAAGGCATCGTCTCCAAGGAAAAGGCATCCGGCGAGTCCTCCTGGTCCTCCATCGACTCCGTCCTCGAGCACACCGCCCAGATCCTTCCCGGCAACTCCGGTGGTCCCCTCGTCACCGACGACGGCAGGGTGGTCGGCATCAACTACGCAGCCATCGGCGACCTCGACATCCAGTACGCCATCTCCCGCGACGAAGCCGACAAGGTCGTGGACCAACTCCGAGCCGGCACCGACGTCACCTCCATCGGGGTCAACGGCGAGGCGTTCACCAACGGCGACCTGTCCGGCATCTGGGTCGCCGCCGTCGAATCCGGCTCCCCCGCCGACCGCCTCGGCATCACCGGCGGCGACGTCATCACCAAGATGGAAGGTCTGGAGCTGGCCACCGACGGCACCATGGCCGACTACTGCGACATCCTCCGCAGCAACGGCCCCGACGAGCCCATGTCGGTCGAGATCGTCCGCTTCGACACCCAAGAGGTTCTCGAAGGCACCCTCAACGGAGACGGCGGCCTCCAGCTCGCCTTCTCGTTCGCCGACGAACTCGGCAGCGACGTCGCCGACACCGGCACCACCTACACCTACACCGAGGTCCGTGACGACGACGGCATCCTCGTGATGCAGGTCCCGACCACCTGGACCGACATCGACGGCCGCGGCTGGGAGTTCGACGGCGAGATCGTCGGCAACACCATCGTCGCCGCACCGAACCTCACCGACTTCTACGGCACCTGGACCACGCCCGGCGTCTTCTTCGGCGCCTCCGCGGTCCTGACCGAGCGGTACGCGCCAGGTGGCCTGCTCGACGTGTACGACTTCTCCGGCGAGTGCACCCTCGACGGCCGCTACCCCTACGAGGACCCCGTCTACAGCGGCGACTACACCCTGTGGACGAACTGCGGCGGCACCGACACGCTGTTCGTCGTCATCGAGGCGTACCCACCGAGCGGCGACTTCGTCGCGCTCGTCCAGATCCAGGTCGTCACCGACGCCGACCTCGACGCGCTCGACACCATCCTGGCCTCCTTCGACGTCGACCTCGGGTAGGCCCGCCTTCCCATCTCCCGGCGTGCCCTACACTCGTCGGCCAATACCTGGGAGAAGACCAACAGATGAATACGCACCTGCGACGATGGACCGTCGCCACCGTCGCAGTCGCCCTCGTCGCTGCCGCCTGTAGCAGCGGCGGCACCGGAGCCACCGCCACCTCCGCCGCCCCCACCACGACGCCTCCCCCGACGGCCACCTCCGCAGCACCCGAAACGACGACGACCACCACCACCACCACGGCGCCGACGGAGGGGCCGGCCTTCGTGGTCGAGACCTCCCGGCCCTACGTCGCCGCCGGCGGCGACGCCTACGCGTACACCACCGTCCAGGACCGCACCCAGATCGTCACCGTCGATATCCCCGCCGCCTGGGCCGACGTCGATGGAACCTCCTGGAACGACGACGACGCTCGCGGGTTCTCTGTCGTCGCCGCCGCCGACCTCGACGTCTTCTACAGCGACTTCTCCGCCCCGGGGATCTTCGCCGGCGTCTCCCCGGCCCTCGCCGACGAGTCCCTCGACACCCTGTCGAACCGGTGGGACTTCTCGTCGACCTGCACCGCGCAAGGCAACCATCCGTACGTCGACGGCACCTTCACCGGTCGCTTCGACCTGTGGACCGGATGCGGAGCCGCCGAAGACGCCAGTCTCGTCATCGTCTTCGGCACGGAACCCGACGAACCGCTGCGCGCCATCGTCGCCATCGTCCGCGACGAGGCGGACCTCGACGCCGTCGCCACCGCGCTCGACACCTTCCGCGTCACCGAACCGCAGATCCTCGACTCCGACGGGGTCGTCGCCCTCGTCGCCGACCGGTTCGGCGCCGCCGTGCCGGCCGCGCCGGCCGACGCCATCGAGGTCCGCGACGACACCGGCACGCTCACCGTCCGCGTTCCCGCCACCTGGACCGAATCCGGCGGAGACCCGTGGCAACAGGGCGGACAGGAGGTCGGACCCGCCGTCGGTGCGTCGCCCGACACCGACGCCTACGTCAACAGTTGGGACGCTCCCGGCGTGTTCTTCGCGACGTCCGAGAGCCTGGCCGCGCCGGACGCTCCCAACCAGTTGCTCGACGGGTTCGATCTGAGCAGGGACTGCACCTTCGCAGGCCGCCACCCGTATCGGGGCGTCGTCGACGCCGGCTGGTTCGACCTGTGGGTCGACTGCGGCAGCACATCGGCCTTCGTGGTGCTCGAGACGTACCGTTCCGACGAACCGTTCGTCTCGCATCTCCAGATCCAGCTCGTCTCCCCCGACGACCTGCCCGCCCTGGCGCTCATCCTCGACTCGTACGACGTCCTCCGCGACGCGGGGTAGCCGAACCCTCCGAAGCATCCTCCGAGTTGCGACGACTCGTCGCCAACCTCATCAACCTCGACGCGGCCAAGCGGGAGAGGGTGACCGCGGTGATCGAACGGTGCGCTCCATCCGTGTCGATGGTCGCGCCGAACCGAGCATCGGATTCCGCCTCGGACGGACCCAGGGAGGCAGATCCACGGAGGCTCTCGCGAACGGCGTACCCGATCAGGACGATGCCGGCGACGACGAGCGTCCCCGACCACCACAAGCTCCAAAGGCGCCGCTCCCTGGCGGTGCGAACCGGCGCCACCGTGTCGTCGACGCCCGCCCCAGCCGCTGCGGGATGAGTCGCCTCACTCGTCTCCCCGGTTTCGCCGGCCTGCGGCGGCGAACCTGCGGCAGGACCGACCCCTTCGATCCTCGGCTCGAAAGCCTCGAGGACCGTCGTGGTCGACTCCGCGTGACCCTCGACCACGACGCCGTGCGACTCGCCGCCATGACGCACCGTGGCGGCCACGGCCACGGCCGATGCCAGCATGAGGATGGCGAAGACGGAGCCCCGCCCTCCTCTCAGTGACCAGGATTGGTTTCTCTGCTTCCTTTCCATCCCACCTTTCAACGCTTCGTAGCGCCACTGCGTTCTTGGTCGCGAAAACTTCCTCTACGCTTGCGAGCAGAGCGGCCGACGGAACCTCACGACCGATCGAAGGCGGGACGATGCCACTCAGAGATCTCCAAGCCCTGCGCATCTGGTGCACCGCGATCGAAACGTGGCGACACGACGCCGACGAGGCCCTGGCCCGACACCGGCTCTCGTGGTCCGGCTTCCGTACCCTGCTCGCCCTCATCGACGAACCGCGACGGTCCGGAGAGCTCCGGGGAGAGGTCGGGATGACGACCGGCGGCATGGCCAAGCTCCTCCGCAGCCTCGAAGAGCAGGGCCTCATCGAGCGCCACCGCAACCCCGGAGGCGACCAGCGGGTGGTCACGGTGGAGTTGACCCCCGACGGACGGGACCGTGTCCGGCGCGCCGCCGTCGATCTCGTCGAGGTCCGCGACCACGAGTTCGACGAATGGGGCTTCGACGAGGAGCTCCGAGATGCCGTCCACCGGGCGTGGCAGCGTCTCATCGAAGCCGCCGAGAGGACGTGAACGGGGTCACTCGCCGTTCGGCTACACAACCCAGACCCTCCCAGGCGCCCCCGGCGGGCCGCCGCTCACCGACACCTCCCCCGACGCCAACCCGCGGCAGACCTCGCCGACCCGAGTAGCCTGGGACCGTCACAAGGGGGAACAGGATCGCCATGCAGACCGAGGGGTTGCGGGTCAACCTCGCACGCACCGCCGTCGACGTCGGGATCCCGGCCGAACACCAGGTGCTGCTCGAGATCTCCGAGCACCTCTACGGCGTCCACGCCGACACCAAACGACTCCTCAAGGAGATCCACCACACCTACGCCGGCTGGGCCCAGACGCTGCCCGAACTGCACCGCCGGGCCATGGCCGACCTCTACCACTGCAACCAGCATCCCCGCGGACCCGAAGGCGTCCAGGTCTTCTGCGACCTGTACGCCAAAGCCGTCGCCGAGGCCCCATCGGACCTCCAACCCGACGCCGTCCGCCACTGGCTCGCCTACCTCAACAAGATCGTCCGCGACTCGGGCGACCGTCTCGACGCCAACCTCCCCGCCGTCGACGCCTCCCTCGACCGGATCGCCCGACTCGTCGAAGCATCCGACGTGCTCGCCGCCGAGGGATCCCCTGGTCTGCGCCGGCTCGCCGCCGCCCTCACCGACCTCGACGCCGCCACGGCCCGCCATGCCCGCGCCGTGTACGCCGGAGCCCTCGACCGGGTCTACGCCCGCTGGCTCGGAACCGCCGACCCGGAGGACTGGTACCGGGAACTCCGGCCCGACGGCCCCCTCCCCGACGCCGTCGCCGCCATCTCCCACCGCCGCCTGACCGACC
>JALVQZ010000042.1 GCA_027036355.1 Acidimicrobiia bacterium | reverse complement strand
CCCGACGGCCTCCTGGATCGTGGGCGTGGTCATCGGTCCTCCTCGGTGCGATCGTTCGACAGGGTACCAACGGCCTCGACGATCCCATCGAGGCGGGAACCGCCCTTCCCCGTCGCGGTAATGTGAAGGCTCATCATCTCGGTCGAGGAGGAGTCCATGGCGACGGTCGGGGGAGTGGAGGTGCCCACCGAGCACCTCATCGGCGGCGAGCGCGTCGGCTCGTCCGGGACGTTCGCGGTCCACAGCCCGATCGACGGATCGCACCTGGCCGACGTGGCCCGGGGCGGCGCGGCCGAGGTCGACGCCGCCATGGCCGCCGCCCGCGACGCGTTCGGTGCCTGGGCCGGCCTCGGCGCCGAGGGCCGCGGCGAGATCCTCGATCGCCTCGCCGAATCGATCCTCGAGCGCGTCGACGACATCGCCGTCGTCGAGACCCACGACAACGGTTCGTTGATCGTCGGGAACCGTCGCAACGTCATCCCCCGCGGCGCCAAGAACGTCTCGTTCTTCTCCGAGTGGGCCCGGAGCCGCCTTCAGCACCCACCCATCGAGGGCCGGTCCACCATCGACCGCGTCCGCTACGAGCCGGCCGGGGTGGCGGCGCTCATCGTCCCGTGGAACGCCCCGTTCATGCTGGGAACCTGGAAGGTCGGTCCGGCGCTGGCGGCAGGCAACACCGTCGTCCTCAAACCGCCCGAATGGGCGCCGCTGACGTTGTCGTTGCTCGGCGACCTGGCCGTGGACGCCGGCGTGCCGCCCGGTGTCCTCAACATCGTCCACGGGATCGGCGAGGAGGCCGGCGCGGCGCTCGTCCAGCATCCCGATGTCGCTCGGATCTCGTTCACGGGATCGACCGAGACCGGGGCGTGGATCGGGTCGGTCGCCGGCCGCAACATCGTCCCCACGTCGATGGAGCTGGGCGGGAAGTCCCCGTTCGTGGTGTTCGCCGACGCCGACCTCGAGGCGGCGGCCCGGACCGTGTCGCGCCAGTTCGTCAACGCCGGGCAGGTGTGCCTGGCCGGCACCCGGGTGCTCGTCGACGAGACGGTGGCCGATCGGTTCCTCGACCTGGTCCGAGCCGAGACGGCTCGGCTCCCGATCGGCGATCCGCGTGACGAGGCGACCCGGATCGGCCCGCTCATCACCCCGGAGCACTTCGCCCGCGTCGCCGGGTTCGTCGACCGTGCCCTGGCCGCGGGCGCCGAGCCGCTCATGGGCGGCGAACCGCATCCGTTCGGGGATCTCTACTACCGGCCCACGATCCTCGGCAACGTGCGCCAGGACGACGAGATCGTCCAGAAGGAGGTCTTCGGCCCGGTGCTCACCTTCCAGACGTTCTCGACCGAGGACGAGGCCGTCGCCCTCGGCAACGGCACCGATTACGGCCTGGCGGCGATGGTCTACACCAAGGACGAGGCGAAGGCGCTGCGGATGGCCGAGGCCCTCGTGGCGGGGACCGTGTGGGTCAACTGCTTCTTCGTCCGCGAACTCGCCTCGCCCTTCGGCGGCGCTCGCAAGTCGGGCATCGGGCGGGAGGGGGGCACCTGGAGCTTCGAGTTCTACTGTGACGTCAAGAACGTGTCGATCCGTCGCGGATCTTTCGAGGGAGGTACCCCATGAGTCTCGTCGGCTGGACCCTGCCGCTCAGCCCCACCGGCCGTTCCCAGCTCGTGCCGCCGCCGCCGTGGCGCTACTCGGGTGAGATCATCGGCGTCGACTTCAAGGCGGACCCCGACAAGGCCGCCGCGTACCTGCCGGACGGGTTCGAGCCGGCGGGCGACGGGTCGGCGTCGTTCGTGTTCGCCGACTGGTGCTCGGCCGCCGACGTCGACCCTGCAGTGCGCGACGACCCGGCCCGCGGGCAGTACAAGGAGGCGTACCTCGTCCTCCATGGGCGGTTCGCCGGCCGCCGGGCGGGGCGGGTGCCGTTCATCTGGGTCGATTCGGACCTGTCGCTGGTTCGCGGGCTCATCCAGGGGTTCCCGAAGAAGCTCGGCGACATCGCCATGACCAGGCCGGTGGAACTCGGGGTGGGCGGCTACCGGAAGGAGCCCGGGGCCCGGTTCTCCGGCCACGTCTCGGCGCTGGGTCGCCGGCTGGTGACCGCCGCCGTCGATCTCGAGGCCACTCGCTCCGACTGGTACCCGCCGGGGATCGCCACCCCGTTGATCCACACCCGGCTGTGGCCGGCGATCGACGGCGACGAGCCGGCGGTCTCGGAGGTGT
>JALVQZ010000041.1 GCA_027036355.1 Acidimicrobiia bacterium | reverse complement strand
ACGATGTCGAGCCCGAGTCCCGTCGACCCCCCGTCGCTCTGGCCCCGCTCGATCAGGGCGGGATCGAAACCCGGCCCTTCATCCTCGACGACGAGACGAACCACGGACCCGTTCCGAGAAACGGCAACGGAGAATCCCGCCCCTTCGGGGGTGTGGGCGAAGACGTTCCCCAACAGGGCGTCGATCATCGCTGCCGCGTCACCTTCTGGGATCGCCACCCGGTGAGGACCCTCGTCGATGACCGAGCGTGCCTCCCGGCCCTGTTCCTCGGCCAGGGCGCTCCAGAAGGCCACCCGTTCGGCCGCGACCACCCCGATGTCGGAGGCTCCCTGGGTTTCGCGCCGCACCGGCCGCCGCGCTTCGTCGATGACGAAGTCGACGGTCCGCTGCAGCTCGTCGAGGTCCTCGAGGATCTGGTCCTTGTCGCGGCCGTCGGGCAGGGCCTCGACGTCGAGTCGCAGGGCGGTCAACGGCGTCCGCAACCGGTGGGAGAGATCCGCCGCGGACTCCCGCTCGATCTGGAGGAGACGGACGATACGCGACGCCAGCTCGTTCAGCTCCGCGCCCACCTCGGCGATCTCCTCCGGCCCCGCCGGATCGACCCGAGCGGCGAGGTCCCCCTCTCCGAGGCGCCGTGCCACCACCGACAGCTCCCGCACGGGTTCGACCATCGATCGTCCCAGCCGATCGGACACGACGACGGCCAACCCGACCAGCACCAGGCCGAGAAGCGCCAACGTCACCCAGGAACGTGCCACACCCTCGGTCAGCACCTCGTCGGGCACGAACACCCGAACCACGATCACCCCATCCTCGAGCACCACCGGCGTGTAGATCACCTGCCCGCCGTCGACCCCCGCCCGGAACGCCCTCCCGGAGAGCGCCACTTCGAGGTCCTCGCCTTCGGCGATCGGAGCGCCGTACACGGTTCCGTCGACATCGATCACCGACACGTCGAACCTGGTGACCTCGTCGAGTCCGAGGAACCCCACGGCTCCGGCGACGCCGCGATCGGGAGCGAACACGCCGAGGAACCGGGCGACGTCCTGCGCCTCACGTTCGGCGGCGACGAGGGCTCGATCCTGGGCCAGGTCCCTGACGAGGATGCCGAGGGGAACGACGAAGGCGATGACGACCATCGCCGTGATGGCCATCGAGACGACCACCAGCCTGCGTCTCATGGGTCCGGATCGACGAGCTTGACCCCGACCCCGCGCTTGGTGTGCAGATAGCGAGGTTGGGAGGCGGTTTCGCCGAGCTTCTTCCGCAGCCACGACAGGTGCACGTCGATGGTCTTGTCGGCGCCACCGTAGGGCTGCTTCCACACCGCGGCGAGCAGTTCCCGCTTGGACACCATCGTCCCCGGCCGCTCCGCCAGGTAGGCGATGAGCTCGAACTCCTTCGACGACAGGTCGAGCGGCCGGTCCCCGAGCCGGGCTTCGTGAGCATCCAGGTCGACGGTCAGCTCTCCCACCGTGATCGTGCGGGACACGCCATCGCCGCCACTGCGACGGAGCACCGCCCGCAACCTCGCCTCGAGATGGGCCGCGGAGTAGGGCTTGACGACGTAGTCGTCGGCGCCCGCATCGAAGATCGCGACGATCTCGTCCTCGTCGTCCCGAGCCGTCGCCACGATGATGGGTACGGCACTGACCGCCCTGATCATGCGGAGCGCCTCGCTTCCGTCCATGTCCGGGAGGCCGAGATCGAGCACGACCACGTCGAAGGACCCTTCGACGGCCTTGGTGACGCCCTCGAGGGCCCTGCCGACCGAGTCGACGTGGTGCCCACGCTCGGCCAGGCGGGTCGCCAGTGCCTGCCGGATCCGTTGGTCGTCTTCGATGAGGAGCACCGCAGCCATAGATGCCAATGTACCCACCACGAGGCCCGAAGGGGCACCCATCGGCCCGCGAGCCCGAAACTTCACCGTGCCTTAGCGTTCGCTTAACCCACGACGGTCCCGGATGCGCCATCATGTGGGTATGAAGCGAGGATTCGGGATCGCCGCCGCCTGGATGGCCGCCACACTCATCTCGGTGCTGATCGCCACCGCCGCGGTGGGCAGCGTCCGCGACCGCGTCACCGACGAGCCGACCGCCGTGGCCACGACCAGCCCAGGGCCGTCGACGACGACCACCACCACCGTGCCCGTCACCACGGTCCCGCCGTCGACCACCACACCGCCCACGACCACCACCAGCACCGTGCCGCCGACCACCACGGTCCCGCCC
>JALVQZ010000040.1 GCA_027036355.1 Acidimicrobiia bacterium | reverse complement strand
GACGTCGTGGCAGCCGGTGGACGGTCCCGCCGGGATCGTCGCCCTCGCCGCGGCAAAAGACGGCAGCGTCTGGGTCGGCGACGGTGACGGGCTCATGCGCTACCGGGATGGCGCCTGGGAGTCGTTCTCTCGAGCCTGCAACGACTTCGGGGACGGCGTCCGCGGACCCGGATGCGTGACCACCGTCGCGGTCGCCGGCGACGGGACGGTGTGGACCGGATCGGCCTTCGGCGGGGTCGGACGCCTCGACGGCAACTCGTGGGAGAACTTCACCGCCGACGGTCTCGATGCGACCTACGTCACGGCGATCGGTTTCGACCCGGACGGCCGTGCGTGGATCGGGACGCTCGGTGACGGAATCGCCCACCAGCGATCGGGTGACGACTGGGAGTGGTTCACGACCGCCGACGGCCTTCCCGCCAACGACATCGGCTCGATCGCCGTCGCCGGCGACGGCACCGTGTGGGTCGGCACCCTCGGCGGGCTCGCCCGCTGGACCCCCGAACGTTGAGGTCGGGCGGCGACGGTAGGCCTCCGTGGCTCGTGCTCAGCGCAGCACCACCGGATCGAGGCGCCCGTCGTGGTCGACGTCGGCGCAGCCGACGGCGCCCGGTCCCGGCAGTTCGGCGTCGGCGACGAACCCGAAGCCCGTCCACACGCCCGCGCCCGTGGCGACGACCGCATCGTCGTCCAGGGTCGTGTAGGTGAACGCCGCCGACCCGTCACACGCGGCGACCTTCCCGATCGGATGCGGCGGGCGGCGGGACAGCCACAGCGGGCGACCGTCGTCGGCGATCACGCCGAGGTGGGCACTCATCCCGGCGGCGTCGGTCGGTGGCGGAGGCGCCGGCTCGGCGTGCTTGACGCGCAAGGGATGACGGTACGAGACGACGACCTCGGGAACCCCGTCGAGATCCATGTCGCCTTCGGCGGCGGCGACCACGACGCCGTCGTCGAAGGGCTCATAGGGGATCGCCGTGTCGACGAGATCGACCGGTCGGTCGAGGTTCCACCACTCGCCGGCGAGGAGGACCGCGTCGCCGGCGGGCGGGTCCCATCCCGCGAAGTGCACCCTCAGGTCGCCGTGGGTCTCGGTGCCGACCCGGTGCGCCACCACCCCGTCGGCGTCGACGAGGACCTCGAGGATCGAGCCGGTGCTGGTGGCGTTGTCGCTCCGCTGATCGAACAGGAAGTTCCCCAGCGACGGCGCGACCACCGTCGGGCGACCGTCGCCGTCGGGATCGACGACCTCCACCGGACGCCGGACGTGTGGCCCGTGGCCCCACACCACGTCGACACCCAAGACGGCGAGCTGCTCGACGACGGGATCGACGACCGGGTCGGGGCCGGGGCGGTACTCGACGCCGCCGTGGATGCCGGCGACGACCACGTCGGCGAGCCGCCGAGCCGACCCGACGGCGGCACGCGCCGTCTCCGGCTCCCAGGTGGCGGCGCCCGGTGACGTCTCGGTGGCGGCCATCCCCCGACCGTGCAGCTCGATGGCCAGGAACGCCACCCGCACGCCATCGACGTCGAGCACCTTCGGCTGCCATGCTTCGGCGCCGTCGGCGCCGGCGCCCACCGGGATCATGCCGGCGTCGACGACGGCCGCCACCGAATCGAGCACCGAGTCGGGGCCGGCGTCGCCGCTGTGGTTGTTGGCCATCGCGGCGACGTCGAAACCCGCGTCGGCAAGGAGCCCGGCCGTCGCCGGGTCGGCCTCGAGACGGAACGGGTTCGGCGACGTGTGGGGACGCAACGTCAACGGCGACTCCACGTTGACCGCCGCGACGTCGGCCCGGCGGATGATCCGACGCACGTCACGGAGGACGCCTTCGGGGTCGGCGGCGGCGATCGGTGCCACGCCGCGGCCCAGCATGGCGTCACCGACCAACAGCACCGAGACGGCGGGCTCCTTCGGGTCCGCCGCCGGCTCGCCGGCGGGTGACCCCCCACCTGCACACCCGGCGACGAGCACGGTGACGACGATCAGCCGAACGACGCGATCCACCACGACGGCCGATCCGGGAGGTCCTCGGCGGCGACCCGGTCCCACCACTCCTCGTCGGTGAGCCGCTCGTCGTTCCAGAACTCGTAGAAGGAGAAGACGGCGCCGGTGGCGACCTCGAACCCACCGCCGGCGTCGGGCACGACCACGTAGACCACGTCGGGCGGGCCGGTCGCCACCTCGAGGTAGGGGTCGTTCCTCGCGAAGTCGGTGAAGATGTCGGCGACCA
>JALVQZ010000039.1 GCA_027036355.1 Acidimicrobiia bacterium | reverse complement strand
ATAGGGACCTGACCGACCTGTACCGACACCTCGCCGACGGAAGCGGCGTAGGCGGCGCTGTCGGCGATAACGTCGGCGAGGTGTCGGTACAGGTCGGTCAGGTCCCTATCGGATCAGCCGCGCTGGGATCGTTGCCACAGGTGTCGCAACCGGGCGGGCAAGGTGACGGCCCCTTCAGCAGCGACGTCGAGGAGCCGCAGTACGGCGGCGATCCCGTTGATGATCGGCCCGTCGGGGAGATGCTGACGTTCGATGCGGCGCTGCAGGGACCATTCGGCGATCCCCAGGGCAGCGTCATGGTCGAAGAGGACCTGTCCCCCGTTGTCGCGATGGCGTCGCTGTTCGATGGCGGCCCAGCGCGGGTCGGTGGCAGCGCGTCGGCGAGCGACCTGATGACGCCAGCGAGCGAAGCGGCGGTATGGGGTGGTCATGGCCGCGACGGTACCGCACCGGCGTGGGCGGGCAATCCAATGGTGTGGTGATGTGTGGCCGAGTCGGCCGGTCAGGCAAGCGCGGCGCTGCCGATCCACCATCCCAACGGGATTCCCCACAGGGCGGTCGCCGCGATAAGGAACCAGAGGTCGTCCTTCGGGTCTTCGAAGGCGACGTCGTAGGGTGTGGCGTTGCGACGTTTCCGCACACCGCTGGCGGCGGCCGCCAGTGACGCGAAGGGGCCGACGGCGGCGACGACGGGGCTGATGAGGGTCCAGAGGACGGAACTGAGCCAGACGACGAGGATCAAGAGCAGGTTGTCTTGGGGCACACGGTCTACCAGGCCGATGATCCCTTCCAGGTCGGGGATCGGGCCGTAGATGACCCCCAACGCGACGATCCCCGCGATCGCCGCCCCGACGAACGGGTGGGCAATGAGGCGCAGGTCGTCGTGGTTGGGGGCGAGCAGGACGTCACCGAGCTGAATCAGGTACCAGACGACGGCGACGGCGGCGAAGAGTATGCCAACAGCCATGAAGACCGCGCCGACGAGCGCGCCTGCGATGAGCCAGGTGAGGATCCAGATGACGGTGCCGCCGTAGAGAAGACCTGCGGCGGTGCCTTTGACACCCATGGGATGACGATAGCGAACCGGTGAGCCGGCGCAATACCCGGGGAGGTTCAGTATTACCCGGATGGGCCACTGAGGTTCCCCCGTTTCAGCCACTCCCCGAAACCCCAGAGAGCCTCCGCGAAACCTGGACGCTTCACTCGGAAGCGGGTGAAATGATGCCATTCTCCGCCAAGATGAGAAGGTTCCGGAACCACTGCGCATCGCGGGATCACCCTCGAATCGACCCACTCGGAACGCCACTTGCGAACGTACGTTCGATGGGGTAGGTTGCTCGTTCGTCGTCGAAGGGGTGAGCGTGGCGACCGACGTCGAGGATCGCTGGGACACCGAGGTGCGGGAGCTGGCCGAGGAGCTGGCGCGGCTGACGGGCCGACCGGGCAGGCCGCCGTCGCCGGCGGACGTGACGGCGGCGGGTCGGGATCTGCTCATGCAGCTGGGCCTGTTCCGTTCGACGGTCGCCCGCCGGGACCGCGTCCTCGACGAACGTCGGTGGCGGGAGGCCGAGATCGAGGGCTACGAGCAGGCCCTCCGGCTCCTGGGGGGCGAACCCGACGCCGACCAGGTGCTGCGAGACCGCCTGGTGCGGAAGATCGAGACCCGACGGGCGGATCTCGTCGGGCTGGACGAGGACATCGCCCTCCTCCAGCGGCGCGTCGAGCACCTCACGGTCCACGTCGCCGAGCTGCGCGCCCGGGTCGTCGAGGAGCTGCGTCGGCTGGTGGAACGAGCTGCGACGGCGGAGGAACGGGCGGCAGCCCAGCGGCGGGCGATGCGGCTTCACCGCAAGATGGGAACGGTGCAGCCCGACGTGATGTGGTCGCCGGTGCCGGTGGACGGCTACCGGATCTGGACGATCGGCGACGACGGCCTCTACGGCGCCCGTTCCCGCTGGGAGGTCCCGACCTCGACGGCGACCTGCGAGCTCGGCGACGACGTCCCCCACACCGACGGCCGGTGCGCCAGGGTGGCCTTCGGCTGCGGCATCTACGCGGCGAAGTCACCGGCGAGGTTGATGTCCGAGCTCTGCGTGAGGCCGACGTCCACGTTCGTGATCGGCAGGGTCGACCTGGAAGGCACGGTGATCGAACACGAACGGGGCTACCGAGCTGCCCGGGCCACCGTCCGGGCGCTGGTCGTCGTCGACCGGGGCGCGGTGCGGTTCACCGACGACCCCGACGCGTA
>JALVQZ010000038.1 GCA_027036355.1 Acidimicrobiia bacterium | reverse complement strand
CAACCTACCCGGTCGAACGTATGTTCGCAAGCGCCCGCCAGGGAAGGTGCTCGCGACCTCGACGACCGAGACCATCCTTGCGGACCGCCGAGCTACGACGCGGTTCCCTCCGCCTGCCGGATCGCCGCCATCATCGTCCCCAACGTCGTTCGGTCCAGGCCGTCGGGGCGGGTGTAGAAACTGACCCGGTCGGCGATGTCGCCGTAGCGGGCCACGATCTCGCGGCCCACCTCCGCCGGCTCGCCGACCACCGCGAAGGTCGCGAGCATCTCCTCGTCGATCAGGTCCGCCATCTCTCCCCACTCACCCCGCTTCGACATGGCGGTCAGCGTCTCTTGCAAGGCGCCCCAGCCGTGATGCTCCAACACGCCCCGGTACGCCGGCGTCGACGCGTAGAAGGCGATCTGCTGTCTCACCGCCACCTCCGACGCCTTCATGTCGGCCTCGTCGGCGCCGGTGACGACGAACACCGGCAACGCGATCTCGATCGCCTCCGGGTCCCGTCCGGCGGCTTCGGCCGCGGACCGCAACGTCGGCAGCGTCACCTGTCGCAGGTACGACTCGGTCGTGAAGCCGTGCGCCATCAACCCGTCGG
This sequence comes from Acidimicrobiia bacterium, assembly GCA_027036355.1. Classification (GTDB taxonomy): domain Bacteria; phylum Actinomycetota; class Acidimicrobiia; order Spongiisociales; family UBA5794; genus JALSQW01. The sequence goes on along the minus strand of JALVQZ010000038.1, from coordinate 1,693 downwards.
CCACCTCCCCGACCACCTTGGTCATCAACGGGCCGACCGCGGCCAGGAACACCCGCGGCTTGCCGTGCGGGCTCGGCGGGGGAGCGAAGAACGGGGTCATCAGCAGATGGGTGTAGAACTCGCCCTTGAACCGCAGCGGCTCACCGGCGTTCCAGGTGTCCCAGATGGCATGCAGCGCCTCGATGTACTCCTTCATCCGCCGCGCTGGCGACGACCACGGCATCGAGAACCGCTTCTCGATGTGCGGCTTGATCTGGGATCCCAACCCCAAGATGAACCGGCCCGAGTACGACTGCAGATCGTGGGCCAGGTACGCCATCGACATCGGATTGCGAGCGAAGGCCACCGCGATCGCCGTCCCCAACTCGATGGTGTCCGAGTGCTCGGCCGCCAGCACCAGCGGAAGGAACGGGTCGTGGCCCGTCTCGGCGGACCAGAGCCCGTCGTAGCCGGCCGTCTCGGCGTCGACGGCCTGGCCGGGAACGTTCGCGAGGCGAGGGTCGAAAAAGATGGTGTCGATCTTCATGCGCCGAGTCTCGACGGCGAGGCGCCGGCCCGCAACTCGACCTCGCCGCTGACGATGGGGGACCGTTACACTCGCGCCCGTCCTCCATGGGGGGTGGTGTAACTGGCAGCACAGGTGGTTTTGGTCCACCCAGTACGGGTTCGAGTCCTGTCCCCCCAGCCACGCCAACGAGCGAACGGAACCCAGCCATGACATCGGCAGCCATCGTCCTCGCCGCCGGCAAGGGCACCCGCATGCGCTCCGACCTGCCCAAGGTCATGCACCTCGCCATGGGACGCCCCCTCCTCGGCTGGGTCCTGCGGGCCATCGAACCCGCCGCCGTCGATCAGACGATCGTCGTCGTCGGCCACGGCGGCGACCTCGTCGCCGACATCCTCCCCACCGGCGCCGTGGCCGTGGTCCAACCCGAACAGCGCGGCACCGCCGACGCCGTCGCCGTCGGCCTCGACGCCCTCGACGACGACATCGACGAGATCCTCGTCGTGCCCGGCGACATGCCCCTGCTCACCGCCGCCACCCTCACCTCCCTCCTCGACGCCCACCGGGCCTCCGACGTCGCCGCCACCGTGCTCACCGCCGTCGTCGACGACCCGACCGGCTACGGACGGATCGTCCGCGACGGCACCGGCGCCGTCGTCGCCATCGTCGAGGACCGCGACGCCGACCCCGAGACCGCCGCCATCGACGAGATCAACACGTCCGTCTACGTCTTCAACGCCGCCGCCCTCCGCGACGCCCTGCCCCGCGTCGGGAACGACAACGACCAGAGCGAGTGGTACCTGACCGACGTCGTCGGCATCCTCGCCGGCGACGGCCTCCCCGTCGCAGCCGTCGCCGCCGACCCGATGGAAGCGACCGGCGTCAACACCCACGGACAGCTCGCCGCCGCCGCCGCCGAGCTGCGCCGCCGCATCAACGACGAACTGATGGCGACCGGCGTCGCCATGATCGACCCCGCCCGCACCCACGTCGAAGCCGACGTGATCGTCGCCCCGCGAGCGACCCTGTGGCCCGGCGTGTACCTCAAGGGCGACACCCAGGTCGACGCCGGCGCCGTCGTCGGACCCGACGTCGAATGCACCGACTCGCACATCGCCGCCGACGCCACCGTCCGCTACGCCGTCCTCGAAGGCGCCACCGTCGGACCCCGGGCCACCGTCGGACCCT
>JALVQZ010000037.1 GCA_027036355.1 Acidimicrobiia bacterium | reverse complement strand
CCGCTCATCCCGCCGCGCCCCACCGCCGAACCCAGGGTTGTGGGCGCCCTGTGGGGGCTTGGCGAACCCAGGGTTGTGGGAGCCCTCTGAGGGCTTGGCGAACCCAGGGTTGTGGGAGCCCTGTGAGGGCTTGGCGAACCCAGGGTTGTGGGAGCCCTCTGAGGGCTTGGCCAGCCCACGGTTCGGCGGGGTCTGGCGAACCCTGGGTTGTGGGCGCCCTGTGGGGGCTTGGCGAACCCTGGGTTCGCCGAGAGGGGGGCGGTCAGGGGCGGAGCCGCTCGGCGAGACGGCGGCGGGCGACGTCGTCGCCGAAGATGGTGAGGGCGTCTCCGGCGCGGAGCACCTCGTCACCGGAGGCGACCAGGACCCGGTTGCCGCGGTGGATCGACACGACGAGGCATCCCTCCGGCCACGGGACCTCCTTGATGCGTCGCCCTGCGATCGGGGAGTCTGCGCCGATCTCGAACTCGAAGAACCCGGTCGTGTCCGACCGACGCGCCCGAGCCCGTTCGGGCATGCGGTCCTGACGGGCGGCCGCGCCGAGGGCCAGGTGGTAGGCGTTGATGGCGTCCTCCCGGCGGAACACCCCGAGGAGGCGCTCCGGATCGTCGGCGGCGACGACGGGGAGACGTCCGACGCCGAGGACCGCCATGCGCTCCAGCACCTCCGAGATCGGCATGTCCTCGGTGACCGTCGCCGGGTTCGGGGTCATCGCGTCGCGGGCGCGGACCTGATCGGATGGTCCGCCCGCCCGGAGGATGTCCGACTCGGCGATGATCCCCAGCAGCCGGCCCTTGTCGTCGACCACCGGTGCACCGTGGAGCCGGCGTCGCTGCAGGATGCCGCTGACCTCACCAAGCGTGGCCTCCGGGGGGATCGTCACCGGTGTGCTCAGGCCCAGGTCGCGGACCCGGACGGTGTCGAGGAGATCGACGTGGGCGGCGGGACCGGTGTGGATCCCCATCCGGAGTAGCGGAGCGGTGTAGGCGCTCTCGGGATGGAGCTTGTTGGCGAGGAAGGTCGAGATCGCCACCGTCAACATGAGCGGCATCACCAGCCCGTAGTCGCCGGTCACCTCGAAGACGATGAGGATCGACGTCAACGGGGCGCGCGCCACCCCGGAGAAGACGGCCGCCATCCCGACCAGCGCGAAGGCGCCGGCCTGGAGAGGGGACTGCGTCCACACGACGGACGACAACTCGGCGAAGGAGGCGCCGGCCATCGCTCCGATGAACAAGCTCGGCATGAAGATGCCACCGGCGCCCTTGCCGCCGAGGGTCGCCGACGTGGCGACGATCTTGGCGAGGGCGAGCAGGCCGAACAGCCACCAAGCGAGGGCGACGTCGCCCTGCAGGACCTCCTCGATGAACGACTGGCCGGTGCCGAGCACCTTCGGGAGAGCGAGGCCGACCCCGGCGACGACGAGACCGAAGACGACCGGGCGCTTCCAGCCGGCGAGCTGAGGGAACCGGACTGCCGTGCCTTCGAGGGCCTCGATGAACGCGATCGCCAGTCCGGTCGCGACGAGGCCGAGGATCGCGTAGAGCACGAGCTGCCACGGATCGTCGAGGGCATAGGCCTCGACCTGGAAGGTCAACTCGTCGCCGATCAGCGTGTGCGAGACCACCGCACCGGCCACCGCCGCGACGACGACCGTGTGGAGGTAGCGGATGGACAGGTCGCGGAGGATCACCTCCATGGCGAAGAACATCCCCGCGATCGGTGCGTTGAACGTCGCCGCGATGCCGGCCCCGGCGCCGGCGGCGACGAGGGCCCGCATCTCGGGTTCCGACAGCTTGGTCACCTGGGCGAGCATCGACCCGATCCCGGCACCGATCTGGGCGATCGACCCCTCCCGCCCAGCCGACCCGCCGGCCCCGATCGTCAGCGCCGTCGCGACGGTCTTGAGCGGTGCGACGCGCGTGCGGATCCGTCCCCCGCGCACGGTGAGGGCGGCGATGATCTGCGGGACGCCGTGACCGGCCACCTCCGGAGCGAAGCGGCTCGTGAGCGCCCAGGCGACGAACATGCCGGCGGGGACCGTCACCAGCATCCAGGCGTCTTCGATCGGCAGCCGGCCGACCCACCGGGCGGCGGCGCCGACCAGCTCGATGGCCCAGATCAGGATCGCCGCTCCGGCTCCGGCGCCGACGCCGACCATCAACGCCAGGACCATCAGCCCGGCGTCGCTGGACGGCCGGAACCAGCGGAGGAGCCCCGGAGGGTCGGTACGGGTGGCAGCTCGGGCGACCATCGACCGCAGCGTAGAGGCTCGCGCCTCGGCCCCTGGCGCCGGCGGGCGGGTAGGGTGCCGGGACAGGCGACCGAGGGACCGACATGCGGAGCACCCACCCGTGGAGCCACGACATCCCCGACGGACCGTGGGACGCCATCGTCGTCGGGTCGGGGATGGGAGGTATGACCGCCGCTGCGCTCTTGGCCAGAACCGGCCGCAGGGTGCTCGTCCTCGAACGGCACGCCATCCCCGGCGGGTTCACCCAGACGTTCAAACGTCCCGGCTACCACTGGGACGTCGGTGTGCACATCGTGGGGGAGATGAGCGAGCGCAGCTTCCCCGGCCGCCTCCTGCGCGAGCTGGCAGGGGACCGGCTGGGGTGGGAGTCCGTCGGCGACATCTACGACGAGTTCCATTTCCCGGGCGGGTTCACGATCGCCTTCCCGAGCTCACGGGAGGCGTTCCGGGACACCCTCGTCGATGCGTTTCCCGCCGAACGGCAAGGGATCGACGACTATCTCGACATGGTGCGGCGAGCAGCCCGCGCCACCGCCCGCTATCTGCAGATGCGAGCCGTCCCGGGCTATCTGGCGCCCGGAGGCCGGCGGAAGGCGACGGCCGGCGCGGAGCCCTTCCTGGCCGCAACGACCGCCGAGGTGCTCGGGTCGGTGACCACCGATCCGCAACTCCGAACCGTTCTCGCCGCTCAATGGGGGTACTACGGCGCACCACCCAGCCGGTCGTCGTTCGCGATGCACGCGCTGATGGTGGCCCACTTCCTCCGTGGCGCCTGGTACCCGGCGGGGGGCGCGTCGAGCATCGCCGAGGCGCTGTTGCAGACGGTCGCGGATGCCGGCGGATGGACGGCCGTCCGCCGCGAGGTGGTCGAGATCGTGACCCGCCGGGGCAAGGTGGCCGGTGTCGTCCTCGACGACGGCACGCAGATCCACGCTGCGAAGGTCGTGTCCGCGGCCGGGGCGATGCCGACCGCGGCGATGCTCGGCGGCGAGCTTCCAGGGTCCGGCCCCGACGCCTATCGGGAGGCGGGACCGGCGCACGTCTCCTTGTACGTGGGCTTCGCCGGAGCCGACATCGCGTCGCTCGGCGCGCGACGGTACTGCCAGTGGTACTACCGCACCTGGGATCTCGAGGAGACCTCGTGGGAGGTCGCTCCGGACCGGGAACCGGGTCGGGCGCCCGTCCTGTTCTGCAGCTTCCCGTCCCTCAAGGATCCACTTCACGATCCGGGACCGGCCCGCCACCACACCGGGGAGGTCATCACCTTCGTTCCTTGGGAGCCTTTCGAACCGTGGCTGGGTACCCGCTGGCGGCGGAGGCCCGACGACTACGAGGCGTTCAAGGCTCGGCTCACCGACGAGCTGCTGGGCCAGTACCTCGGCGAGTACCCGCAGTTGGCGGCGCACGTCGAGCACGTGGAGCTGTCGACGCCGTTGTCGACCCACCACTTCACGGCGGCGTTCCGAGGTTCGATCTACGGGCTCGGAACCGAGCCTGCCCGTTTCGTCGATCCGAGCCTCGGACCGCGAACCGGCGTGCGGGGCCTGTTCCTGGCCGGCGCGGATGCGGCGGCGCCCGGCGTCGTCGGGGCGATGACCGGCGGGGTGCTGGCCGCGATCGCCGCCGAGCCGTTGGGCGTCGGCCGTTTCGTGCAGCCGCTGATGCGACGTCCCGCTCGATGATCCTTCCCGTGCGCCGGCCCGCCGCGGGCGGCGGTCAGGCCTCCTGATCGTCGCCGGTGTCCGGCAGAGATGTGCCCGGTGGCGTGGGCATGCCGCGAACGGTGAGGGTGAACACGTCGTCGCGGGCGTAGTGCCCGCACGCATCGAACTGCATCCGTTGCCTGGCGACCCTGCCCGGGTCGACCTCGGCGTAGAGGATCGCCTCCTCGCCGCGTACGGGGCCTGCCAGGATCGTTCCGTCGGGCCCGACGATCGTGGCGTTGCCGCGGCTCATCCAGTCGTCGTCGCCGCCGTAGATCTCCGAGGCGCCGAGCTCGTCGGGCACGTCGCTTCCCCGGAGGACCGAATTGGTGCCCACGACGTAGCAACGCCCCTCCTTGGCGATGTGCTGGAGGGTGGGTACCCAGACGTCCGAGTTGTCCCACGTGGGGGCCAGGTAGATGTCGATGCCCTGGCGGTACATGGCCGCGCGGGCCAAGGGCATGTAGTTCTCCCAGCAGATCAACCCGCCGACCCGCCCGAACGGGGTCTCGAACGACACGAGACCCGAACCGTCCCCGTAGCCCCAGACGAGTCGTTCCCCTCCGGTCGGCATGAGCTTGCGATGGACCCCGAGGACCTCGCCGGCAGGGTCCAGGTAGAGCAACGAGTTGTAGATCGTCGACCCGGCGGGTTCGCGCTCGTCGATGCCGACGGCCATGTACACGCCCGCGTCCCTGGCCGCCGCGGCCATCGCCTCGACGGCGGGACCGGGGACGGTGACGGACTGGTCGAGGAGCCGTTGGTACAGGCCGCTCGATGGGGCGGCCCACGGGGTCGTTCGCCAGACCCAATCGGGGTAGCCGGGGACGAAGGCCTCGGGGAAGACCACCAGGTCGGCGCCGCCGCCGGCGGCTTCCTTCGTCAGGGAGATGACCCGATCGACGGTCGCGTCGCGGTCCAGGAAGACCGGGGTCGCTTGGATGGCGGCGATCGTCGCCGGCGCGGCGGTCATCGCGCTCGTTCCTTCGGGCTCATTCGACCTCGATCCAGCTGCGCAGGTCCTCGGTGTCGACCTGCTCGAGCAGCGCCGGGTGGTCGTCGCGCATGTGCTCGCGGATCTCCTCGATGACGGCTTCGTCCGTGTCGCCTCTGGCGATGAACCCGCACTCGCAGCGGATGATCCGATCCATCGTGTGCTCCTTGGTCGCTCCGTTGCCGATGGAAGCATGGCACAGGTAGGTTGTCGATACGTTGCAGCCATCGACACGGATCCAGATCTGCGGCCCGATCGTCGTCGAGATCGCCGACGTGCGGGTGGAGAAGGCGCTGCCGGGACGGCAGGGGCGCCTCGCGTTCGCCTATCTGGTGCTCAACCGGCACCGCATGATCCCCCGGAGCGAGCTGATCGAGGCGTTGTGGTCGACGGGTGGGCCCGACGACACCGAAGCCGCCCTCAACGTCGTGTTGTCTCGACTCCGTCGGGCGCTGGCTCCAGCCCGTATCGAGGGTCGTGGAACGGTCCGGCTGGTTCTGGGTGAGGCGTGGGTGGACATCGAGGCCGCCGAGGATGCGATCCATCGGGCCGAGTCCGCCCTCGTCCGGGAGGACTGGGCGAAGGCTTGGGCCGCGTCCCAAGGCGCCCTGTTCACCGCACGCCGAGGGTTCCTTCCCGGCGAGGACACCGAATGGATCGACGAGGTCCGCCGGCGTCTCGATGCGCTCCATGTCCGGGCGTTGGAGGCGTATGGGATCGCCGGTCTGGGTCTGGGAGGGACCGAGATCCCGGCCGCTCGAGAGGCAGGTCGTGCTCTGGTTCGATCGGCGCCGCTGCGTGAGAGCGGGCATCGGCTGTTGATGCGCGCCCATGCGGCGGAGGGGAACGTCGCCGAGGCGCTGCGCGTCTACGAGCGACTGCGGGTGATCCTCAGGGACGAACTGGGGATCGACCCGAGCGAACCCACCGAACGGCTCTACCTGGAGCTCCTCGGCTGACATCGCGGCGTTCAGTCGAGCGCGATCGGTGTGTCGTCGGCCATGCCCCACTCGGTCCAGGACCCGTCGTAGACCTTGACGTCTGGGAAGTCGAGGAGCTGGGTCAAGGCGAACCAGACCGTCGCGGCGCGGGCTCCGACGGTGCAGTAGGTGATGACGGTTCGGTCGGGTGTGAGGCTCTCGTGCGACAGGATCTCTGCGAGGTCCTCCACGGGAAGGAACGCCCCGTCCGGTCCGGTCAGCTCGGCTGCCGGGAGATGCACCGCGGTCGGGATGTGCCCGACGCGGCCGCCGTCGGGGATACCGCCGGAGGGCCAGAACCGTTCGCCTTCGTACTCGAGGTCGCTGCGGACGTCGAGGATCGTGACGCCTCGTTCGATGGCGTCGATGATCGATCGTCGGGTCGCCCGCATGCCGACGGCGAGCGTGTCGATGCCGAACGTGCTCGGCGGCCGAGGCGACGACTCGGAGGTCCACGGCCGACCGGAGGCGCGCCACCGGTCCCTGCTGACATCGAGGACGTGGACGTCACGGACGCCGCAGTACCGAGCGAGCCAGAAGCCCAGCGCCGGCGCGTAGCCGTAGAACACGACGGTGGACCTGTCGGTGATCCCCGAGCGGCGGAGGAGCGCCTCGATATGGGCCATCGGGCGGGGCTGGTAGCCGTCGTCCTTCAGGTCCGAGTAGATGTTCCACAGCACGGCGCCGGGGATGTGGCCTTCCTCGTGCGCGGCGGGGCTCACGTCGATCTCGACGACGACCAGTCCCTCGTCGTCGAGATGGGTCTCGAGCCAGTCGGCATCGACCAGTGCGTCGGTGCGGAGCGGGGTCTGGGCGGTCATCGTGGCCTCCTGTGGGTCCGGCGGTCGGCTGTGCGTGCCCTCGGGTTGTACCCCGAGACCGTTGCGGCGACGTTGACGGCACCTTGCGGTTCGAGGCAGGGTCGCCGGCACCGCCGTCGGGTCCGGACCGGCCCATGCAGGAGGACTTTCGCCCGTGGCGTGAGGGACCCTCGCCGGAGATGATCGAGGTGAGGACAGGAGGTGCGTGTCATGACGAGGACGCTTCTCCGTGGCGGTTCCCTGCTGGTGTCGGCCCTGCTGGTGGCTTCGTGCGCGGGCCCGGTCGTCACCCCCACCACCGCGGTCCCGTCGTCGACGACCACGACCACCGTGCCGGTCGTCGACGACGGG